>NZ_JBFUEY010000020.1:0-191266 GCF_056403715.1 Mesorhizobium sp. P2_F5 | reverse complement strand
CCGCGCCGGTCTCGACCAGCACTTCATGGCCATGCGCGACGTATTCGCGGACCGAGCCTGGCGTCAGGCCGACGCGGTATTCGTGGTTCTTGATTTCCTTGGGGCAACCGACGCGCATTGTTCTTCTCCTGATCCGGCCCTTGGGGCTCGTTCCCTGTATCAACTGAGTGAACCACGAATCGTTGCGCAGGTGTTTGCGAATGCGCTTGCGCGGGATCATGCGTTTCGATAATCGTTGCGTAAAATTGCAGGATTTTCGCAGGAATCACTAGAAATGCCGCTCGACAGGATCGATATCGCCATTCTCGAGACTTTGCAGAAGGATGGGCGGATACCCAATGCGGCGCTCGCCGAGAGGGTCGGCCTGTCGCAGTCGGCCTGTTCGCGCCGGCTCGACAATCTGGAGAAATCCGGCACCATCCGCGGCTATCACGCTCGGCTTTCGAATGCCGCGCTCGGCCACCAGATGACGGCGATCGTGCATATATCGCTGTCGGGACAATTCGAAAAGACGCTGTCCGACTTCGAGGCGGCAATCAAGCGCTGCCCCAATGTCTTGTCCTGCCACCTGATGTCGGGCGAATACGACTACATCCTGCGCATCGCCGCCAAGGACCTGGTCGACTATGAGCGCATCCACAAGGAGTGGCTGTCCGCGATGCCGCATGTGACCAAGATCAATTCGTCGTTTGCCTTGCGCGAGATCGTTGATCGCACGGCCATGGGCATGAAGCCGGAACTGGCTTAACGCCAAAGACATACACGGACGTCCCTCCCGATATAGCACGCGCCTTCGCGGCGAAGGTCTTCCCAGTTTTCATCACCGTGCGTTTCGCGAATGTCAGAGTTGCCATAGCCATCCCAGACATCACCGTCTTTGTATACGACTGCCCAGTAATCCTTGGACATTTCACCCGCGCCACTGTGGGTATCAGGATAGTCGATACCTGCAAAAACTTGCCGGGGCCCCTGGATGTTAAAATCGCCGCCCGTCTCGATTTGGTAGGAGCACTTTCCGGATATGCGGGTCTGACCGTCAACAACAAGCAGGCAGCGGCCCCATTTGTAATCACTCGGCAAACGATGCTTTGGTTGCGCAAGCGAGGGCGACAAGGAAAACGCAATTGCGAGGGCGGCCGCTATCGTTCGTCCGATCATCTTGTCATCCGTTGTGAAGCAGCCAATCCAAGATCGACTGGGCACTGTTGGATCCGCCCAGAGCGCCGTTTCGAACGATCCTCGAAGATCATATTATTTATCGACCAAGTCGGATTTTTGTCACATCACATCTGCGCTGCTATACGGCGGAGGCCTCGGTGACGAGCCGGTCCATCGGGATGTCGTGCGGCTGCGGATAGATGGTGGCGATGCGTTGCAACTCGTAGCCGACGCCGATGACCAAAGGCTTGAACGGCATAGCGGCCAGCGTCCGGTCGAAGAAGCCGCCACCATAGCCCAGCCGGTAATTGCGCGGATCGATGCCGACGATCGGCGAAATGACGATGTCGGGCAGCACCGGATCGCCCTCGGCGGGGATGGGGATGTTCCAGACGCCCTTTTCCAGCCGGTCGCCGGGGACGTAGGCACGGAAAACCAGCGGCTGGCCCTTCTCAATGACGACGGGCAGCGCGGTGCGGCCGCCGCGCTCGTTGATCGACGCCATCCATGGCCGCAGATCCGGCTCGCCGCGAAACGGCCAGTAGAGGCTGACCATGCGGCCGGCAATGTTGCCGATCACCGCGTCGAGACCTTTGGCGATGGCTTGCGACATTGTTGTCCGCGTATCGGCCGAAACCGCCAACCGCGCCGCGATCAGCTGTTCGCGCTCGGCCTTGCGCCAGCGCCTGACGTCGGTCCAGTCGGACAAAGGCGCCCGGAATTCCGGATCGAGCTCGTGCATGAAACACGGTGGCGAAGAGTATTGCGCCGGGCTGTCGCCATCTTTGGCGCCGTCATCGTCGTTGGCCATGCTTCACTCCCGTGGTTCCTATCCCCGCGAGGCTATACCCGTCTGAGCCTGCCGACATAGGCATTCGCGACATTGAGCGGCGAGTCCTGGGCAGCCTTGATGCATGGCAGTCTTGCGCCTCACGACATTGTTGCGGTGCACAAAAATTACTACATAAAAGCGGATAAACAGGGGTGAATGCGATGAGTGAAACCAGCCATCACGTCGTTGTCGTCGGTGCAGGATTCGGCGGTCTCGAACTCACCCGCGCACTGGCCGGCGCTCCGGTGCGCATCACCATGATCGACAAGCGCAACCACCACCTTTTCCAGCCACTGCTCTACCAGGTGGCAACTACATCGCTGGCGACCTCCGAGGTTGCCTGGCCGATCCGCCATCTGCTGCGCAAACGCAAGGACGTGACGACCCTCTTGGGCAACGTCACCGGCGTCGATCGGGCCGGTAAACGCGTGCTGCTCGAGGGTGGGAGTTCGATCGCGTACGACACACTGGTGCTCGCCACCGGCGCCCGCCACGCCTATTTCGGCCACGACGAGTGGGAGCCTTTTGCGCCCGGGCTGAAGACGCTTGAGGACGCCACTACTATCCGCCGCCGCATCCTGCTCGCCTTCGAGCAGGCCGAGCGCGAGACCGATCCGGCCACGCGCCAGGCTCTGCTGACGCTGGTCATCGTTGGCGGCGGCCCGACCGGGGTGGAGCTTGCCGGCACCATTGTCGAACTCGCGCATGAGACGCTGCGCGGCGAATTCCGCAACATCGACACGCGGCAGGCGCGTGTGGTGCTGGTCGAGGCCGGCGACCGCATCCTGGCCAATTTCGCGCCGGAACTCTCCGACTATGCCCGCAAGGCGCTGGAACGGCGGGGCGTCACGGTCGAGCTTGGCCGCGCCGTCACGCTGCTGGATGCGGAAGGCGTCGTCTTTGGCGATACCCATCTTCCCGCGCGGACGATCCTGTGGGCCGCCGGCGTTGCCGCTTCGCCCGCGGGAGAATGGCTGGGCGCGCCGGTCGACCGGGCGGGCAGGGTGATGGTCGAACCCGATCTGACCGTGCCGAACAGTCCCGAGATCTTCGTCATCGGCGACACTGCCCATGTGTTGCGGCCGGACGGCAAGCCGGTGCCCGGCGTGGCGCCCTCCGCCAAGCAAGAGGGCAAGCATGTCGCCGCGACGATCAAGGCGCGGCTGGCTGGCGATAACGGATCGCGTCCTTTCCGCTACAAACATGCCGGCGACCTTGCGACGATCGGCAAGTGGGCAGCCGCGATCGATTTCGGCTGGATCAAGCTCACCGGCTGGCTTGCCTGGTGGCTATGGGGCGTGGCGCACATCTATTTCCTGATCGGTTTCCGCAACCGGCTGTCGGTGTCACTTAGCTGGCTATGGATATATTTCACCGGCCAGCGCAGCGCTCGGCTGATCACCCAGGGCGATGACGACAAGGGCTGAGGTCCTTGCTCTCGGCCAGGGATATTCATCCAGCCGTCACCTTTTGCTGATCGACTGACTTGCTGATGGACATGGCCGGTCTTCGGCGCGAAGCTTCCTCCCGGGGCTGGGATTTGTCACGTCGCTGGGAAGGAAAACCAATGTCGTCTCTCCACCACCCCGTCTCCCGCCGCGGTTTCCTTGCCGGCGCGGCCGCCAGCGGGGCGCTGATCATGCTGCATCCATTCTCCGCCCACGCGCAGGCCAATCAAGCGCATCTGAGGATCATGGAGACGACGGACATCCATGTGAATGTCCTGCCCTACGATTACTACGCCGACAAAGCGAACGACACGAT
The DNA here is from genome assembly GCF_056403715.1 of Mesorhizobium sp. P2_F5. Lineage (NCBI taxonomy): Bacteria > Pseudomonadati > Pseudomonadota > Alphaproteobacteria > Hyphomicrobiales > Phyllobacteriaceae > Mesorhizobium > Mesorhizobium sp. P2_F5. Next base: position 187,512 of record NZ_JBFUEY010000020.1, on the reverse strand, counting down.
GGGCCTCAAGCCCTATGTCATCCTCGACAAGAAGATCAAGGACGGGTCAGGCGGCGAGCAACCGATCAAGATCGGTATCATCGGCTTCGTGCCGCCGCAGGTCATGATCTGGGACCTGAAGAATCTGGAAGGCAATGTCCGGACGCGCGACATCGTCGAGGCGGCCAAAGCCTGGGTGCCGCAGATCAAGGAGGAGGGCGCCGACATTGTTATCGCCCTCTCGCATTCCGGCATCGACGTCAAGCAGGGCGACGGCATGGAGAACGCCTCGTTCTTCGTTGCCGGTGTCGAGGGCATCGATGCGGTGTTCACCGGCCATCAGCATCTGGTCTTCCCCGGCAAGAAGGATTTTCAGGCACTTGATGGCGTCGACACCGAAAAGGGCACGCTGCAAGGCAAGCCGGCAGTGATGGGCGGTTTCTGGGGCTCGCATATGGGCCTGATCGACCTGCTTCTGGAACGCGACGGATCGAAATGGCGGGTCGTCTCGGCGGCCTCGGAGGCACGGCCGATCTACGAACGCGTCGACAAGGCGAACAAGCCGACCGTTGCGGACGACCAGCGCGTCGTCGATGCGCTGAAGGCGGACCATGAGGCAACGCTTGCCTATGTCCGCCGCCCGGTCGGCAAAACCTCGGCGCCGCTCTATTCCTATTTCGCGCTGGTCGCGGACGATCCGTCGGTGCAGATCGTCAATCAGGCGCAGAGCTGGTATCTCAAGGACATATTGAAGGCCACGCAATGGAAGGATGTGCCGCTGCTGTCGGCGGCAGCGCCCTTCAAGGCCGGCGGGCGTAACGGTGCCGACTACTACACCGACGTGCCGGTGGGCGACATCGCCATCAAGAACGTCGCCGACCTCTATCTCTATCCGAACACGGTGCGGGCGGTTGAAATCACCGGCGCGCAGGTGAAGGAATGGCTGGAAATGTCAGCCGGCATCTTCAAAAGGATCGAGGCCGGGAAGGCCGACCAGGCGCTGATCGACACCGAATTCCCGTCCTACAATTTCGATGTGATCGATGGCGTCAGCTACAAGATAGATCTATCGCAGCCGCCGAAATACGATGCCAAGGGTGGCGTCGCCAATGCCGGCTCCAGCCGCATCGTCGACCTCAGCTTCGATGGCAAGCCAATTGATCCGGCAGCGAAATTCGTCGTCGCCACCAACAATTACCGCGCCGGCGGTGGAGGCAATTTCCCTGACATCAATGCCTCGAAGATCATTTACGAGGCGCCGGACACCAACCGTGACGTAATCGTGCGCTATGTCGTCAGCGAAGGCACGATCAATCCCTCGGCCGACGACAACTGGTCGTTCACGCCGCTGCCCGGAACCAGCGCCGTATTCGAGACCGGTCCCAGGGCGAAGGATTTTATTTCAGGGGTGAAATCCCTCAAGATCGAGCCTGCCGGCGAGGGCGAAGCGGGATTTGCGAAATACCGCATCCTGCTGTGAGGGAAACGGGCGGGCAATGCCCGCTCAACCCAACTCTACGCCTTGTAGACCACCTGGCGCACGTCGATGTAGCTGGCTCTAAAGCCGGCTTCGCAATAGTGGAGGTAAAACTCCCAGAGCTTCTTGAAACGGTCATCGAAGCCGAGCGGGACGATCTTTTCCCACGACTGCCAGAAGCGGTTGCGCCATTCGGCAAGCGTGCGGGCATAGTCGTCCGGGAAGACGCGCTCGCGCAGATGGGCAAGGCCATGGTCGCTGCCCAGCGTCTTGAGGATCGACGGCGTCGGCAGCATGCCGCCCGGGAAGACGTAGCGCTGGATGAAATCTGGCCGCGCGCGATAGGTGTCGTAGGCGGCCTCGTTGATGGTGATGATTTGCAGGCCGGCGGTGCCGCCGGGTCTCAGGCAGGCCTTCATCTTGCCGAAGAACACCGGCCAGTATTTTTCACCGACCGCCTCGAACATCTCGATCGAGGCGATGCGGTCGTAAGTGCCTGTTTCGTCGCGGTAATCCTGCAGCTTGATATCGACCTTGTCAGACAGTCCGGCCTTGTGGATGCGCGCCTTGGCGAAGTCGTGCTGTTCGCGGCTGATGGTCAGGCCGGTGACGCGGCAACCGATCTCGCGCGCGGCAAATTCGGCAAAACCGCCCCAGCCGCAGCCGATCTCCAGCACATGGTCCTTCTTGCCGATGCCGGTGTCCTTGGCCAGAGCGCGATATTTGGCGGCCTGCGCGCTTTCCAGATCGTTGGCGCCGGTGGCATAGAGCGCCGACGAATAGGTCATGCTGGGATCGAGCCATTGCTTGTAGAATGCATTGCCGAGGTCGTAATGCGCCGAAATGTTGCGCTTCGAGCCGGTGCGGGTGTTTTCGTTGAACCAGTGGCGGATGCGCTGGACGGTGTTGATGAGCCAGCTGGCGCCGCCGGCGACGCGTTCGCCGATGGCCGAGTTGACGACGAACAGTTCGAGAAAGCTGGTCACATCGGGGCTTTCCCAATCGCCATCCATGTAGGATTCGGCAACGCCGATGGTGCCGCCGGAAAAGGCGCGGCCGGGCAGGCGCCAGTTCTTCAGCACCAGTTCGGCGTCAGGTCCGGGCGCATTGCCACCGACAAGAACGGCGCGGCCATCCGGCATCCTTACCTTGAGCGAGCCGCGCGGCAGTTTCATCGCCGCCGACAGCACCATGCGCGCCTTGGCCGGCAAGCCCTTGACGATCTCGGCGAAGTTGAACTCGTCCAGCCTGATGGCGTCGCCGATGCCCTTGTGTTCCCTAACAGCCATCTCACATCCCCCGGACTTCCGCGGGGACGGCGCAAGATCTGCCGGCCCCCACATCCTCCACATTTCATTCGTCAGGCGCGAATGCCGCTACCTGCGTGAATTTTCACCACAATCTTCCACCGCATCGACCAGAACTTCAAGAGGCAAGCTGTGTGCGCGGCTGGACCAAGGCGGCCGGCTAGAGGGCCAGAATTCGGGCGAGTATCGGCCGTCGGCGAAATCTCTATGGTTACGAACAGCCACATGCGTTAGTTTCAGCCATGCGTTACGTCGTCGTCATCATGGCCATCGCCTTTTTCCTGATCTGGGACGGCCTCTACAACAGTGGCCGCTATCTCGACACCACGGTCAGGGAAATGTCGCGTATCGTGCGCTACGTCACCGGCGGGGGCTAGTTTTTCGCGCCTCTGCGAAGTCGCCTTCCGGCGTTGCCGGGCGCGACATCGTGCCGGTTGACGCGACGGTTCCGCTCACACAAAACATGCCGGCAAATCGAATTTGGAGGCAGGCGTGATCCGGCATATCGTTTTCTTCAGCGCCAGGCGCAAGGACGATGTCGAGGCCGTGCGCACCGGCTTGCTCACCTTGGGCAAGATCCCGCATTCAAGCCTCTTCGAAGTGACGCTCAACACCAAGGTCGATCCGCTGTCGGACGCGATCGACGTGGTCGTCTATGCCGAGTTCGAAGACGATGCGGCGTTGGCCGCCTACAAGGCGCATCCGCTCTATGCGGAGACGACCAGCCGGGTCAAACCATTGCGCGAATTGCGGTATTCGGCCGATGTCGTGGCAATGGCCTGATCAGGCAGGGAAGAAACCTCGCCAGGTTTTCACAGGCGGAATTCGTAGGCCGTCAAACCGGTACGCGGCGCAAGATCAAGCACGCGGGGGATACCGTTGCGTCAGATTGGCTCCCGATTGGAGAAAATTGCAGGAAACGGCGACGGGATGGTATGCTGCATTATAGGCGCGCGGCGGCGCGATCTGGGCGCCATCGGCGGAAACGCTTGAACCGATATCCGGAATGATGCACACCGCGCCGGCATGACCAGCACAACCCATCCGCTCGACCATCTGGTGCTGCCCACGGCGAGCCTCGCCGTGGCGCGGGCGCGGCTGACATCGCTTGGCTTCGTCGTCGCGCCGACCGGCATTCATCCCTTCGGCACCGAAAATTGCTGTGTCTTCTTCGCCGACGGCACCTATCTCGAACCGCTCGCGGTCGGCGACAAGCAAGCAGCGAAGGAAGCGATTGCCGGCGGCAATGTCTTTGTCGCGCGCGATCGCCTCTATCGCGCAAGCCTGGGCGATGAGGGCTTTTCCGCGGTGGCGCTGGGCACCGGCAATGCCGACGCGGATCATGCGCGCTTTGTAAAAGCCGGCCTGTCGGCGGGCGACGTATTGAGCTTTTCGCGCGCCTTCACCGACGCTGCCGGGAAGAGCGACATGGCGTCGTTCAAACTAGCATTCGCTTCCAGCGTCGGATCGACGGACGCTTTTCTGTTTGCCGTCGAGCGGATCAATGCGCCTGATATCGATCGCAGGGCGCTGCAGGCCCATACCAATGGCGTGACCGGCATTGCCGAAATCGTTGCGGTCAGCGACGAGCCGTCCGAACAGGGCCGCCTGATCTCGACGGTGGCAGGCATGGAGCAGGAGGGCGGCGCGGTCTTCGACCTGCCCAATGCCGCCATAACCGTGCTCGAGCCCGCGGCTTTCATCGCGCGCTTCGGCTTTGCCGCCGGCGCGCCGACAGTGCTTCGCTTCGCTGCGATCGTCTTTTCGGTCCGCAGTGCCGATGCCGCCGCTACGCTGCTTGCAGATAACGGCATCCCGCACGATATAGCGGGCAACGAAATTGTCGTGCAGCCGGCATCCGGACAGGGCGCGGCTTTCATCTTCCGGGAGATTCCATGAGCAAGCCTTTGGCGCCCAATTCGGCGGTAACCGTCGGCAACGTCGTCTTCGACAACAACGCAGCCTTGGCACTGATCGCCGGCCCGTGCCAGTTCGAATCGCGCCAGCACGCGTTCGACATGGCCGGCGCGCTGAAGGAATTGACCGGCAGGCTCGGCATCGGCCTCGTCTACAAGACCAGTTACGATAAGGCGAACCGTACCTCGCTGTCGGCGACGCGCGGCGCCGGGATGGATGCGGCACTTCCGGTCTTCGACGAGTTGCGCAAGGAATTTTCGCTTCCCATTTTGACCGACGTTCACACCGAGGAGCAGTGCGCGATCGTCGCGCCGCATGTCGATGTGCTTCAGATTCCGGCCTTCCTGTCGCGCCAGACCGACATGCTGGTCGCGGCCGCCAAGACAGGCAAGGTGATCAACGTCAAGAAGGGGCAGTTCCTCGCGCCCTGGGACATGAAGAACGTGGTGGCCAAGATCACCGGGTCGGGCAACGCCAACGTGCTGACCACCGAGCGCGGCGCTTCCTTCGGCTACAACACGCTGGTGTCGGATATGCGCGCTCTGCCCGTGATGGCCGAGATCGGCGCGCCGGTGATTTTCGATGCCACCCATTCGGTGCAGCAGCCGGGCGGGCAGGGCGGTTCTTCCGGCGGCGAGCGCCGCTTTGTCGAGACGCTGGCGCGCGCTGCCGTTGCCGTCGGCGTCGCCGGTGTCTTCATCGAGACCCACCAGGATCCGGACAATTCGACCTCTTCCGACGGCCCCAACATGCTGCCGCTGAAGGACATGCCGGCCTTGTTGGAAAAGCTGATGGCGTTCGACCGCATCGCCAAGGGTCGCTAAAGCGGCCCCCCGACGGGCGCGATCCGCCAGCGCCCGGGACATCAGTTGTTCTGGCCTTATCGCCTCATGTCGATCGCGAAGACCGCGTAGTAGTCGACGCCCGGCATCGGCGCCGTGACGGTCAGTATCCAGCGCACGTTGCCGTGCTGGCGCTCGTAAACCGGCGGTCCGTTCGATGGCGGCGCATCGGCCGGAATTGCGAAGGCGAAAGGGATGCCCACGTTCGACTGCACCGAACCGCGCGGGACGACGAGCTTTTCCTCGAATTTGAGTTCTTCCTTGTAGGTCGATTTGTCCCCGGCGCTTGTATTCACTGTCGGTCCGCCGACGCGGTAAGTGCGGATGCATCGCAATTTGACGATGTAGTCGCCCGAAGGGGCCAGATCGCGGCTCGACCGCAGCAGACCCTGGAAGCGTCCGCCGGGTTTTGCCGGACCAGCCTCTAGCGTCGTTGCGCCGAACTTGCGCACGCGCAGCGTGTCGCGGATCGCCTTCGGCAACGAATAGAGGCCAATGACCGCGAACACGACCGGGACGAAGACGAGCGGATTGAATTCGCGGTCGGTGACATTGAAACTGAGCGGCAGTTCGAAATACCAGGGGATCAGGACCGCGATCAGCAGCATGGCGCCGGCAAAGAAATAGCCGCTGGACGCATTGGCCGCATTGGCGTCGACCACGGGTTCCGGCGGCTGCGCCGCTGCTGGCTGCTGACTGCGCCTTCGAGCCATTGCCGCCTCACCAAAGACCGGACGTTCTTTCAATGCCATGCCGGGCGGTGGCGTGACAATGCCCCTTGGGCGCCGACGCTTGTGGAAGGCATAAGCCGGCTGTAGGCTTCTTCTCGCAAATGAGCGTCTTGGCAGGAGGAAGCCATGTCTGTTGCCCGCGTCACCGAAATCACATCGTCGTCGAAGAAGAGCTTTCAGGACGCCATCGAGAAGGGAATTGGGCGCGCCTCAAAGACCCTGAAGAACGTCGAAGGCGCCTGGATCCAGGACCAGAAGATCGTCGTCGAGGACGGCAAGATCGCGGCCTATCGCGTCAACATGAAAGTGACTTTCATCCTCGCGGAGTGAGCGCCTGGCAACTCCTTGTTGGAGCATGATCTCCGGACAAAACGGTTCCCGTTTGTCCGAGAAAACCGGTTCCCACTTTTCGGGATTATGCTCTGAAAAAGTCGGGAACTTTAGCCCGTGCCCCTCATTGTCAAAGTACGATCAACGACAATGAGGAGCATCAGACATGACCACCCAGACAGGCCACACCGAAGCCATCGCCGCTTCGCGCGTCATCGGCACGTCGGTCTACAACACCGAAGGCAAGAGCATCGGCAGCATCCAGGACATTATGCTCGACAAGACGTCGAACGGCATCATGTTCGCTGTGATTGGCTTTGGCGGTTTTCTCGGCATTGGCGAGAAGTATCACGCCATTCCGTGGGCGAGCCTGGACTATGACGAGGACAGAGGCGGCTATGTCGTGCCGTTCTCCAAGGATCAGCTGAAAGCCGCGCCCGCCTATTCGATCAACGAACTGGCCGGCGCTGATGGCGAGACCGCGCGAGACGCGTCCTATGACTACTATAAGGTCACGCCTTACTGGCATTGACCTGCTGAACTGACGCCTGACGTGAAAAGGCCCCCGAACCGGGGGCCTTTTCACTGCAATACGACGGTTCCTATTCTGCGGCGTAAAGCGTCGACAACTGCGTTGCCGCCTTTGGCGGCTGCTGGGTGTCGCATGACGTCAGGAACGCCGCCGCGATCAGGAACAAACTCACGATACCGCTTAACTCTGACATGGCGAAACTCCTCCTGTTTCGCCCCGCGCAGCCGCAACCATAAACCAGAAACGGCCACGCCATGCATGAATTATGATGACAGAAATTTGCGCTTCGTGAATCGCTGACGCGGCACTATTTGCAAGCGCCCCAATTGCCTTTTGCGGCACTTTGGCTAAGAGGGGCGCGACGCTTAATCGATCAATCGGGGACATCGCAATGACCGCCATCATCGACATTATCGGGCGTGAAATCCTGGATAGCCGTGGAAATCCGACCGTCGAGGTCGATGTCGTTCTCGAAGACGGCTCGATGGGCCGCGCCGCGGTGCCGTCCGGCGCCTCGACCGGCGCCCATGAAGCGGTCGAACTGCGCGATGGCGGCGCCCGCTATCTCGGCAAGGGTGTGCTCAGGGCCGTCGAAGCCGTCAATGGCGAGCTGTTCGAGGCGATCGGCGGCATGGAAGCCGAAAACCAGATCCATATCGACCAGACCATGATCGAGCTCGACGGCACGCCCAACAAGAGCCGGCTCGGCGCCAACGCCATCCTCGGCGTGTCGCTGGCTGTTGCCAAGGCAGCGGCGGAAGCCGCCGGTCTGCCGCTCTACCGCTATGTCGGCGGCACCAAGGCGCATCTCCTGCCGGTGCCGATGATGAACATCATCAATGGCGGCGCTCATGCCGACAATCCGATCGACTTCCAGGAATTCATGATCCTGCCGGTCGGTGCGCCGACGCTGCGCGAAGGCGTGCGCTGGGGTTCGGAAATATTCCACACGCTGCGCAAGAAGCTCAAGGATGCCGGCCACAACACCAATGTCGGTGACGAGGGCGGTTTTGCCCCGAACCTGAAAAGCGCGCCGGTGGCGCTCGACTTCATCATGGAATCGATCGAAAAGGCCGGCTTCAAGCCGGGCGAAGAGATCGCGCTCGGCCTCGATTGCGCGGCGACCGAATTCTTCAAGGACGGCAATTACGTCTATGAAGGCGAGAAGAAGACCCGCGATCCCAAGGCGCAGGCCAAATACCTGGCCAAGCTTGCCGCCGACTATCCGATCATCTCCATCGAGGACGGCCTGGCCGAGGACGACTGGGAAGGCTGGAAGTATTTGACCGACCTCATCGGCAAGAAGACCCAGCTGGTCGGCGACGATCTGTTCGTCACCAACACGGCGCGGCTGCGCGACGGCATCCGCATGGGCGTCGCCAACTCGATCCTGGTCAAGGTCAACCAGATCGGCTCGTTGACCGAGACGCTTGACGCCGTCGAGACCGCACACAAGGCTGGCTACACCGCCGTCATGTCGCACCGTTCGGGCGAAACCGAGGATTCGACCATCGCCGATCTGGCGGTTGCCACCAATTGCGGGCAGATCAAGACCGGCTCGCTGTCGCGCTCCGACCGCATGGCCAAATACAACCAGCTTATCCGCATCGAGGAAGAGCTCGGCAAGCAGGCGCGCTATGCCGGCAAGTCGGTGGTGAAAGCTTAAGTTCAAGCCGAACTGGCGAAACGACGAAGGGCGGGATCTTCCCGCCCTTTTTCGTTGTGGCTGCTGGCTAATGCGCCTGTCCGTAACCGTCCATTAAGCACAATCGGGCGAGATAGAGAGGTCAGAGCATGATCCCGAAAAGTGGGAACCGGTTTTCGGAAAAGATCATGCTCCAACAAAAGTTGGATTGCGACCATGTGGACACGCCAGCACAAGCAGAGAAACACCGGCAGGCTGATCATCCCGTCGCTTTGCGTGGCGTTCCTCGCCTATTTCGGCTTCCATGCCTATCATGGCGAATTCGGCATCTATTCCAAATACCAGCTCGAAGCACAGACCGTCGAACTGCAGGCCAAGTACGATGCCATCAAGGCGCGCCGGGTCGATCTGGAGCGTCGTGTCCAGCTCATGCATGAGGGCACGCTTGAAAAGGATATGCTTGACGAGCAGGCGCGCAGAGCGCTCAATCTGTCCCAGGCTGATGAAATCACCATCATGCTGCCGGCGAATTCGAAATAACTGAATTTCAGTTAATCGCTGTTATCCCCAATGATTCTAAACGTTTAGACGCATGCCAGCCATGCATTTTTCTGCATGGCGAAACGCAGTCTCGCATGTTAGCTTCTTTTAAATCGGTGGGGAGGAGCTGATCCTCCCCAGAGCAGACTTGATTTGCTTTAGTGTCCGCAAAGAGACGCCAACAGGGAGTGATGCATGGCCACCGCCGCCAAAAAAGCGCCTGCCAAATCCGTCAAATCGACATCCGCCAAATCGACGGGGCTTTCCGCCCCCAAGCCAGCCGACTTCACCAAGGACGAGGAGCTTGCCGCCTACCGGCACATGCTGCTCATCCGCCGCTTCGAGGAAAAGGCCGGCCAGCTCTACGGCATGGGCTTCATCGGCGGCTTCTGCCATCTCTATATCGGCCAGGAAGCGGTCGTCACCGGCATGAAGATGGCGCTGATCCAGGGCGACCAGATGATCACTGCCTATCGCGATCACGGCCATATGCTGGCGATGGAGCTTTCCCCGCGCGGCGTCATGGCCGAGCTGACCGGACGCCGCGGCGGCTTGTCCCGGGGCAAGGGCGGCTCCATGCACATGTTCTCCAAGGAGAAGCATTTTTACGGCGGCCACGGCATTGTCGGCGCGCAGGTGTCGCTCGGCACCGGCCTCGCCTTCGCCAACCGCTACCGCGACAACAACAATGTGTCGCTGACCTATTTCGGTGACGGCGCGGCCAATCAGGGCCAGGTCTATGAAAGCTTCAACATGGCCTCGCTGTGGAAGCTGCCGGTGATCTACATCATCGAGAACAACCGCTACGCCATGGGCACTTCGGTGTCGCGCTCGTCGGCCGAAACCAATTTTTCGCACCGCGGCGCGTCGTTCAAGATTCCCGGCATCCAGGTCGACGGCATGGACGTGCGTGCGGTCAAGTCCGCCGGCGATCAGGCGACCGAATGGTGCCGTGCCGGCAATGGGCCGATTATCCTCGAAATGCAGACCTATCGCTATCGCGGTCACTCGATGTCCGATCCGGCGAAATACCGCTCCAAGGAAGAAGTGCAGAAGATGCGCTCGGACCACGACCCGATCGAACAGGTCAAGGCGCGGCTGATCGGCAAAAAGTGGGCCGATGAGGACGAGCTCAAGACTATCGACAAGGAGGTCCGCGACATCGTCGCCGACGCCGCCGAATTCGCCCAGCACGACGCCGAGCCGGATCCGTCCGAGCTCTGGACCGACATCGTATTGTAACGGGAGAGCAAGGACATGCCGATCGAAATTCTCATGCCCGCTCTCTCGCCGACCATGGAAGAGGGCAATCTTTCCAAGTGGTTGAAGAACGAGGGCGACAAGGTCGTCGCCGGTGACGTCATCGCCGAGATCGAGACCGACAAGGCGACGATGGAAGTCGAAGCCGTTGACGAAGGCACGATCGGCAAGATCGTGGTTCCCGCCGGCACCGAAGGCGTCAAGGTCAACGCGGTGATCGCCATTTTGCTGCAGGACGGCGAAAGCGCTGCCGATGCCGGCAAGGCTGCCGCGCCCGCCAAGGCCGAAGCGCCGGCAAAGGCGGAAGCTCCGGCTGCGGCCGAAGAGGCCGCTCCAGCCGCCAAGCCGGCTCCTGTTGCTGCCGCGCCGAAAACAGAAGTTGCCGCCGATCCCGACGTTCCGGCCGGCACCGAGATGGTTTCGACCACGGTGCGCGAAGCGCTGCGCGACGCCATGGCGGAAGAGATGCGCCGCGACGGCGATGTCTTCGTCATGGGCGAGGAGGTCGCTGAGTACCAGGGCGCCTACAAGATCACACAAGGGCTGCTGCAGGAATTCGGCCCTCGTCGCGTTGTCGACACGCCGATCACCGAACACGGCTTTGCCGGCGTCGGCGTCGGCGCTGCCATGGCGGGCCTGAGGCCGATCGTCGAGTTCATGACTTTCAACTTCGCCATGCAGGCGATCGACCAGATCATCAACTCCGCCGCCAAGACGCTCTATATGTCGGGTGGCCAGATGGGTGCGCCGATCGTGTTCCGTGGGCCTAATGGTGCCGCGGCCCGCGTCGGCGCCCAGCATTCGCAGTGCTACGCCGCCTGGTACAGCCACATCCCCGGCCTGAAGGTGGTGATGCCCTACACGGCTGCCGACGCCAAGGGCCTGCTCAAGGCGGCGATCCGCGATCCGAACCCGGTGATCTTCCTCGAGAACGAAATCCTCTACGGCCAGTCCTTCGATGTGCCGAAGCTCGATGATTTCGTGCTGCCGATCGGCAAGGCGCGCATCCACAAGCAGGGCAAGGACGTCACCATCGTGTCGTTCGGCATCGGTATGACCTACGCGATCAAGGCCGAAGCGGAGCTGCGCGGTATGGGCATCGATGCCGAGATCATCGATCTCAGGACCATCCGTCCGCTCGACCTCGACACCGTCATTGCCTCGGTCAAGAAGACCAATCGCCTGATCGTGGTGGAGGAGGGTTTCCCGCAAAGCTCGGTCGGCGACCATATCGCCAACCAGGTGTCGCAGCGCGCCTTCGATTTCCTCGACGCGCCGGTCATCACCATTGCCGGCAAGGACGTTCCGATGCCCTATGCGGCCAACCTCGAAAAGCTGGCCCTGCCCAATGTCGGGGAAGTCATCGAGGCGGTCAAAGCTGTGACGTATCGCTGAGCCCGGCGGGAGGACAAACAGATGCCAATCAACATCACCATGCCGGCACTCTCGCCCACGATGGAAGAGGGCAATCTTTCCAAGTGGCTCGTGAAAGAGGGCGACAAGGTTTCGCCGGGCGACGTGATCGCCGAGATCGAGACCGACAAGGCGACGATGGAAGTCGAAGCGGTCGATGAAGGCACGGTTGCCAAGCTGGTGGTTCCGGCCGGCACCGAAGGCGTCAAGGTCAATGCGCTGATCGCCATTCTGGCCGGCGAAGGCGAGGATGCCGGTGCCGCGGCAAAGGGCGGTGGCGATGCCGCGACCAAGGCCGAGGCCCCGAAAGCTGAGGCTCCCAAGGCTGAAGCGCCGAAGGCAGAAGCCGCTGCCGCAGCGCCTGCGCCGGCCAAGGTGGAAGCCGCTCCAGTTGCTAACGGCCACGCCGCGGGCGAGCGCACCTTTGCCTCGCCGCTGGCTCGTCGCATCGCCAAGGATGCCGGCGTCGATGTGTCCGCCGTGACCGGCACCGGCCCGCACGGCCGTGTCGTCAAGGCCGATGTCGAGGCGGCGATTGCCGGTGGTGGCGCCAAGGCGGCTCCTGCCGCGAAGGCCGCACCTGCCGGCGCTCCGGCGCCTGCGCCGGCTGCGGCACCCAAGGCAATGTCGGACGAGCAGGTGCTGAAGCTGTTTGCCGAAGGCTCCTACGAGCTCGTCCCGCACGACAATATGCGCAAGACCATCGCGCGGCGGCTTGTCGAGGCCAAGACCACCATCCCGCACTTCTACCTGACGCTCGATTGCGAGCTCGACGCGCTGCTTGCACTGCGCACGCAGTTGAATGCCGCCGCTCCGACGAAGAAGACCGACAAGGGCGAGGCGCCTGCCTACAAGCTGTCGGTCAATGACATGGTGATCAAGGCGATGGCGCTGGCGCTGATGGCGGTGCCGGATGCGAACGCGTCGTGGACCGACACCGCCATGGTCAAGCACAAGCATGCCGATGTCGGCGTTGCCGTGTCGATCCCCGGCGGCCTGATCACGCCGATCATCCGCCATGCCGACGAAAAGACGCTGTCCACCATCTCCAACGAGATGAAGGATCTGGCGAGCCGCGCGCGCAGCCGCAAGCTGAAGCCGGAGGAATATCAGGGCGGCACCACGGCGGTCTCCAATCTCGGCATGTTCGGCATCAAGGACTTTGCCGCCGTCATCAACCCGCCGCATGCGACGATCTTGGCGGTTGGTGCCGGCGAGCAGCGCCCCGTGGTCAAGAACGGCGAGATCAAGATCGCCAACGTCATGTCGGTGACGCTGTCGACCGATCACCGCGCCGTCGACGGTGCGCTCGGCGCCGAACTTCTGGTCGCTTTCAAGCGCATGATCGAAAACCCGATGGGCATGCTGGTCTAGGGAAGGACAAGGCGGTGCGGACATTCTTCACCTCCTTCATGGCCTTCTTCCTGTCTTTGCTTTTTGGCGCCATCGTTGCAGTGGGGCTGGCGATAAACGCAGATGCGCACGAGGAATACATTCTCGTGTTCATCGCGTGCGGGTTGGTCACCACTGTCGTGACGATGTTGTTTTTCATTGCACAGTTTTTCCCCAATCCCCTCAAGGCCATCAATTGGGTGGGGATCGGTACATTCGTGTTGTTCGTGCTGATCGGTTTCGGCTTGATCGGCTGGACTTTTTCCCAACCGCCCGAGGGACGCGATTGGGGAGGGAACCTGCCAATCATCGCGGGTTTGGTTCTGCCGAGCCTGGTTACGATTGCGGTGCATTGGCTGTTCGTACGCTGGCGGGTCATGCGCGGGCAGGCGGACTTTGGCAGAGGCGAGGCAAGCGCGTGAAGACAATTCTCTGCTATGGCGATTCCCTGACCTGGGGCTATGACGCGGCGAGCCTCGGGCGCCACGCTCTGGCAGACCGCTGGCCGAGCGTGCTCAAGGCGGCGCTGGACGACGACGGCATCGAGGTCATTGCCGAAGGCCTGAACGGCCGCACCACGGCCTTCGACGATCATCTGGCCGGCGCCGACCGCAATGGCGCCAGGCTTTTGCCGACAATCCTGACCACCCATGCGCCAATCGACCTGATCGTCATCATGCTCGGCGCCAACGACATGAAGCCGTGGATCCACGGCAATCCGGTCGCCGCCAAGCAAGGCATGCAGCGGCTGATCGACATCGTGCGCGGCCATGACTACCCGTTCGACTGGGCAGCGCCGCAGATCCTGATCGTGGCGCCGCCCGCGGTCAGCCGCACGGACAATGCCGAATTCAAGGAAATGTTTGCCGGCGGCGACGAGGCCTCGAAGCGGCTGGCGCCGCAATATTCGATCCTTGCCGACGAAGCAGGCTGCGGCTTTTTCGATGCCGGCACGGTGGCCACGACCACACCGCTCGACGGTGTCCATCTCGATGCGGAAAACACGCGCAATATAGGTGAGGCATTGGCGCCGCTGGTGCGCGTGATGCTGGAACTCTAGACAAAGACAACCAGGGAGAAACCCCGTGGCAGAATCCTACGACGTCATCATCATCGGCTCCGGCCCGGGCGGCTATGTCACGGCGGTGCGTTCTGCCCAGCTCGGCTTCAAGACGGCGATTGTCGAGCGCGAGCATCTCGGCGGCATCTGCCTCAACTGGGGCTGCATCCCGACCAAGGCGCTGCTGCGCTCGGCCGAGATCATGCATTATTCCGATCATCTCAAGGACTACGGGCTCAAGCTCGAAGGCGGTAAGGTCAGCGCCGATACGGCTGCCGTGGTCGACCGCTCGCGCAAGGTTTCGCTGCGGCTGAATGGCGGTGTTGCCTTCCTGATGAAGAAGAACAAGGTCGACGTCATCTGGGGCGAGGCCAAGCTCTCCAAGCCCGGTGAGATCGTTGTCTCCAAGACCGCCAAGAAGCCGATGGAGCCGCAGCCGCCAGTGCCGAATGGCGTCAAGGGCGAGGGCGCCTACACCGCCAAGCACATCATTCTCGCCACCGGCGCCCGGCCGCGCGCGCTGCCCGGCATCGAACCGGACGGCAAGCTGATCTGGACTTATTTCGAGGCGATGGTGCCGAAGGAGATGCCGAAATCCTTGCTGGTGATGGGCTCCGGCGCCATCGGCATCGAGTTCGCCTCCTTCTACCGCACCATGGGCGCCGAAGTGACCGTGGTCGAACTGCTGTCGGCGGTGATGCCGGTCGAGGATGCCGAGGTCTCGAAATTCGCGCAGAAGCAGTTCGAGAAGCAAGGCATGAAGATCATCCTCGAGGCCAAGGTGACCAAGGTCGAGAAGGGTGCCAACTCCGTCACCGCGCATATCGAGATGAAGGACGGCAAGGTCGAGAAGATAACTGCCGACCGCATGATCTCGGCCGTCGGCGTGCAGGGCAACATCGAGAATCTCGGCCTTGAGACGCTCGGCGTGAAGACGGATCGTGGCTGCGTCGTCGTCGACGGCTACGGCAAGACCAATGTGCCCGGCATCTACGCCATTGGCGATGTCGCGGGGCCACCGATGCTTGCCCATAAGGCCGAGCATGAAGGCGTGGTGTGCATCGAGAAGATCGCCAATTTCCCCGGCGTGCATGCGACCGACAAGCTGAAGATTCCGGGCTGCACCTACTGCAACCCGCAGGTCGCTTCGGTCGGGCTGACCGAAGCCAAGGCGAAAGCCGAGGGCAAGGACATCCGCGTTGGCCGCTTCCAGTTCGGCGCCAACGGCAAGGCGATCGCGCTTGGCGAGGACCAGGGTTTCATCAAGACCATCTTCGACAAGAAGACCGGACAGTTGCTCGGCGCCCATATGGTCGGTGCCGAGGTGACCGAACTGATCCAGGGCTTTGTCGTGGCGATGAACCTCGAGACCACCGAGGAAGAGCTGATGCACACCATCTTCCCGCATCCGACGCTGTCGGAGATGATGAAGGAAAGCGTGCTCGACGCCTATGGGCGCGCGCTCAACGCATGATAAATTGGTGCCGCGAGACTCAGACGCATGCGCCGGAGGAACCTTACGGCAAGGCAGTTCGTTTCCGGGTGCATTTTCACCTGACACTGGAGGAGTTGGCATATGGACGTGAATGGCGTGGGCTGGATTGCAGCCATCATCATCGGCGGCTTGGCCGGATGGCTGGCCGAGATGGTCATGAAGAGCAACACCGGCATCTTGATGAACATCATTATGGGCATTGTCGGCGCGGTGGTGCTGAACGCAATTCTCAGAGCCCTCAACATCGAGCCCTTCGGCGTCGGCTGGCTCGCCTACCTGATCACCGGCTTCATCGGCGCCTGTCTGCTCATCTTCGCCGGGCGGCTCATTCGCCGCTAGAGCCCCGCTATGCGAAAAAGGCTGTGGCGGCATGCGCTGCCGCGGCCTTTTTCTTTGCCCCGAAAAGTCTTAGATGACGTTTTAAAGGCGAACGCCGACGGGCGGACGCCAACAAAGTCAGGTTTGAGATGGTCACTGTCCTCGACACGATCGCCAATGCGCCGCGCCTGCGGCACCCCGAAAAGGCGCACAAGCCCGACCAGGAGGTGCTGCGCAAGCCAGACTGGATCCGCGTCAAGGCGCCGGTGTCCAAGGGCTATGCCGAAACGCGCGAGATCGTGAAGTCGCACAAGCTAGTCACGGTGTGCGAAGAGGCCGGCTGCCCCAATATCGGCGAATGCTGGGAAAAGAAGCACGCCACTTTCATGATCATGGGCGAGATCTGCACACGCGCCTGTGCCTTTTGCAATGTCGCCACCGGCATCCCGACAGCACTCGATGCCGATGAGCCGGCGCGCGTTGCGCACGCCGTCAAGCAGATGGGGCTGACCCATGTCGTCATCACCTCGGTCGACCGCGACGATCTTGCCGATGGCGGCGCGCAGCATTTCGCCGACGTCATCCGCGCCATCCGGGCGGCGACGCCCTTGACCACGATCGAAATCCTGACGCCCGATTTCCTGCGCAAAGAAGGCGCGCTGGAGATCGTGGTGGCTGCGAAGCCCGACGTCTTCAACCACAATCTCGAAACCGTGCCGTCGAACTATCTGACGGTGCGTCCGGGCGCGCGCTATTTCCACTCGATCCGGCTTTTGCAGCGGGTCAAGGAGCTTGATCCGTCGATCTTCACCAAGTCTGGCATCATGGTCGGCCTCGGCGAGGAGCGGAACGAGATCCTGCAACTGATGGACGATCTGCGTTCGGCCAATGTCGACTTCATGACCATCGGCCAGTATCTGCAGCCGTCGAAGAAGCACCATCCGGTGATCCGCTTCGTCACGCCGGAGGAGTTCAACTCCTTCGCCACGATCGGCAAGACCAAGGGTTTCCTGCTGGTGGCGTCGAGCCCGCTGACGCGCTCCTCGCATCACGCCGGCGACGATTTCGCCAGGCTGCGGGCGGCGCGCGAGGCGCAGCTCAAAAAAGCAGCCAACGCCCTGCTTTAAGTGATGCATGTCGTTGTCTCAAAACCGGGGCCACTTTTGAGCGACATGCATTAATGCCGAAATTCGAAGCCACCCGCCGCGTTGCCCACACGCCGGAGCAGATGTTTGCGCTGGTCGCCGATATCGAGACCTATCCGCAATTCCTTCCGCTTTGCGAGGCGCTGACGGTGCGCTCGCGCAAGGAGCGCGATGGCCGCACCATTCTCGTCGCTGATATGAGCATCGGCTACAAGGCGATCCGCGAGACTTTTACGACGCAGGTGCTGTTGAAGCCGGACGAGAACACAATCGACGTCAAATACATCGATGGGCCGTTCAAATATCTGAGCAACATCTGGCGATTCGAGGCGGCCGATGGCGGTGGCTGCAGCGTCCGCTTCTTCATCGACTATGAGTTCAAGAGCCGCATTCTCGGCGCACTGATGGGCACCATGTTCGACCGCGCCTTCCGCATGTTTTCCGAAGCCTTCGAAAAGCGCGCCGATGTGATCTACGGAACGACGCCCATTTCGTGAGTGTCGCCGAGCGCCCGTAGGCCGATCTCAAGCGCATGCTTGACCGTTTCGCTGCGGATGAAGTCGCGGCCATTGTCGGCAAACAGATTGAGCTCGGCGGCCACAGGCCCACCCCGCAGCGCCACCCCGAACCAGACCAGGCCGACCGGCTTTTCCGACGAACCGCCGCCCGGACCGGCAATGCCGGTGACGGCAAGCGCCAGGCCGGCGCGCGAGCGGGCCAATGCGCCGGCAGCCATCTCCAGAACCGTTTCGCGCGAGACGGCGCCATGCGCATCGAGCGTGGCGGCCGAGACGCCGAGCATCTCCATCTTGGCTTCGTTGGAATAGGTGATGAGGCCGCGATCGACGACGGCGGACGAGCCGGCAATGTCGGTGAGTGCGGCAATGATCATGCCGCCGGTGCAGCTTTCGGCGGTCGCCAGCATAATGCCGCGCTGCTGGCAGGCCTGGAGCAGAGCGTTAGCGAGGTCGGTGTTGCTCATGCCGGGACGTCCCCGGGAAAGACGACGCTGGCGGTGGCGATGGCGGCGATGCCTTCCTCGCGGCCGACAAAGCCGAGTTTTTCGTTGGTGGTCGCCTTGATCGAGATGCGATCGCCGGAAATGCCCAGCATTGCCGACAAGGCCTTAGTCATAGCCTCGCGATGCGGGCCGACGCGCGGTGCCTCGCAGATCAGCGTGATGTCGGCATTGGCGATGCGCCCGCCGCGTTCGCGCACCAGCTTTGCCGCATGTTCGACGAAGATCTTTGAAGCCGCGCCCTTCCATTGTGGATCGGAGGGCGGGAAATGCGTGCCGATGTCGCCGGCGCCGCAGGTGGCAAGCAGCGCGTCGGTCAGGGCATGCAGGCCGACATCGGCATCCGAATGTCCCGACAGCTTTTTGCCATGCGGAATGGCGACGCCGCACAAGGTGACATGATCGCCGGGCTCGAAGGCATGCACGTCATAGCCATTGCCGGTGCGGATGTCGGGAAAACGCTCGCCGGTAAGCCGCTGATCCGCCATCGCAATATCCTTTGCCCAGGTGAGTTTGACATTGTCCGGCGACCCCTGGACGATTTTGACCGGAATGTGCGCCCATTCGGCGATTGCGGCATCGTCGGTGAAATCCGTCTTGCCGAGGTGATGGGCCTTTTCGTGTGCGGCGAGCAGCGGCCAGAACGGAAAGCCTTGCGGTGTCTGCGCGGAATGAAGGCCGGCCCTCGGCACCGTCTCCTCGATCATTCCGCTGGCCGATTCGCGCTTCAGCGTGTCGGCGACGGGGAGCGCCGGCAGCGCGCCCTGGCGCTCGCCAATGGCCGCGATGGTGCGGTCGATCAGGGCCGCGTCGACAAATGGCCGCACCGCATCGTGCACGAGGACACGGCCCGGCGCTTGGTCCCTTAGTTCGAGCAGTCCCAGCCGGACCGAAGCTTGGCGCGACTCGCCGCCGACTACGGTGGTGACCCGTTCGGCATTGGCGCCGGCTGCCTTGTCGAAAAGCGCACGGTCATCGGCGTGGATGGCGACGACGACGGGGCCAATCTCAGGGTGTGCCAGGAACGTCTCCAGCGTGCGGGCGATGACGGCGCGGCCGCCGATGCGCTGATATTGTTTCGGCCCGTCGGCCTGTCCGGCGCGCGCGCCGCGGCCGGCGGCGACGATGACCACGCCGACCTTGTCGGTCGTTGGCCCGACCAGTTTTTCGCTTGCTTCTGTCATGCCGAGAGGCTTAGTCGCGGCTCATGGCTAAGGCCAGCATTTTCCCAAATGCGCCGCATTGTGACGTCATTGCGCGTTGCACAATGCCTTTCTTATGGCTAGAGAATGTGCAGCAATCCGATATGCTTGGTTTTTGTGCATGCCTGAAGTGACAAAATTGGCTTTGCCGCTCGATGTCGGCGGCGTGAAGATACGCAATCGCGTCTTCCTCGCGCCGATGTCTGGGATAACGGACGAGCCGTTCCGGCAACGCGCCTATGCGCACGGCGCAGGCCTGGTCGTGTCGGAAATGGTGGCGAGCGGCGAGCTTGCCAAGGGCAGGGCCGGCTGCGACCTGCGCATCCGTCATTCCGGGTTGCCCGTCCACATGGTCCAGCTTGCCGGCCGCGAGGCCTCGCATATGGCCGAGGGTGCGCGCATCGCCGCCGGCGAGGGCGCCGACATCATCGACATCAATATGGGCTGCCCGGCCAAGAAGGTGACCGGGGGCTATGCCGGCTCGGCGCTGATGCGCGATCTCGACCACGCGCTGTCGCTGATCGAGGCGGTGGTCGGTGCAGTCCAGGTGCCGGTCACAGTCAAGATGCGGCTGGGCTGGGACGAGAACGCCCTCAACGCCCCGGCTCTGGCGCGGCGCGCGGAAGAGGCCGGCGTCAAAATGGTAACCGTGCATGGCCGCACGCGCTGCCAGTTTTATCAAGGCAAGGCCGACTGGGGCGCGATCGCCCGCATCAAGGATGCTGTTTCGATCCCGGTCGTTGCCAATGGCGATGTCGGCTCACCTGAGGCTGCCGCAGAAATCCTCGAACAGTCTGGCGCCGATGCGGTGATGATCGGCCGGGCGCATTACGGCGCGCCGTGGACGGCGGGCCGCATCGCCGTGGCGGCTGCGGGCGAGGCGCCCTCCGGCGTGCCGGACAGCCCGAAAGCCATGGCCGACTACATAGCCGCCCACTACGAAGACATGCTGGCGCTCTATGGCGTCGAGAGCGGCCTGCGCCAGGCGCGCAAGCATCTCGGCTGGTATCTCGACCGCCATGCAGCCGACGTCTCCAACGAACGGCGCAAAGCCATCCTCACCTCGTTCGATCCCGCTCACGTCATCGCCGCGCTGCGTGAGGTGTTTTCCTGTGAAGGCGAGACCACGCCCATGCGGAGCGCTGCATGAACGCCTCCGTCGCACCGAGCACCGACATGGCGGATGCCGCCAGTATCGTGCTGAACACGATCCGCCGTCCGGTGATCATGGTCGACCCCGAAGGCTTCATCACCTACGCCAATGCCGATGCGGAAGACTTCTTCCGCTCCAGCGCCAACATGCTTGCCCGCAACACGCTTTCCAAGCTGATCCCGTTCGGCAGCCCGCTGTTACAGCTGGTCGACCAGGTGCGCGAGCGCCGCGCACCGGTCAACGAGTACCGTGTCGACGTGTCGTCGCCGCGTCTCGGCATCGAAAAAGTCGTCGATCTCTATGTCGCCCCGGTGCCGGAATTTCCGGGCTCGGTCGTGGTGATGTTCCAGGAACGCTCGATGGCCGACAAGATCGACCGGCAGATGACGCATCGCGGTGCCGCGCGTTCGGTCACCGGCCTTGCCGCCATGCTGGCGCACGAGATCAAGAACCCGCTGTCCGGCATACGCGGCGCGGCACAGCTTCTCGAATTGTCGGCTTCCGACGAGGATCGCGCGCTGACCCGCCTGATCACCGACGAGACCGATCGCATCGTCTCCCTGGTCGACCGCATGGAGGTGTTTTCCGACGAGCGGCCGATCGATCGCTATCCCGTCAACATCCATGTCGTGCTGGACCATGTAAAGGCGATCGCCAAGAACGGTTTTGCCAAAAGAATCAGGATATTGGAGGACTATGATCCATCATTGCCTCCAGTTTTCGCCAACCGCGACCAGCTGATCCAGGTGTTTCTGAACCTGGTCAAGAACGCCGCCGAGGCCATCGGCGGCGATCCGCAAGGTGAGATCATTCTGTCGACCGCGTTCCGGCCGGGCATCCGGGTCTCCGTTCCGGGAACGCAGGACCGTGTCTCGCTGCCGCTGGAATTCTGCGTGCGTGACAATGGGTCGGGTGTTTCGGAAGACATCTTGCCGATCCTGTTCGACCCGTTCATCACCACCAAGCCGAACGGCTCGGGGCTCGGCCTGGCGCTGGTGGCGAAAATCGTCGGCGAGCATGGCGGCATCATCGAATGCGATTCGACGCCGCGCGGCACCACCTTCCGCATCCTGATGCCGGCCTGGAAAGAGACACCGATCGGCATCGCCGATGATGAAGGCGAAGGAGACCGCAAATGACGGTTCGCGGTAATATTCTCGTCGCCGACGACGATGCGGCTATCCGCACCGTGCTCAACCAGGCGCTGTCGCGCGTCGGCCATGAGGTGCGCGTAACCTCCAACGCCTCGACGCTGTGGCGCTGGGTGGCGGCGGGTGAGGGCGATCTGGTGATCACCGACGTGGTGATGCCGGACGAAAATGCCTTCGACATGCTGCCGCGCATCAAGAAGGCGCGGCCCGAACTGCCGGTCATCGTGATGAGCGCGCAGAACACCTTCATGACCGCGATTCGTGCTTCCGAAACAGGCGCTTACGAGTATCTGCCGAAGCCGTTCGACCTGACTGAACTGCTCAGCATCGTCAACCGCGCGCTGTCCGAGCCGAGGCGGCCGAAAATCGACACCCGGCCGGAAGAGCAGCCTGACGCCATGCCGCTGGTCGGCCGCTCGGCCGCCATGCAGGACATCTACCGCATGCTGGCGCGCATGATGCAGACCGATCTGACGGTGATGATCTCGGGCGAATCCGGGACCGGCAAGGAACTGGTGGCCCGCGCGCTGCACGAATATGGCCGCCGCCGCGGCGGTCCGTTCGTCGCCATCAACATGGCGGCGATCCCGCGCGATTTGATTGAATCGGAACTGTTCGGTCATGAGAAGGGCGCCTTCACCGGCGCGCAGAACCGTTCCACCGGCCGTTTCGAGCAGGCCGAGGGCGGCACGCTGTTCCTCGACGAGATCGGCGACATGCCGATGGAGGCGCAGACAAGGCTGCTGCGCGTGCTGCAGCAGGGCGAATACACCACGGTTGGCGGGCGCACGCCGATCAAGACGGATGTGCGCATCGTCGCCGCCACCAACAAGGATCTGCGCACGCTGATCAACCAGGGGCTTTTCCGCGAGGATCTGTTCTATCGCCTGAATGTCGTGCCGCTGCGGCTGCCGGGCTTGCGTGAGAGGTCGGAAGACATTCCCGATCTGGTGCGGCATTTCTTCAAGATCGGCGCCAGCGAGGGCCTGCAGACCAAGCGCATTTCGACCGGCGGCATCGAATTGATGAAGCGCTATCCCTGGCCGGGCAATGTGCGCGAACTGGAAAACCTGGTGCGCCGGCTTGCCGCGCTCTATTCGCAGGACGAAATATCCGCCGAGATCATCGAAGCCGAGCTGAAGACAGGCGAAAGGCCGGTCGTTCCCGGCGGCGGCAATCTGATCCCGGACGATCTCTCCATCGGCCAGGCGGTGGAGCACTTCCTGCAGCGCTATTTTGCCTCTTTCGCCGGCGAATTGCCGCCGGCCGGCCTCTATCAGCGCATCCTGTCCGAGGTCGAATATCCGCTGGTGCTGGCTTCCATGACGGCAACGCGCGGCAACCAGATCAAGGCGGCCGAATTGCTGGGCTTGAACCGCAACACGCTGCGCAAGAAGATTCGCGAACTCGGCGTCAACGTCTACAAATCGTCGCGGTCGTGAGCGCGAGCCATCCGACGTGACGTGCGGTCATCCCCTTTTCAGGGGATCGGTGGGCGAAAGATTTCCGTCGCGGCCACACTTGTTGCATAATCGCCACAATGCGTTGCATACATCCGACGCAATCACTGGCTCTTAGACGGCGACATGGCTTCGCAAGCTCTGACATCAAACGAACCGCTTTTCAGCAGGCCCGGCGGAAGGGATGGACGCCGGCTGCTTGCGCTGCCCGGCGTTGTCGCAATCGCCGGTGCGCTGGTTACAGCCGCAATCTCATTTGCGATCCTGGTCGGCGCGACGCCGATCACACCGGACGCAACCACGACGCTGACGCTGATTGCGGTCAACGCCGTGTTCGTGCTGGCGCTGATCGCCCTGGTCGGCCGCGAGGTGCGCCGCATCGTCATGGCGCGCCGGCACGGCAAGGCGGCGTCGCGGCTGCATGTGCGCATCGTGGCGATGTTTGCGCTGGTCGCCGCCATCCCCGCCATCATGGTGGCCATCATCGCCTCGATCACGCTCGATATTGGCCTCGACCGCTGGTTCGAGATCCGCACCAAGACGATCGTCAATTCGTCGCTGTCGATCGCTGACGCCTATGTGCAGGAAAATGCTCGCAATCTTCAGGGCACGACGCTGTCGATGGCCTACGACCTCGACGCCTCGCGCACGCTTTACGGCCTCGATCGAACCGGCTTTCTCGACCTGATGAACAAGGAGGCCGTGGGCAGGACCCTGGCGCATGCGGCGCTGATCAAGCCGGATGGCTCTTTCGTCATGAGCGCCAAGACCAATACGAATTTCGCCATGCCGGAGCCGCCGGAGGGGGCCGTGGCAAGTGCGGCCGACGGCAAGCCGGTGCTGATCGAGCCGAAGACGCGCAACATCATGGGCGCCATCGTCAAACTGCGCGAGATCGAAGGCCTCTATCTCTACACCATTCGCCTCGTCGATCCCGAGGTGATCAAGGCGCGGCAGATCGTGCAGTCCAACACCGCCGAGTATCGCGGCCTGGAAGATAACAGGCGGACCTCGCAGGTGGCGTTTGCGCTTCCGTATCTGTCGCTGACGCTGATCATCATCCTGTCAGCCATCTGGACCGGCATAGCGGTGGCCGACCGTCTGGTGCGGCCCATTCGCCAGCTCATCGGCGCGGCTGACGAGGTTGCCACCGGCAATCTCGATGTCGCCGTGCCGGTGCGGCCTTCCGACGGTGACGTCGCCTCACTTGGCGATACGTTCAACAAGATGCTGCTTGAGTTGAAATCGCAGCGCAACGAAATCCTGTCGGCCAAGGATTTGATCGACGAGCGGCGGCGTTTCTCGGAAGCGGTGCTGGCCGGCGTCACTGCCGGCGTCATCGGCGTCGATCCCTATGGCATCGTCTCCATCGTCAACAAATCGGCTGAGACGATGCTGGCCATATCGGCCACGGCGGCGCTCGGGCAGAACCTGTCGGCCGTGCTGCCGCATGTCGGCCGTGTCTTCGAGATCGGCCGCAAATCGGGCAAGCCGGTCTATCGCGAGCAGGTCACCTTCTACCGCACTGGGGCCGAGCGCACCTTCAACGTGCAGATCACCATCGAGGCCGGCGACGACGGCGAGGACGAAAAGTCCTACGTGGTGACGGTCGATGATATCACCGATCTTGTTCAGGCGCAGCGCTCTTCGGCCTGGGCGGATGTGGCGCGGCGCATCGCGCATGAGATCAAGAACCCGCTGACGCCGATCCAGCTCTCAGCCGAGCGCATCAAGCGCCGTTTCGGCAAGGTCATCACCGAGGACCGCGAGATTTTCGACCAGTGCACCGACACCATCATCCGCCAGGTCGAGGACATCGGCCGCATGGTCGACGAATTTTCCGCTTTCGCTCGCATGCCGAAGCCCGAGATGAAGGCCATCGACTTGCGCGAGTCGCTGCGCGAGGCCTCCTTCCTGGTCGAAGTCAGCCGTGCCGACATTGCCTTCGAGCGTGTTTTCGGCAGCGAGCCGCTCAAGGGTACCTTCGACAGCCGGCTGATGGCGCAAGCCTTTGGCAATGTCATCAAGAACGCCGCCGAGGCCATTGACGGACTTGATTCAAAGGACCGTTCGGACGGCACAATTCGGATTCAAGCCGGGCGCCAAGATGGCGCCATACGAATCGACGTTATCGACAATGGCAAAGGCCTGCCGCGCGAGAATCGCCAAAGGCTGCTTGAGCCCTATATGACGACACGCGAGAAGGGGACCGGGCTCGGTCTCGCCATCGTCAAGAAGATCGTGGAAGACCATGGTGGGCGCCTCGAACTGCACGATGCGCCGCCGGATTTCCATGGTGGGAGAGGCGCGATGATCTCGATCATCCTGCCACCAGCTGCCGCAGCCGCGCCGCCACGCGGTCAAGGTGAAAGGGAACGCGAAAGAGAAACTGAAAAGGTCGGTAATGGCGTCTGATATTCTCATCGTCGATGACGAGGAAGACATCCGTGAACTCGTCGCGGGCATATTGAGCGACGAGGGGCATGAAACCCGCACGGCGTTCGATGCCGACAGCGCGCTGGCGGCAATTGCTGATCGTGCGCCACGGCTGATTTTCCTCGACATCTGGCTGCAGGGCTCGCGCCTGGACGGGCTGGCGCTGCTCGACGAGATCAAGACGATGCATCCGAGCTTGCCGGTGGTGATGATCTCCGGCCACGGCAATATCGAGACGGCAGTGTCGGCCATCCGCCGTGGCGCCTATGATTTCATCGAGAAGCCGTTCAAGGCCGACCGGCTGATCCTGATTGCCGAACGTGCGCTCGAAACCTCGAAATTGCGGCGCGAGGTCTCCGACCTCAAGCAGCGCAGCGGCGAGACCTTCGACCTGATCGGCATGTCGTCGGCGATGAGCCAGCTGCGCCAGACCATTGAGCGCGTGGCGCCGACCAACAGCCGCGTCATGATCATAGGCCCGTCCGGATCTGGCAAGGAGCTCGCCGCCCGCGCCATCCACACGCTCTCGACGCGCAAGGGCGCGCCGTTTGTGACGCTGAGTGCGGCCAACATCACGCCCGAGCGCATGGAAATCGAGCTGTTCGGCACCGAATCGAACGGCACCGAGCGCAAGGTCGGAGCGCTGGAGGAGGCGCATCGCGGCATTCTCTACATCGACGAAGTCGCCGACATGCCGCGCGAGACGCAAAACAAGATCCTGCGCGTGCTGGTCGAGCAGCAGTTCGAGCGGGTCGGCGGCACCAAGCGGGTCAAGGTCGACGTCCGCATCATTTCCTCGACCTCGCAGAACCTCGAAGCGATGATCGCCGACGGCCGTTTTCGCGAGGATCTCTATCACCGCCTCGCAGTGGTTCCGGTCATGGTGCCGGGCCTGGCCGAGCGGCGCGAGGACATCCCCTATCTCGTCGACAATTTCATGAAGCAGATTGCGCGTCAGGCTGGCATCAAGCCGCGCCGCATCGGCGACGATGCGCTGGCCGTGCTGCAGGCGCACAACTGGCCGGGCAATGTCCGCCAGCTGCGCAACAATGTCGAACGGCTGATGATCCTGGCGCGCGGCGACGATGTCGATGCGCCGATTACCGCCGACCTTTTGCCGTCCGAGATCGGCGATGTCATGCCGCGCACGCCCAACCAGTCGGACCAGCACATTATGGCGCTGCCGCTGCGCGAGGCCCGCGAACAGTTCGAGAAGGACTATCTGATCGCCCAGATCAACCGTTTCGGCGGCAACATCTCGAAGACGGCCGAGTTCATCGGCATGGAGCGCTCCGCGCTGCACCGCAAGCTGAAGTCGCTGGGGGTCTGATCCCCATTGTTGTTGGTCCAGCGGGCCGCGGCCCATGCAATTGCCGGTTACGGCAGCGGCGGAATCGCCTAGGAATAGCGGGACTTTTCTGAGGGATCACCCATGCCGCGCATTGCCTATGTGAACGGGCGCTATGTCGCCCATGCCGACGCTGCTGTGCATATCGAGGATCGCGGCTATCAGTTCGCCGACGGCGTCTATGAGGTCTGCGAGGTGGCGCAAGGCTATATCGTCGACATGCCGCGCCATCTTGCCCGGCTGAACCGTTCGCTCACCGAACTCTCGATCGACTGGCCGGTCACCAAGGGCGTGCTGCCGCTTCTGCTGCGTGAGGTCGTGCGCCGGAACTACGTCGTCAACGGCCTGGTCTATGTCCAGGTGACGCGCGGGGTTGCCAGCCGCGACTTCGTTTTCCCGGAAGATACGCTGTCGTCGCTGGTCATTACGGCGAGGAAAGCCGATCCGGCGGCGGCCGCCAAGCGGGCCGAGACCGGGATCAAGGTCATCACCGTGCCGGAAAACCGCTGGGACCGGGTCGATATCAAGAGCACCGGCCTGCTGCCCAATGTGCTGGCCAAGCAGAAGGCCAAGGAAGCCGGCGCCCAGGAAGCCTGGTTTGTCGACACCGACGGTAACGTCAAGGAAGGCGGTTCGTCGAATGCCTGGATCGTCACCCGGGACGGCGTTCTGGTGACCCGCCCGGCCGAGCACGGCATCCTGCGCGGCATCACCCGCACCACCATGTTCGAGGTGGCGGCCAAGCTCGGTTTGAAGATCGAGGAACGGGGTTTTTCGGTCGCCGAGGCCAAGGCGGCGCGCGAAGCTTTCATCAGTTCGGCAACGACAATTGCCATGCCGGTGGTGGCAATCGACGGCGCCGCCGTCGCCAATGGCCATCCGGGTTCGGTAACACTTTCATTGCGGCAAGCATTTTTTGACGTTGCGGAAAAAAGTCCAGCCTGATAACCGCACAGACGGACTGCACATCAATATATCTCGTTCTGGTTGTCGTTACTGACGGCAAGGGGGTGTTTGCAAGCTTGACATGTGCCCGCTAATTTGGCGCATTGGCCTGCAAACCGAAGGGGATCGGCGAAAGACAAGAACAATGGCGGAACGATCGCAAAACCTTCAGGACCTGTTCCTGAATTCTGTTCGCAAGAGCAAAAATCCACTCACCATCTTTCTCATCAACGGCGTCAAGCTGACCGGCGTGGTCACTTCCTTCGACAATTTCTGTGTTCTGCTGCGCCGTGACGGCCACTCCCAGCTCGTCTACAAGCATGCCATTTCCACGATCATGCCGAGCCAGCCGGTTCAGATGTTCGATGGCGAGGAAAGCCAGGGCGCCTGATTGGCACGTGAGAAAGACGCGGACCGCAGTGTCCGCGGGAAACCAGCGCATCACCCCGGGACGGAGGCCAAAGGTCCGACCCGGGCGGTTGTCATTGTGCCGGTGCTTACCCGGCACCAGCGCAACGATGACGAAACAAATCGTCCGCGCCTGACGCGTTCGGCCGACGCGCGCCACGACGAAGCGGTCGGCCTTGCCCGCGCCATCGACCTCGATCTGATCCACACGGCGGTTGTGACCGTCAACGATCCACGCCCGGCAACCTTGCTCGGCAGCGGCAAGGTCGCGGAGTTCGCCGAGATCGTCAAAGAAGGTCACGCGGAGGTGGTCATCGTCGACCATCCGCTGACGCCGGTGCAGCAGCGCAATCTCGAGAAGGAATTCAACGCCAAGGTGCTCGACCGCACCGGGCTGATCCTGGAGATTTTCGGCGAGCGCGCGCGGACCAAGGAAGGCACGCTGCAGGTCGAGCTTGCCCATCTCAACTACCAGAAGGGCCGCCTGGTGCGGAGCTGGACCCACCTTGAACGCCAGCGCGGCGGCGCCGGCTTCCTCGGCGGCCCCGGCGAAACCCAGATCGAATCCGACCGGCGGCAGTTGCAGGAAAAGATCATCAAGCTCAAACACGAGCTGGAAACCGTGCGCCGCACCCGCGACCTCCACCGCGCCAAGCGCAAGAAGGTGCCGTTCCCGGTGGTGGCGATCGTCGGCTACACCAATGCCGGCAAGTCGACGCTGTTCAACCGGCTGACCGGGGCAGATGTGCTGGCCGAAGACATGCTGTTTGCCACGCTCGACCCGACGCTGCGCCGGGTGCGCCTGCCGCACGGCACGCCGATCATCCTGTCGGATACGGTCGGCTTCATTTCCGACCTGCCGACGCATATGGTCGCCGCCTTCCGCGCCACGCTGGAAGAGGTGGTCGAGGCCGACCTGGTCATCCATCTTCGTGATATTTCGGATCCGGACACCGCCGCGCAAGCCGAAGATGTCGAACGCATCCTGGCCGACCTCGGCGTCGATGCCGGCAATGCCAAGCGCGTCATCGAGGTGTGGAACAAGGTCGACCTGCTCGACGACGGCAACCGGGAGCGCCTGCTTGCCGATGGCGTCGACGCCAACAAGGCGCCGCCGATCGCCATCTCGGCCATCACCGGCGAGGGGATCGATGCGCTGAAGGCGCTGATCGAGACCAGGATGTCGGGCGAGCTGGAAGAGCTGACAGTGACGATCGAGCCGGCGCAGTTCGGCCTCGTCGACTGGCTCTACCGCAACGGCGACATCGTTTCGCGGTTAGACAATGAGGATGGCAGCGCGACCATTGCGCTCAAGGCGACGCAAACCGCCCGGCAAGAGATCGAAAGCCGATTGCACCGTAGAAACAGGGCATAAGCCCGCTTACGTCTTGCCCTTGGCCTGCTGCCAGAGCGCTTCCATTTCGTCCAGAGTGGCTTTTTCAAGCGTGCTTCCCGATGCCTCTAGCGCGCGCTCGACATAGTGGAAGCGCGAGCGGAACTTTTCATTGGTACCGCCGAGGGCCGCTTCCGAATCGAGCTTGAGGTGGCGTCCCAGATTGACGACGGCAAACAGCATGTCGCCGAATTCGTCCTTGATCTCGGCCGTTTCGCCCTTGGCCAGCGCCTCGCGCAATTCGCCGATCTCTTCCTCGATCTTGTCGAGTATGGGGGCTGCCTCGCTCCAGTCGAAGCCGACGCGGGCAGCCTTTTCCTGCAGCTTCAACGCTCGCGTCAAAGCGGGCAGGGCAACCGGCACGCTGTCCAGGAACCCCTTGCCATTGTCTTCCGGGTCGAGGCCTCGGGCGAGGCGGGCGCTTCGCTTTTCAGCCTTCTCCTGCGCCTTGATCTTTTCCCACATGCCCTTGGCCATGCCGGCACTGCGCGCCTCTTCGTCGCCGAAGACATGCGGATGGCGGCGGATCATCTTGGTGGTGATGGCCTCAACCACATCGCTGAAGGCGAAGTCGCCGGCCTCCTCAGCCATCTGCGCATGGTAGACGACCTGCAGCAGGAGATCGCCAAGCTCGTCGCGCAGATCGTCGAGATTGCCGCGCGCAATGGCGTCCGCCACCTCATAGGCCTCCTCGATCGTATAGGGCGCGATGGTGGAGAAGTCCTGCTCGATGTCCCAGGGACAGCCGGTCTTCGGCGCCCTGAGTGCTGCCATGATCTCGATCAGCCGGGAAATGTCCTGCGAAGGTTTCATGGCCGGGATGCTATCGTGCATGCGGCCGGCCGGCCAATGCCGTCGGCCGGCGAGGGGAGATTGTCCACAGGTGGCGGCGCGGAACCAGCCACTCTGCGAAGGTCGGTTGACCAGGACTTCTCGCCGCCGGGCCGTGGTGAAGTCTATGCTTCGTTGTCAACGCGCTGCAGGATCGCGCGATAACGGCTGCACACGGCCGGATCCTCATAGAAATCCACTTCCGCATCAACGATCTCGTCAAGGCGGAGTCCGGGATAGTGTGCCTTGACTTTTGCCAGGGTGTCTTGCGCTTGCTTGATTTCGCCGAGTTCGGAATGGCAGACGATAAGACGAACGAGCGACCACCGCGGTACAGCAGCCATTTTCGCGTAGCAGGCCGTTGCATCGCGATATCGTCCAGCCGTGGTCAGTATGATGCCGCGAAAGTCTTCATACCATCCCACAGCGTATGGGTCGCGGCGCTGGGCTTCGTTTATCTCAACAAGCGCCTCATCCGGCCTATCCGTGTAGTTCAGGAAAAGCGCACGGAAACTAAGAATGAACGGATCGTTCGGATTGAGGGCAACCGCACGGTCAAGACTGATTTCAGCCTGCCTGAATTGGCGCAAGTACAAGAGAGCAAAGCCGGTCGCGACATGGCCATACGCCTCGTCTGGGTCGAGCTGCAACGCGGTTTTTGCCATCTCCAGTGCGGAATGCAGATAGTCTGGATTGTAGTAGACCCAGAAGAACTTGAGGGTCTCGACAACGCCGAGCATGGCGTGGGCAGCAGCAAACCGCGGATCGAGCTTTACCGCCTGGCGCAGAAACGGTTCCGCTTCGTGCGCGGCGTCATAGACGGCCGCCAGTTGCAGGGCTCGCAAGTAGAACTCATAGGCCGACATGTTGTCCGTCGGCCGGGCCCTGGCGCGTGACGCAATCGCGGTTCTGGTCTGCCGGGCCAGGCGGGCTGTAATCATCTGGGTGATTTCGTCCTGGATGGCGAAAATGTCGTCGAGCTGGCGGTCGTAATGCTCGCCCCAGATATGAGCCAACGAGACGGCGTCTGTCAGCTGCACGGTGATGCGGACCCGGTTGCCAATCTTTCGCACGCTGCCATCGACGACATACTGGATGCCAAGTTTCGTCGCTACGTCGGCCACGTCATTGGCCTTGCCGCGGAACTGGAAGGAGGAGTTCCGCGCGATAACCAGGAACTCCCGGAACTTGCCAAGCTCGGCGATGATGTCTTCCGTTATCCCGTCGCTGAAATAGTCCTGCTCCGGGTCGCCGCTCATATTGTCAAAGGGTAGAACCGCAATGGACGGCCTGGTCGGCGCCGCGGCATCTGCCGTAGCCGCGATGGGCTTGGGGCCCGCATATTTGTAACCACGGCCATGCACGGTGACGATCATTTCGGCGGGCAGCAGTTTTCGCAGCGCCGAAACGTGGACCTGCAGCGTGTTCTCCTCCACCACCAGGCCGGGCCAGACCGCATCGAAGAGTTCGGTCTTGCTGATCACGTCGTCCGGCCTCTCCAGCAACATGGAGAGGATTTCGAAGGACCGCCCCGAAAGCTCCACCGGCCCGTTAGGCGCCAGCAGCAGCCGTTCGGCGCGTTTCAAACGATAGTTCCCAAACTCCAAATCCATTGGCCAAGAACCCACCCCTCGCGGGCAGGATAATCCAAGAGGGTCCCGAAGGCGAACGTCGGAGCCGTTCAGGGCCGGGTGCCCACCGATGGGTAGGCCGAGCTTCATCGCCGAACAAGCGCGCCATGGCGCTTTCCACTGGATCCTGAAATTTCCAACGAACGTCAACGCGGCGGACTCGTGCTATTCCACTCTACATGGAAAACGCGGAGATTCTCGAAGTACTGGCGCGTGGCGCGGCCGCAGGCGTTTTCCTCGGGCTCGCCATTGTCGTCGGCCGCGGTAGCTATTCCCCGGCACGCGTTACCGGTGTGCTCTTTTGCTTGGCCGCCGCGTCACACACACTGACCCAACTTCCCGGTTTGGAGCAGTCGCTAGGTTGGGCGCGGCCGCCGATATGGACCCTGTCCGTTATGGGCGCGGGCCTTTTCTGGGCGTTCGCAACGGAACTCTTCGAAGATCGCCAGCGTCTTAAGGCCCACCGCTTCGCTCCTGCAATCGGCTTGCTTGCCCTCGGGATACTGGCGGCCGTGACGCCGCCCGGAGCAGCGAGGGCCTTATGGCTTGCGCAGAATCTTTTCGGAGCGGCACTCATGGCGCATGTGCTGTTCGTCATCGTGGCGGGTTGGCGCAACGATCTGGTCGAGACACGGCGGCGCCTGCGCGGTCCGGTCCTCGCGGCAGCGGCACTCTATGCCGTGGCCGTAATTGCGGTGCAGATTTCCGAACTCCTCTGGCGGCCGGCCGGCGCGCTCTCGCCCCTTGCGGCCGCAGCTCTGCTCATGCTCAGCCTCGCTGCCATCGGCGCGCTGTTGCAGGCCAATCCAGATCTTTTCGCACGCCCCGTCAGGCCGCAGCCGGCAGAGGTATCCCTGCCGGACATGCAGGCGCCGTCAGGTTACGCCAAGATCGCTGCGAAACTCGATCGGCTGATGCGCGGCGAGCGCGCCTACCGCGCGGAAGATTTGTCGATCGCAGCGCTTGCGCTGAGAGTGGGCGTTCCAGAATACAAGTTGCGGCGCCTGATCAACCGGCAGCTCGGCCACCGCAATTTCACCGCCTATCTCAACCAATGGCGTCTCGCCGAGGTCACCCAGGCGTTGGCGGACCCTGACCAGCGCGAAGTGCCGATCTCCACGATTGCACTCGATGCCGGTTTTCAGTCGTTGGGTCCCTTCAACCGTGCCTTCAAGGCGCAGACCGGCCTGACGCCAACGGCGTTTCGCGCACAGGTGCTTGCGAGCGCGAAGGGTGATCCATCAGCGACTGCGGACGCGGCGACTTAATCCAAGACAGCGTTTCGGAACCAGCCAGCTGGTTTCTGGAATGCGGCTAGTCGGATTTCGGATTCGGCGAGCCCACTTCCCGAACATGAGTCATCTCTGCTCACCGGAATGCTCTAGGCGGAATTCTCTCTGTTCGGTCCGCCTTGCCTCAACACGATCACCGCCGGAGATTGTCATGGTTACCTCTCGCGCACTTGTCTATGCGCCGCTGCTGCTGCCCGTTCTGCCAACCTTGGCGATCGGCCTCAGCATTGCTATTCCGGGAAGCTGCATCGCCGGGGTAAACCGGCTCACTATCGGCTTCATGGCCACCGTGCTGGGTTTCATCCCGGCCTATGTAGCGGTGGTGCTGCTGGCGCAGCGTCGGGTGCCGACCGATGCGTAGGCCGCGCTTCATCGCCGAACAAGCGCGCCATGCGAGAGGGCTGCTCGGGCGGCTCATCGCCTTCATCATGTCGCGCGAGACATGGACAGAGAACAAGCGCGCCATCGAGGCGCTGGGCATCGAAGAGAGCGATCATGTCCTCGACATCGGCTGTGGTCATGGGCGCAGCCTGGCCGCACTGGCCGCGCACGCCGCGAATGGGCACGTTGTCGGCGTCGATCCATCCGAACTCATGGCCGAGATTGCGGTGCTACGAAACCGCGAGCTCGTCAAAGCACAGCGGGTCGAGGTCTCCATCGCCGGGGTCGGTGCGTTGCCCTTTGCCGACGCCGTCTTCGACAAGGCGCTGTGCGTCCATGTCGTCTATTTCTGGAATGGCCTGGATGCCGCCCTTCGCGAGATCGCGCGGGTTCTAAAGCCAGGCGGACGCCTGGCTTTGGTCTTCAGAACGAATGAGGACGAAACTGCCGTGCGGGCGTTTCCGGCCGACGTGTACCGCTTCCCGGCATTTGTAGATATGACATCGGCGCTCGTGGGCGCTGGCTTCATTTTGGATCACACGGGTGAGCGCGGCGGAGGGCCGATGCTGCTCCTAGCCACGAAGTCAGCCAATGCCGCTGAGCTTCCCGGATAGCTCTATTCGACCAGCGATGTGACCAAAGGATTCGTCTCGACCTGAAGCCCGTTGCCCGCCACTCCAGCAATCGGTCTTCCAGCGCCGCACCGCAACCCCCCTGTGCTACGGCTTCGAAAGGCATATTGACAAAACTCGTGTTCGCTCGCTCTCCTAAAGCGTTCTCTAATATACGGAGGCAGCGATGCCGTACACGTATCGGTGCAGGGACTATCCGGGGATGGAAGCGTGCCCGGCGAGCTTCACGGCAGAGAGCGCGTCAGAGGTAATGAAGCACGTCGAACTTCACGCTGAGGTCGCCCACGGTGAAGACCCGAAACAATGGTCGCAGGATGACCGGGAGCAACTCAAAAACCTGATTGTAACCAGTTAGGCCCGCTTTCGCCGGAACTGCGAACGCTGATGTCATCAAGTTCTTAGTCGTGGATGCCAAGGGTCCTTCCTCTACGTTTCTGGGACTCTAGGCGACGCCTAGAGGATGGGCGCAATCCGCCTAGCGAGGCGCTCACTGGTTGCGACAGCTTCCTTGCAAGGACTGCGGGACTAAGTGCCCGATGCCACCAAGAGTGCCCGTATCCTGGAGGTCTCGAAGGGCAATACCGGGAGGCGGTCTGAAAGCCAGCCCTGCATGCCACCCTCGACGTCAGTAACGTTGCTTAGACCAATGCGCACTAGGTTCGCGGCAGCAAAACTCGACTGATAGCCTTGGTTGCAGAGCACTAGAATGCGCTGCTTGTAGTCGTCTTTGTTGATCATTTCGTGGCGCCACGGAGCGCTCGGATCGCAGCGCCACTCAAATTCGTTGCGGCTGATAATCGCCGCGCTAGGAATCTCGCCGTCGCGGGCTCGTTGCTCGAGGTAGCGGATGTCGACAAGCACTGCACCTTGCTGCATTTCCTGATAGGCTGCGGCCCGCGAGAGGCGCGGTGTCAGCATGGCGCGAGCTTCACTGAGCATTTCATCAACTGTCATTTGCAGCCCCCAGGGCGATCGCTACATCGTCACCTCAACAGGCAGTCCCGCTGCTTTCCATTCCGGCAGTCCGTCTTCCAAACGCCGAGCCTGGAAGCCGCATTTGCGAAGCGCCGCAACGGCTTCAAATGACATCACGCACCAAGGTCCGCGGCAGTAAGCAACAATTTCGCGATCCGGGTCGATTTCCGCGAGACGCGCTTGAAGATCGGTGAGCGGCACATTGATCGCGCCCGGCACGTGACCGAGCGCGAACTCGTCCGGTGGGCGGACGTCAATCACGGTAACTAGCCCGTCGCGCATCCGAGCTGCCAGCCCCTCTCGGGTTACAGGCTCCATGCTGTCGCGAGATTCGAAATAGCCCTGCACGATACGGTCGACCTCGGCGAGGTGGCGCTCCGCGACGGAGCGGATCGACGCAAACAGCGACAGCACGGTGTCGTCGGCGAGCCGATAGTTCACGAATTTTCCCTCGCGTTCGGCCTGGACCAGTCCAGCTCGGCGCAGGGTCTGCAGGTGCTGAGAGACATTGGCGATCGGAAGCCCGACCTTGGTAGCCAGCAGGTCAACGCTGCGTTCACCCTGCGCCAGATGTTCGATCAGCTCCAGCCGCTGAGGGTTGCCGAGCGCCTTCGCTACAATCGCGAACTGCTCATAGAGCGCCTGTTTCGGTTTGCGGATTGACATCAGCTTCGAGTCAACGTTAGATCATTCAATATAGTTTTTGAATGACACGCATCGACCGCCCTGTCAAGGTTCGGCGCATTTCGCTGGGCCGTTGATGGCGGCCCATGAAGGACATCCCCATGATCCTGCGCCAGTTTCTTCATTCCGACCCCGTGGCCGTATCCTACCTCTTTGGCTGCGGCGGCAAGGCATCCGCTGCGGTCGTTGATCCCGTTGGCGACGTTCAGCCCTATCTCGATGCGGCCAAGGCGACCGGCATGCGCATCCTCTACGTGATCGATACGCATATCCATGCAGATCATGTCTCGGCCGGCCGCGCCCTCGCGCAAGCCGCCGGCGCGGAATATGTGCTGCATGAGAGCGCCGCCGCCGATTTCGACTTCCACCGGGTCAAGGACGGCGAGGTGCTTGAACTTGGCAATGTCACCGCGCAGATCATGCACACGCCCGGCCATACGCCTGAGCACATTGCATTGCTGGTGACCGACCGCACACGCACCGTCGAACCCTGGTTCGTGCTGACCGGCCATACGCTGATGGTCGGCGATCTTGGCCGCACCGAGCTTGCCTCAAGCGCAGAAGATGGCGCGCGCTCCCTGTTTGCCAGCGCCCAGCGCCTCAAGGACCTGCCCGACCATGTCGAGGTATTGCCCGGCGCCTTTTCCGGGTCGGTATGCGGCCGTTCGCTCAGCGGCAAGCCGACATCGACTATCGGTTTTGAGAAGCGTTTCAACAAGGCTTTTCGCATCGCTGATGAGGACGAATTCGTCGCGGCCATGGTGGCTGATATTCCTCCGCCACCGCCAGAGGCGGCACGCACCCGTGCGCTGAATGCCGGAGCCGCGCAGTGAGCGAAGCCGGCGCTGCGCCGCATGTTGCCCTCGGGCTCAAAGCCAACTGGCAGCAGTTTTCGCTCTTGGTGCTGATCAACGCCTTTGTCGGTGGGATGGTCGGCATCGAGCGCACCGTCGTACCGCTGATCGGCTCGAAAGAATTCGGGATCGCTTCGACGACGCTGGTCGTCTCCTTCATCGTCAGCTTTGGCGTGGTGAAGGCGTTCGCCAATCTCATATCTGGGCAACTCGCCGATACATGGGGCCGCAAGCGCGTGCTCATTCTCGGCTGGCTGTTCGGGCTGCCGGTGCCGTTCATCATTATCTGGGCGCCGAGCTGGGGCTGGATCATCGCCGCAAACGCATTGCTTGGCATCAGCCAAGGGTTTGCGTGGTCGATGACTGTCATCATGAAAGTTGATCTCGTCGGGCCCAAAGGGCGGGGCATGGCGGTCGGCCTCAACGAGTTCGCCGGCTATTTCGCAGTTGGCGTCACGGCCTTTCTCACCGGGTATCTCGGCGGGCAATACGGTCTACGTCCGGTGCCGATCTATCTCGGCGTGGCATATGCCCTGCTTGGCACCATCCTCTCGCTTGTGCTGGTGCGCGACACGCGGGCCCATGTTCGGGCGGAGATGGCCGGCCACGTCAAGCAAGTCTCGCCGATTTCCTTCCGCGAGGTGTTCGTCCTCACCACCTTCCGTGACCGCAATTTGTTCGCCGCCTGTCAGGCTGGGCTGGTCAACAATCTTAATGACGGTATGAGCTGGGGCATCTTCCCTCTGTTCTTCGCCGCCAACGGCCTAGGCGTTGAGCGCATTGGCATCCTGAAGGCCGTCTATCCGGCGGTGTGGGGGCTATTGCAAGTCGCTACAGGCCCCTTAAGTGATCGCTGGGGGCGCAAAGGCCTGATCGCAGCGGGCATGTGGGTGCAAGCGACCGCGCTGTTCCTGACCGCTTTCACGAGTGACTTTCGCTGGTGGCTGTTGGCGAGCGTTCTGCTCGGGCTCGGCACGGCCATGGTTTATCCAAGCCTGATCGCGGCGGTGTCGGACGCTTCGCATCCCTCGTGGCGCGCCCGGTCGCTGAGCGTCTACCGCTTCTGGCGCGATCTTGGCTACGCAATCGGCGCGCTCTCGGCCGGCCTCATAGCCGATTTCTTCGGCCTGGCCTCGGCGATCGCTGCGATTGCGGGTCTGACCTTCGTTTCGGGCGTGATCGTCGCCGCGCTGATGAAAGAGCGGCCCGCCGGCGCGCCGCTCGTCAACGCCGATGCCGGAAAGGCCGCGCCATGAATACGGTTTTCATCCTCAATGACGCGCCATGCCTAGCCACGGCTACGGCCGTCACCGAAACGTTGCCGGTGGTACTCTAGCGATGCGACGCATACACGGCCCGCTCCGGGAGGTCGGCCTTGCGGAGATTCTTGCGAAAATGCTCAAGGTTCGCGGCATCACCATAGGGCGCTAGCTTCGGATCGGTCCATTTTTCCAGCGTGGCGCCGGCATCGAGTTCGAGAGCGCGCTTCACCGATTTCTGGGCCTGCTGCTGGTACCCGGCGGCAGCGAAGCTGGCGGCCTGATAGATGCGCATGATGGCGCTATCAAGCGAGTGCAGGCTGGCGAAGGTGGCGATGGCCTTGTCGTATTGGCGGGCATCGAAATAGATCTGGCCCAGTTGGGAAGTGTACCATTCATAGTGAAACGGATTGAGGCGCATGGCCTTTCGCGCGTACTCGATGCCCTCTTCCGCCCTGCCTGCATAGCTCAGGCAAAGAGCGTAGTCGGTCGTCACGTCGGCGTCGTTGGGATTGCATTCGAGGGCTTTCCGGAAGGCCTCAAGTGCCACGCCATGATTCAATGTATACAAGTGATAGTTAGCGAAAGCCCAATAGGACCAGGAATCGCCGTCGTCGCAGGCAATCGCCTCCACTGCCCATTGGCGGGCCAGTTCCATCGAAACATCATGGTCGTCGGCCCAGCCGCAACAGGCGTCGACCGTGTGACTCATCGCCATTTTACTATAGGCCTTGGCAAGTCGCGGATCACATTCGATTGCCCTGGTCAGATGTTCCCTTGCAAGGCTCTCTCCTTCCTTGGTCAAACGACAGGCATCAATGGCGCGCTGGAGATGGTCCAGGGCGACGAAACTCTCGAGTCCGGCGGACTTGCTTCGGTCACGCCAGGCCTTGCCGAGCCTGCCGCCATAGCCGGACGCAAGCGTGCCGATGATCGTCCCGGTGATTTCGTCCTGGACCGAGAAGATATCCGTCAGTTGCCGGTCATAGGTCTCGGTCCACAGCTGCCGGCTCTCGGCGCCGTCGACAAGTTGGACCGAGACGCGGATGCGATCCCCAGCTTTCTGAACACTTCCCTCCAGAATGTAGCGAACCGAAAGTTCACGCGCAGCCTCAGCCGATGTCACCGGCCGGTTCCGGTAGGCCAGGGTGGAAAACCTGTCGATGACGAACAACTCGTGAAAGCGCCCGAGGCTGGCGACGATGTTGAGCGCCAATCCTTCGCAGAAAATATCCTGCGCCGCATCGCCGCTCATGTTGTCGAAGGGAAGCACGGCGATGGACGGTCTCGGCGGCACAGGAGCTTCTGCGGAGGCCCCGAAGGGCCTCGGGCCTGCATATTTATAGCCGCGGCCATGCACGGTTACGATCATTTCGGCGGGCAACAGTTTTCGCAGCGCCGAAATGTGGACCTGCAG
This sequence comes from Mesorhizobium sp. P2_F5, assembly GCF_056403715.1. NCBI lineage: Bacteria > Pseudomonadati > Pseudomonadota > Alphaproteobacteria > Hyphomicrobiales > Phyllobacteriaceae > Mesorhizobium > Mesorhizobium sp. P2_F5. The sequence continues at coordinate 147,659 of NZ_JBFUEY010000020.1, read as the reverse complement.
CGTGTTCTCCTCCACCACCAGGCCGGGCCAGACCGCATCGAAGAGTTCGGTCTTGCTGATCACGTCGTCCGGCCGCTCCAGCAACATGGAGAGGATGTCGAAGGACCGCCCCGAAAGCTCCACCGGCCCGTTAGGCGCCAGCAGCAGCCGTTCGGCGCGTTTCAAACGATAGTTCCCAAACTCCAAATCCATTGGCCAAGAACCCACCCCTCGCGGGCAGGATAATCCAAGATCACCTTGAAGGCGAACTTCAGGGCTGTTCAGGACTCTTCAGGCCCGGGCCAAGGACCTGAACGGCAACCGGTGTCACTCTCACCGTCACAGGAGGACACCATGACTGACGTGCACATCCTCATCCGCCGCCTCAACCCGTCGCGGCTCAGCTTTGTGTGGCCGGAAATCGGCGCATCGCTTGCCGCCATATTCAGTTTGGTGGCCGAAGCGCTGACAATGGCCTACGCGGCCCCCTACACCAGTCGCCGTCGCCAGCCGCAGGTCATTCCGGATGATGATCTCGAGGGGCGGGACCCCAACTGGTGAGCTCCACCTTTCCTGGGATTGCTCAGTCGAGCACCAAGACAACAGCCTTGGCGAGGTCATCCATGCCGTCTTCGGGCAGGCCGGCAACATTGATGCGGCTGTCGCCGACCATGTAGACGCCGTACTCGGCGCGCAGCCGTTCGACTTGCGCTTCGGTGAGGCCAAGCCTGGAAAACATGCCGCGATGGCTGGCGATGAAATCGAAGCGGTCGGAATTGGATTGCCGGCGCAACGCGTCGGCGAACTGGACGCGCAGCCTGAGCATGCGAAGCCGCATCTCCTCGAGCTCCGCCTCCCAGTCGGCGCGCAAGCCGTCGTCTTCCAGCACCATGCGCACCGCGGCGGCGCCATGGTCCGGCGGCATCGAATACATGGCGCGCGCCGCCGCCAGCATCTGGCTCATTGCCACATCGGCCTGGGCGCCGTCCTTGGCCATGATCATCGCCGCGCCGACGCGGTCACGATAGACGGCAAAGTTCTTCGAGCAGCTCGACGCAACGACCATTTCGGGGACCTTCGCCGCCAGCAGGCGCAAGCCGACGGCATCGGCATCGAGGCCTTCGCCGAAGCCCTGATAGGCAATGTCGACAAACGGCAACAGCCCGCGCTCGACGACGAGATCGGTGATCCTGGCCCACTGCGCGGCATCGAGATTGGCGCCGGTCGGGTTATGGCAGCAGCCATGCAGCAGCACGATGTCGCCGGCCTCGGCCGTACCCAGCGCCGCCACCATGTCGTCGAAGCGCACCGCGCCGGAAGCGGCGTCGAAATAGGGATAGTCGCGCACCTTAAGGCCGGCGCCGCGCATTACCGGCGGGTGGTTCGGCCATGTCGGGTCCGACAACCAGACGGTTGCGTCGGGACGGGTCCGCTTCAAAAGCTCGGCCACCAGCCGCAGCGCGCCGGAACCGCCGGGCGCTTGCGCCGCGCGAATGCGCGTCATGTCTGCCGTAGGGCCGAAGGCCAGCTTGACCATCGCCGTGTTGAAGGCGGTATCGCCGGCAAGGCCGAGATAGGTCTTGGTGTCCTGGCCATGCAGCAGCCGCTTCTCGGCCTCGCGCAAGGCGCGCATGACCGGCGTCTTGCCGTCGCGGTCCTTGTAGACGCCGACGCCGAGGTCGATCTTGCCGGGCCGCGGATCGGCGCGATAGAGGCCGATCAAGGCGATGATCTTGTCGGCCGGGGCAGGTTGCAGGGTCTCGAACATCGATAGTGGTTCCGGTGGCGGCGGATTAATACGCAAATCGGGCGCGCTTCGCCAGCGCTTTCCTGTGCGCCAGACGGAAAGCCTTGCCAGAACCATTGTCGATGCCGAAGCCCAGCCTACACGTTCCTGTCACATCGGCGTAGTTTGAATAGGTTTGCCGGATACGACAAAGAGCGGTGGCGAAGGACAATGATGAGCCAGCAAGACAAGTTCGACCTCGCCATTGTCGGCGCCGGCATTGTCGGCCTTGCGCATGCGCTGGCAGCCGTCCGCCGCGGCCTTTCCGTCGTCGTCATCGATCGCGACGCGCAAGCCAACGGCGCCTCGGTGCGCAATTTCGGCTTCGTCACGGTGAGCGGCCAGGAACGTGGCCAGGTGTGGCGGCGCGCTATGCGCTCCCGCGATATCTGGCTGGAAGTGGCCGGGCCTGCCGGCATCGACATCATCCAGCGCGGCACCGTTGTCGTCGCGCGTCGCCCCGAAGCGCGCAGTGTGGTCGAGGCGTTCCTGCAGACCGAGATGGGCGAGGGATGTTCGCTGCTTGAGCTCAGCGAATTGCAGCGCAATTATTCCCAGCTTGCCGGGGCGGACTTCGCCGGCGCCCTGTGGAGCCCGCACGAGGTGCGTGTCGAATCGCGTGAAGCAATTCCGCGCCTTGCTGCTTTCCTTGCCGAACAGCACGGCGTCGAGTTCCGGCGCGAAACGGCAGTGCGTGGGATCGAGCCGCCTGCGATCGAGACCAGCCGCGGCACAATCGTCGCCGACAAGGTGATTGTCTGCCCCGGCGACGATCTGGCGACGCTTTATCCCGAGCGAATTGCGCTCTACGGCGTCCGGCGCTGCAAATTGCAGATGATGCGCCTTGCCGATCCCGGCTTCCGGCTTCCATCTCCAGTGATGTCGGATCTCGGACTTGCGCGCTATTCCGGCTTCGGGGCCTTGCCTGAAGCCACGGCCTTGCGCCGCCGGCTCGAGAGCGATCAACGCCATGCGCTGGACAATGGCGTACACCTGATCGTGGTGCAGAGTGCGGACGGCACGCTGGTGGTCGGCGATTCTCACCATTACGCAGCGACGCCGGATCCGTTCGCCTCGGAGCGGGTCGACGAGATCATCCTGGAAGAGTTCAGCGCGGTCTTCGGCGGCGCGCCGCCGCGGGTGCTGGAACGCTGGACCGGCATCTATGCCTCGGCTGTTAATCACACGATGTTTGCCGACGCGCCGCGGGAGAATGTGCGCATGGTGATGATCACCAGCGGCACGGGCGCCTCGACGTCGTTCGCCATCGCCGAAGAGGTGATCGACGAACTCTTCGGTTCAACCACGGCAGACGCCAGAAAGATCGCCTGATGACCACCCGGCACCTGCTTCGCGCCGTCGTTTTCGACTGGGCCGGCACCGTCGTCGATCATGGCTCGCTGGCGCCGATGGGCGTCTTCGTCGAAGCGTTCCATGAATTCGGCGTCGCCATCAGCATCGAGGAGGCGCGCGGGCCCATGGGCATGGCCAAGCGCCCGCACATCGCCACCCTGATGGCGCTGCCGAGAATCTCGACCGCCTGGGCCAGGCAGCATGGCCACGCGCCGACCGATGCCGACATCGACGCCGTCTACGACGTCTTCGTGCCGAAGAACCGCGCGGTGGCGGCTCGCTTTTCCGACGTCATTCCTGGCGTCGCCGATGTGGTCGCCACGCTGCGCGCGCACGGCCTCAAGATAGGCTCGACCACAGGCTATACGCGCGACATCATGGCCGAGATCCTGCCTGGGGCGGCCGCGCACGGTTTTGCGCCGGATTGCCTGGTCTGCACCGGCGACACGCCGGATGGCAGGCCGACACCGTTCATGCTGTGGAAGGCGCTGACCGAACTCGGCGTCTATCCGCCATGGCTCAGCGTCAAGGTCGACGACACCGAGGTCGGCATTGCAGAAGGCATCAATGCCGGCGCCTGGACGGTCGGCGTGTCGGTCACCGGCAATGTCTTTGGCCACACTCTGGCGGAAACGCAGGCAATGGCGCCCGAGCTTTTCCGCACCAAGCGCGCCGAGGCAGCGGCCAAGCTCAGCGCCGCTGGTGCGCACTATGTCGTCAACGGGGTGGCCGATCTGCTGCCGGTGATTGCGGTAATCGAGGGCAGGCTTCGACGCGGCGAACGACCTTAGGACACCGCCGAGCGATCAATGCGTCGCCAGCGGCTTGATGCGAATGCCTTTTCCCGCGGCTCCGCCTCGATGCTGTGCGACGAGCGCGGTGCGTCCTCCGACAGCAAGGCGACTATGGCCTTGAATTCGTGATGACCCGCCGCATAAGCACCCGTCCAAGCACGATGAGCACAATGCCGGTCAGCAGGAAGAAACCACCGAGCATGCCGGCCAACCCGGCAAGGAACCAGCGGCCGGCGAAGCTGTCGACGGAGGCATTCTGCGGATTGGTTGGATCGTAGGCGACAGGGACGCTGTCGCCATCGCCCCAGAACGAGCTGTGGACGGCATTGTTGAAGCGGATGACGGTGCCGTCTGCTGTCGAGAATTCGATGCGGGGATTGTATTCGGCGGCGACAATCCTGCCTGTCGCCGAAGCGGTGCGGGGGCCGTACATCTCGACGATGGCCAGCACGCCGGAAACGATCAGTCCGACAATGCCAAGGATCATGAACACCCTGCCGACGATCGGCAGCGCCGCGGCACCCGTCACCCGATCCCCACCGACCATCTTTTGCTCCTCTGCAAAGACGGGAAGGCTAAACCACCAGCATAGTGCAAACATCTGCCGCGCGGGAGATGGGCGTTTGCGAAGCGCACTCCTGACGGCATGATGCCCACGACGCAGAAAGTTTTGGCGTGCGAGGGATTAAAATCCCCACATGCTCCGTAAACAGGGCATGAAACGGTCGATGCCACGCTTCGATATAGTTGGACAGCTGGGTTCGTTGCGGCGCTACGCCCGCTCGCTGACGCGCGACAGCACCGATGCCGAGGATCTGGTGCACGATGCGCTGGTGCGCGCCTATGAGCGGCGCGGCACGTTCCGTTCCGGCGGCAATCTGCGGGCATGGCTGCTGTCGATCGTCCACAACGCCTTCATCGACAAAATGCGCTCGCGCCGGTCGGAAGCGGCACGCGTCGAACAGGCCGGCCATCTCACTGATGCCAGCACGCCAGCCCCGCAGGAACATTCCGTGCGCCTGGCGCAGGTGCGCGAGGCCTTTTTCAGCCTGCCGGAAGAGCAGCGTTCGGCGCTGCATCTGGTCGCCATCGAGGGCCTTTCTTACCAGGAGGCCGCCGACGCCAGCGGGGTGCCGCTGGGCACGCTGATGTCGCGCATCGGCAGGGCGCGCGCCGCGCTGCGCTCGATGGAGAGCGCTGCGCCTTCGCCGGCGAAAAGCCATCTGAGGATCGTGGGAGACCCGTCATGACCGATCTATTGCGGGACCCGGTGACCGATACCGACCTCGACGCCTATGTCGACGACCAGCTGGATGTCGCGCGCCGCATCGAGGTCGAGGCGTTTCTGTCTGCACGTCCGGAAGCAGCGGCGCGGGTGATGTCCGACTTGAGGACGCGCGACGAGCTGCGCCTGGGGTTGGCTGCTTCCAACGGGATGGCGCGGCCGGCGACGACTGAAGTCGCGCGCCGGCTGGGCAGGGGGCTGGCCAGCCGCCGCGTCTTCGCCGTGCTGCAGCGGGCGGCCGCGGTCGCCGTCTTTGTCGCCGCCGGCTGGCTGGCGAACGGTTTCTTCGGGCCGCTGCTGGTGACCAAGGTGGTGGCTTCGCCGCCGCCGCCCGCCTATGTCGAAGAAGCGATCCGGGCGCACAGGACGACGCTCATGCGCGAGGCGATGCCCTCGCAGCTCGAGGCACCGAACTACAATGCCGACGAAATCCGAGCGGCGACCGCCATCGTCATGCCGTCGCTGCCCAAGGACTGGACGGTCCGCGACGTGCAGGTCTATCCGTCGCGCTTCGGGCCGAGCGTCGAGGTGGCGCTGGAGACGAAGGATATGGGGCTGGTCTCGCTGTTTGCGATCCGGCCGGGAACGTTCGACGTGGTCAAGCCGGCAATAGCGCCCTCGGGCGATATTTCCTCGGCCTATTTCCAGATCGGCGAGGTCGCCTACGCGGTCGTTGCGCGCAGCGATGTCCACGATCTCGACCGTGCCGCCGAGACGCTCGCCAAAACGCTTTACTGAGACCTCACATAAGGAGAACCCGCATGAATACCCCCGACCTTGGCTACCGCATGGGCGCTGGCGTCCGCGCCGGCGCCGTTTATGACGAGGGCCTGCGCAGCCACATGCTGCGTGTCTACAACTATATGGGTATCGGCCTCGTCGTCACCGGCGTCATCGCCTTCGTGGTCGCCTCGACGCCGGCCCTCTACGTGCCGATCTTTTCCAGCCCGTTGAAATGGGTGGTGATGCTGGCGCCGCTCGCCTTCGTGCTGTTGTTCTCGTTCAAGATGCAGACGATGTCGGCGGCGAGCGCTCAGGCGATGTTCTGGGCCTTCTGTGCGGTGATGGGCCTGTCGCTGGCTTCGGTGTTCCTGGTCTTCACCGGCACCAGCATCGCGCGCACTTTCTTCATCGCCGCCACCATGTTCGGCGCCACCAGCCTCTACGGCTACACGACCAAGCGCGACCTGACCCAGTTCTCGTCTTTCCTGATCATGGGCCTGATCGGCGTGGTGATCGCGAGCGTCGTCAACATCTTCCTCGGCTCGACCGCGCTGCAATTCGCCATCTCGGTGATCGGCATCGCCGTGTTTGTCGGCTTGACCGCCTGGGATACGCAGACGATCAAGGAACAGTGTGCGGAGAATTTCGACGCGGAATCGCAGCAGAAGCTCGCCGTCTTCGGCGCGCTGTCGCTCTATTTGAACTTCGTCAACATCTTCCAGCTGTTGCTGAATTTCACCGGCGAACGCGAATAGTCGAACCGTCGCAGGCAACAATCTCGATCTCGCAGTGGCCGGAGGGGAAACTCCGGCCACTGTTGTTTTTGCCATGGGGTCATTCTCGCGGCTCTGTTAGGAGCGCGCTGTCTTGCCGCCCTTGAGTCCACGCCGGCCTTTGCTAACCTGCCGCTTGCACGCAGCTTCTCGCGAGGACGCATGGAACAAGTGACGCTTCACGGCGACGGCATTTCGGCGACCATTGTCGGGCAGGGGGCTGAACTCATCTCTTTGCGCAACGCCGAGGGTCTGGAGCTTCTGTGGCAGGCCGGACCGGAATGGCGGCGGCATTCGCCGGTGCTGTTTCCGATCATCGGTCGGCTGAAGGGCGACCAGTTGCGCCATCGCGGCCAGGTCTATCCTTTGACCCAGCACGGATTTGCCCGCGACAAGCCGTTTGTGTGGGCTGAGACGAGCCCCCGATCCTGCACGCTGGTGTTGACCGACGATGCCGACACCCGCACGCGCTATCCCTTCGCGTTTCGCCTGGCCGTCACCTACACGCTGGAGCGCCAGCAACTCGGTGTGTCCTTCGATATCACCAACACCGGCGACGAGACGCTGCCGGCATCGATCGGGGCGCACCCGGCATTCAATTGGCCGTTGCTGCCAGGCCTCGCCAAGACCGATTACCGGTTGAACTTCGCCCAGGACGAGCCGGCGCCGATCCGCCGGCTGAAGGACGGCCTGGTGCTGGCAGCACCACAACCGACGCCTATAGATGGCAGGACGCTGGCGCTCTCCGAACAGCTGTTCGAGGCGGACGCCGTGATCCTCGACCGGCCGGCCAGCAGCAGCGTACGCTACGCCGCCGCGCACGGTCCGGCGATCGAGATGTCGTGGCAGCGTTTCAAGGAATTGGGCGTCTGGTCGAAACCGGGCGGCGCGCCGTTCCTGTGCATCGAACCCTGGCACGGCCTTGCCAGCCCCGTCGATTTCGACGGCGAGTTCGCCGACAAGCCTGGGGTGATGCTGATCGCGCCCGGGGAAAAGCGTGTGCTGAGTTATCAGGTAAGGCTGACATCCACCTGAACTGACGATACGCCTCCAGGCCTGAACTGACGATACGCCTCCAGGCGCTTGAATTTCCCTGAAATGATCGGGAATATGGATCCAACGGATATTCCGGACCGTCCGGGAGGAGCGGCTCATGCCTGAATGCTTGAAATTCAGGGTTGCGGCAGCTGTGCTGGCTGCGCTGATTGCCTTTCCTGTTGCTGCCGCTGATATCGACCGGGCCAGCCTCTACCGCGCGCAGTCGGTGACCAATGGCACTGGCGAGGAGAACCGGGCGTGGGGCCTGGCGCCGTGTCTTGAAGAGGTGCTGGTCAAGGTTTCCGGCGACCCGCGGCTGATCGGCGATCCGCGTGTCGCGGAAATGAGCCGGCGCGCGGCCGACTATGTCACCGATGTCGGCTACCGCGACCTGCTCAACAACCGGCCGCCGCATGATGAGCAAGGCACGCATGACCGACCGCAATACATCACCGCCGATTTCGATCCGGACAAGATCGATGGCTTGCTGGCGTCGCTCGGGCGCAAACCGTGGCCGTTGCCACGGCCCGCGATCGTCGCACTGCTCGACATAAAGCCGATGAAAGGTGACGGCTTCACGCTGGTGCGCGATGGCGGCAACGAGCTTGAGGCGGATATGCGCGTCGCGCTGGCAGACGCCGCGCACCGGACCGGTTTGCCGCTGGAGCTCCCCAAACCACAGGACGTCGCGCTTGCCGACGTTGCCGACACCCTGGGCGGCGATGCTTCGCTTTCCGGCACTTTGACATGGCGCCAGGAAGCGCTGGGTTGGGTCGGCGACTGGCGGCTCGGCTTCAAGGGCAAGGAGTATCGCTGGCAGGTGCGCGGCGTCAGCTTCGACGATGCGTTCCGCAATGCTGTGCGGGGAACGTTGCAGATACTGTCGGGCAACGGACAGCCGTAAGCCGGCTATGCGGCACCCACCCATAATGTCAAAGCGATTTAGAGACGCGACACCACCAGCCAGTTAGAAATGCGACAGTGATGCGCTTCCTGGCGCCGACGTGAGCGCCCGATCGGGCGTCAGCTGGTCGGGGTTGCGCAGCCCGATCGGGGGCGGTCAGTAGAGCTCCCCGGCTTTAGCTTTGAGGGCCCGCACAACACATCGTGCTGGGTGCAAAGGTCGTCATTTCCGCGTAGATATAACGCTATGACGCACGAGACTGCCGCCTCCACATCCTATAGGAAATTGCCGGTGGCCTTCGGAGGTGGTGCCATCATTGGCGCCCTCGGCGGCCTCATCGGCCTTGGAGGCGCGGAGTTCCGACTGCCGCTTTTGATTGGCGTGTTCAACTTCGCTGCGCTGGAAGCAGTGATTCTGAACAAGACGATGAGCCTGGTCGTGGTGGCCACAGCTTTGCCATTCAGGGCGCAGACAGTGCCCTTTGCCGACGTGGCCGCCCATTGGCCGGTCATCCTCAATCTGCTTGCTGGTAGCCTCTTGGGTGCCTGGTTTGGAGCAGGATGGGCAACACGCCTCAAATCGGAAACTCTCTACAGGGTGATAGCCTTGCTCCTGGTCGTCATCGCGGTCGTGCTGTTGTTCGGTCACGACCACGCCACGACAGGTGCAGCGCTGGTCACCGGCACAGCACAGCTTGTCGCAGGGGTCATTGCTGGGTTCATCATCGGCATCGTCGCCTCGCTCCTCGGAGTTGCCGGCGGAGAGCTGCTTATCCCGACGCTGGTTCTGCTGTTCGGCGCTGATATCAAGCTGGCGGGCTCTCTCTCGCTTGCTGTGAGTCTGCCGACGATGCTCGTCGGGTTCACTCGCTACAGCCGGGATCAGAGCTTCTCGGTCATCGGCCGCAACAAGAAGTTCCTTCTGATCATGGCCGCCGGATCGATCATAGGGACATTCATCGGTGGCCAGTTGCTCGGCCTGGTGCCGAGCTACGTGCTGCTTCCGGCACTGGCGCTGATCCTTGTGATATCGGCCGTAAAAGTCTGGCAGCACAAGTAGTCACTCGGCTGCCTCCAGTCGCTCGGCCGCCTCCATCCGAGCCATCGTCTGCTCCCGCCGGGCAATGACGGCCGGATCGTTCATGAAATCCGTCCGTCGACCAGGCTTGCGGCCACGCTTCACATAGCCATTGGCCTGGCTGCCATCGGGAATCCCGAACATATGGTTCGCCTGGCCGGTGCGGCGCGGGCCGTGCTGGCTGCGCTGAAGGTCGCGGCCGACCTGCATCTCGGCCACCATGGCAAGCGCTTCGTCCAGGCGCTTGTTCTCGACAATCTCCGATCTGTGAACCGAGCGCAGCTTGTCAAATGTCCTGTAGGGCAGGGATGTGCTGCCCTCCATGATCTCAAGCCGACCGTCAGGATAGTCGCAAACGACCACCTTCTTGCCGGCCAGGCTCTTCGCAAAGGCGCTCGGATCGAGGATGAACAGCACCTTGTCGTAGCGCAGCGTCAAGGCTTGCGACAGCGTGCGGAACTCCTTGCGGCACATGGCGCTGTCCAGATTCTCATGCTCGGCGAGGGGACGGTGCATATCCTTCGGATTGCGCGGCTGCTTGCCGAAGCGGACATTGAAGTCGGCGGCGAACTCGGCTGCGTAGGCGTTCGCCGCCTCGATCGTGCTGATACCGCGCAGGCGCAGTTCCTTCACAAGCCGGTCCTGCAGCGTCTGATTGGCGCGCTCGACGCGCCCCTTGGCCTGCGGGCTGTTGGCGCAGATGATGTCGATGTTCAGTTCGTAGAGCGCGCGACCGAATTGCGTCAGGCCGGTCGTTCGATCCTTCTCGGAGCCATGCGTCGTGCGGAAGACGCCATGCTTGTCGCTGTAAAATGAGATCGGCTTGCCCCATTCCCGCAAATAGGCCTTTGTGGCGATCAGGTAATCGAACGTGTTCTCGGAACCGGCGAAACGGAGATGCAGCAGCTTGCCGGTCGCGTCATCGATGTAGACGAGCAGGGCGCATTTGGGACCGCGGTTCTCGAACCACCAATGGTGCGAGCCATCGATCTGCACCAACTCGCCGAGGCAGTCGCGCCGGCCCCGTGGCTGGTGAAGCTGCTTCTTGCGCTCCCGGCGCGATGTCCAGATGCCGGCCTCCGTCATCCATTTGCGCAGCGTCTCGGTGCTGACGGCGATCTGGTGCCACTCAAGCAGCTTCTCGCGGGCAAGCGTCGGGCCGAAGTCCCGGTAGCGATCGCGCACCAGATCCAATGCGGTGTTGCGGAAGTCCTCATCATGGCGCCGATTGCTCGGTCGGCCGCGCTTCTTCGACGCCAGCCCGCCGGCGCCGTCCTGGTCATAGGCCTGCAACAGCCGGTGAACCTGACTGCGGCTGAGATGAAGAAGCTCCGCCGCCTGGACGACGCTCAGCCGCCGGTCACGGATCTTCTGGATGGCTTCAAGACGATGCAGCTCTTTTTGCGACAAGGTGACCAAAGGCATGACGGCTCCCGCAACAAGCCCGGTCTCACGCCAGGCTCTGTGAAGTCGCCAGCCTTCCTTTCCAGCTTCATGTTGACCAGCCTCGGAAGCGGGAAGTGTCGCATCTCTAACTGGGGCAACTGTCGCATTACTAAATAGCTGCTACACATAAAAGTCGCATAAGATAGATTATGCATGAACCTTCCGAATATAAAGCGAACCTTTTTGTAATATAGCGGGGATAACGAACCGTTACCCCCGCAAACGAAACCAAGCAGTGATTTGCGTTTTTTTGTCAACAGGCCTTAAGGACCTATTGACCCTTTTTTTCGAGTGCCGCCGCTATTTTTCGAAGCGAGCGGGCAATACTGGCGATCCAGCCCAAGAGGGCCACCGCCGCGCCCAAGGGCACGAGGTAGGAGAGAGCCAGAAAAAGGCTTGCGCTCTCGGCGTCCATCAGGAGCACCACGGCACAAAGATTTTAGAGCCCCCACCTTTAGAAGCGTTCGACTTTGGTCGAGGCTTACAAGAGGCCGCGGCCGATTTGTCGCGCACCTTCGGGTGACTGTCGGAGACAGGCGACGGCCGAGCCAGCCCGGGGGCAAGCCCCCCGGCACCCCCCGCGAGGGGGACCGTGCGGCCCCCCTGCACCCCCCGCTGAAGCGGGGGGAGGTGGGGAGTTTTTATCTCGATCTGTTTCGCTCTTCTGACGGTTGATCCGGGCCGCGTGGCCAATGACGAGATAATGAGCCGCGAGACATTGCGCTTGCGGCTTTCGGTTGGTGCTGAGAGCCCAGCCGCTACGCGACTGTAATGCTGCGCATTCAACCGTTCCAAGCGCGCGCTCCGCTGGACTAGCGCAGCGTCCGGCATGGCAGGCATGCTAAGCGGCTTGGGATGGAAGAAGGGAGAGGGGACGCCCCGCTCTAACTTCGAGCGAGCGCCATAGGCGACCCGCCGAGAGAGAGACGGCGTTATATCCCGCCGTACCGAGGCGCGCCGGGGTTCGGCTTGACGCCTGTCCCGACGATCCTTCTTTTTCCGATTTTCGTATGCCATCTGGCTTCGCCTTCCTCATCAGTTGAGAACCATAACCGACCGGTTATGGTGTCGGAGTAATAGCAATTGTGAGACTCGCTGAATAGTGGCACGGAACCGCCTGGGGGCGGGGTCCGAGGCTTAACACCGCGAGCGCCACGAGGCTGCAAGACCTCGGGCGGCATGACCGTATTACGGTCGACCCACCAATCGATAAGATCGGAGTGAGGCCAGCGGTTATTACCGTGGACCTCTTTCCAAGCATCTATGAATGCTTGGTAGAATATCTGACCGGCTGCACTTTGTTTCGACAAGTAGAACTTTTCGGGGAGGCCGGTTTTAGAATTCAGCACATCAGGGAACCAATAGAAATTGTCGCGAGGCGAGACCCCTTGTTGTGCGTAATCCATCGCGAGCTTGCGGAAGTAAGGAACCCCGATAGCGGGATTTTTTGACAGGACGAATTTCGCCTGTTTTGCCTCATCAGACCCAAGGTCTTTGTAGAGGTATTTGACGCAGTAGCGGATGGATGCATTGGAGGCGACTTCGCTTTGCGAGAAGCCATGAGGCCAATGCTTTTCATCAGATCGAGCGAACAGGTAACCCTGTGGCGGCTCTGCCTGATAAAATAACATCAGATGCCAGTGAGAGCGCCCCTTTGCGGAGCCATACTCACCTACTGCGAAATATCTAAATTTGTGTCCGGATTTCCGGAGACGCTTTAAGTATTTCTGCACATCTGAATAAGTCAGCACTTCCGACGCGGGGACGTTGCCGCCCCCATAGGTCAATGTAACAAACCGGTTTGCTACGGAAGTACGACTTTCAGCAATGCACCGGCCTACCCAATCTTGGGCACGGACCGAGAAGCATTGCATACATTTACGACACCCAACGGCAGTACCGTCTGGCAGGTTCCTTGGGGAACTACACATAGAGACGACCTCCGTTGAGAGTGTCAGTAATTGCACTATACGACGAGAAGCGGGTGCGGGCGCGGTGCGCGCGATAAATCGCACGACACCGCACGTCAAGAGGCTTGACTTGGAAATACTGCATATTTCTTTTCTCCTATTGTATAGGCGCAGAGACGCCGACCGGATCATTGCTGATCCAGCCGGAGTTATTGAGTAAGACTTACGCTTTACTAGAGGAGGGAACGCCAGCGACGCATTTCCCAATGCGCCGGATCATAGATCGTTTCCCAGTCGCCGCCCCAGTCGATACGCAACTGGTTACGCGCGGCGACGTCCTTACCGATATGACCGATAAGGTTCCATTCGGCGCGGGTGAGGTCCCACGCGCGCCGAGAGTGCACTATGTCAACGGCCATGCCGTAATTGTGCGGGCTTTCGCCGGCTTGCGCACGGCTGTTTCCCGCCGCATACGCGGCATCCTGAGCGCTGCTAGAGCGGATGAAGGTGAAGGCGAACATAGGGACGCCAAGCGCCCGTAGCTGCCTCTGGAAAGCGTCGTGGAACTTGACAATTTCCGGCCTGGAGCCTTCCCGCGAAGCGCGGAGTTGCTGGCCGGCGTATTTCTCGCCCATCATAAACGCACGATCGCGCAGGCCGAGTAGAACAGTCTCGTTCTCGGGCGAAGCCTCCCGCGAAGGGAGGAGCGGAGCGAGCCCCGCGAGGGCCTTGAGTGCCATTGGTGGTTCCCTTCCACGTTGTTGATACAGGGCTATGGACATGAGAGCGGCCCGGACACGCATGCCCGAGCCGCCGCGTTCACCAGTTGCCGGCATCCGGCTTATTCGCCTTCGCCGCTTGGTTCACCGGCACCAGCTGCCGGCCCCGCGTCTGCATCACCGGCAGCGTGTAGCTGTTGTCCCGGCCTGTCCGCTGGAATGCCGGCCTTGCCGCCTTTCCCTTTAGCGTCTTGAGGTAATTTTTCACGTTTCGCAGCCGGCTGCTCATGAACTCCGTTGCCATCGTCTTCCCTTGCTCCTGTCGGGATCGCCGCAAGCCGGCGCGCTATCTCCTCATCCATGGTGCGCAAGCGCGCCTCCATGTTCTGGTTCATGAGGAATTCCATGTATTCCACTTCGGGGTTGCGCTGGCGCCGGTGAGCGATCTTGAGGAAGCTCTCACCCGGATGCGCGGACTCGAGGTCGAACACCTCAAATTCCGGAGCGGAAAAGGCGATGTCCTCGCCTTCCGCGATCTCGGGAATAAGCGAGATGTCGCCGGCAGCCACGCCGATTTCGAGCGTGGAGACGCCGGGCGGCGTGATGGTCAAGAACTCCTGTTTGACCTCGCCGTCAGCGGTGACGCGTTCAACGGCCCAGTAGGCCGGCGCAGAGGCGCGCAGATCGAGCCGGATAGTCCGGGCCTTGTGCGGCGAGAAGCTCAGCTTGTTGCCGGGAATGAGGAAGGTCCAGCGGCCAAGGTCCGCAATACGAATGACATTCGACATAGTTTTTCACTCCGATTTTTCTTGCAGCTGCAAGAATTTTTGAGGGGAGGGGAGGGGGCGTTATTGCCCCCATCCCGGTTAGGACTGGATAAGCCGGGTCTGATCGACCACGGCGAGGACCTTGGTGTAGTCGTCAATGCTTTCGACCAGCGGCGGCCCGAAGACGGTATTTCCTTCGATCAGGAAATCGCCCTGGCTGGTGCATTCGAACGGGTCTTGCGCCGTGACGACGAAGACAGAAGTGTTCATGTTCGTGCACAGGTAGAAGTCCGGGCCGAGCGTCGGGTTTGCCGTCTCGACAGCCCAAAGGCGCTGCCGATCCTCGTCAAACGCGCCGCCCGGCGTGGGCTTCCAGAACTTGCCGCCGATACGCGGCTGCATAACGTTCCAGCGGTAATTGAGAGGCGCGTAGCCGAACGTTCCAGCCGGCGTGGCGTGCGCCGTATCGACATAGCGATTAGGCACCGCCTCGACCTTTTCCGGATCCAGAGTGTCCCGGAGGTAGTGCGGGAACGCGCCGCCAGTGTTGGCATTCGTGCCGGCAACGACCGGATAGTGATAGAGCGGGTCGGCCTGACGCTCGAACATCTGTTCGGGCGTGATTTCGGCCACAATCATGATGATACCGCCGACAGGAACGCGCGGCGTCTGGATGGCCATGTCCACCATCGTTGCGCCGTTGACGACGCTTTCAGTCAGATTTGCGGCGTCCGACGCATAGCGCTTGGACATGCCGAAAATCGTCGTCTGCTCACCGAGCAGCATGGGCTGACGCAACGCCTGTTCGGGGATGGTCAGGCCATCCATGAGCATGTTGATCAGGTAGTTGTCGTCCAGTTCGTTGTACTGGGTGCGCATCCGGGCGAACGCCTGCGTCTGCTTTGCCATCTCGATGTTTGCGAGCGAAACGGTAATGCCGTTCGCCGCCATCTCGGCGAAGATTTCCGGAACGCCGAGCGCCGTCGGCGTGTTCGTCAGTTTGATGGCGAACTGGTTGCCGGCGTTTTCGCCCTGCGCATAGGTCGGCGTGGTGCCGCCCGTTTCGCGCACCGCCGTACCCGGCACGCCAGTGCCAGTGACGCCGGTCTTGATGCCGATACCCTTGACCGGCAGCTTGGTGTTGACCACGTTGAGCGCCACGTTGCCGTCGATCAACGCTTGATCGAAGTCCGGCACCACGTGCTTGAACTGCTCATGACGCCAGAAGGCCGGCGCAAGAGACTTGTCGGTCAGAGCCCGCAGCGTCAAATCCGGAGAGCGGTTCTTGGCCCGGAAATTCCAGATTTCGTTATAGGCCTCATGATAGGCGAGGGTGGTAACGTCGCCGGTCTTGGCATGGAGGCCGAGGTAGACCTTGATGTCGTCAGCGGTCACCGAATTGTGGGTTTCGCGCTGAACGAAGGACTGCACCGGGCCGCCCGCATATTGTTCGGTCCCGTCATAAGCGCGGTTCACCGCATCGACGCTGTCGAAGCGTGTGAACGCAGACCAAGGGACGAGGTACGCCTTGACCGAGACGTAGACGGCATTCATGAGAATTTCAGCCGTTTCCATCATTTCGAAGGTAAAGCGGAGACGGCCCGAGCGCACGGCGTCCTCACGGAGCAGCGGCACGGCGGCAATGGGAACCATCTTGCCAGCGGGGAGGGAGGTGATACCCCGCGCCGTGTGAACACGGTTGGAGCGGTTGACCATAATCGGAGTGGTCAACATGCGGTTCATGCGGAGCATGTCCCCCGACTGGGGGGCGATCTCAGCGGAGCTTGGGCGAGTAGCCATTTAATCGACCTTTCAAAGAGCGCGTAACGCGCGTTGATTTTTTGGAGATTGCCCGGAACGTCCGGGCGACGGCCTTGCGCCGCCGTTGACAAGCGGCGCACGGCATCAGTAGCCGCCGAGGGGACCAGCCCCGTAAGTCGGCCACAGGGGCGGAAGCTGGAAGTTGTCACCAGCCGGCAGATTGCCCGACGAGGGAGGGGCGTTCCGCCTGGAGGGTTTGAACCACGGCACGTCAGGGACGGACCCGCTGTCATAGTCCAGCATGTGGTCAAGCCCGCGCGAGATCGCACGGCCCACCCGGTTCGGCCTACCCGGAGCGTCAGGACGCCCGAGGTTTGCCTTGAAGTCGGCGGACGCGTTAACAGCGCCGCCTATCCAGCCGCCCGCATCGGAGTAACGAGCTTCCCATGCGTCGCCGTCGACCATGCGACCGTCGATCACACCGCTGAACCCGGCGAGCGGGTTTGTTGCGGTGAGCTTGCCGGGCTGGATGCCCGAGCCGGACAAGCTGGCGGTGCCGGGATTGCGCAGGACCGGGCCGGATGGCGTTGAGGCCGTCCGATACATGCCCGACTGCGCGTTGAGATTGCCGATTTGCGCTTCGACATATCGGCTTTCTTGATCCCGTTTCGCATCGGCGAACGGATCGAAGTTTGTCAGGAAATTCCCGGCTGCGGAGAGGGCGGCAGACAGGCCGCCAGAGCCGGGGGAGGTAGTCGACGTGAACCCCGCAGAGCCACCGTTGCGGATGGCAGTGAGGGGGTTGAAGCCAGCAGCCTCGCTATCGCGAACCATGCGGGCGTAGTCGACGTGGGAAGTAGTTTCTTCCTTACCACCGCCGAAGAGGCCACCGAGGATGGAGGCCGCCCCGCCGATGAGAGCTTCGATGAACTAGGCCCCCTCCTTATCGACGTCGGGGGTCAGCCAGCGGGTGCAGAGATCGATGCCGACCAGAAGCACGGCAATAAGGCCGTTTACGATCTGGTCGATCATATCGCCGTCCATGCCCTTGGCGAGCAGATAGGCAGCCAAGGCTGTGCCGATCCGGGTCACCAAAGGGGTCAGGACATGGCGAAGAATTGCACTTTTGTACATTCGCTTTCCTTTCCATTTTGGTTCGCCTCAGTTCGGAATATGAATTAGTCGCATAAGATAGATTATGGAACTTGCGCATTGGGCTGCAGCCGGGAATTGCTGCTGATTTTCATAGGCTTGGCACGATTGATGTGTGTTGCCTTGAGCAGATAGCCAACGTTACGCTGCCTGGATGACCACAACAAAGCGCGATATCGAAGCTGCGATCGAAGTGTTCGTGCACGCTGCTGCGGACGGAAGGTTTTTTCGTCCAGCCGCTGCGCCAGATACCGAATCCGCCGGCTGTCGTTTCGCCAGAATTCGTCTCGATCGAGCGCGTGCAGACAGTCTAACGAGCGGCGCAGCTGGCAAAGATCATCCGCAGGCGGCCAATCGCGGCCGATCTGCTCGGCGACGGCGCGCCGTTCCGCCAATATGTGGCGGTCGATGGCGACGCTATCGTCGGTCGTGTGCGCAGCGTGGATGCCGTGGGCGCCAGCTGGTGTTCGGCCATGTATGTCGAGCCTTCGCACCGGCGTCGCGGCATCGGCCATGCGCTGATGTCTAAAATGCTGCAGGACGACCGGGCTTGTGGGTCGCGGTGCTCGGTGCTGATGGCAACGCATGCCGGGGCGCTGCTTTATCCCCGCATGGGCTATGAGCGGATTGGAACGCTGCTGATATTCGGACCGAAGAGCCGAACACCCTTATGAGAGGTTTGCCGTATCACGCTGATTCATAAGGAATTTCGATTACCATGCCGTCATAGGCTGGGACCACGGTGTCCGGCGTCTCGGCCATCACCGTGGCATAGTCGAGCGGCACGTGCATATGCGTCAGCACGGCGTGTTTCGGCGCCAGTTTTTCAATCCAGCCGAGCGCCTGGCCGAGCGACAAATGGCTGGGATGGGTGTGGTACTGCAAGGCATCGATGACCAGCATTTCCAGGCCGCGCAGCCGCTCGGCTGTGGCATCCGGGAAATCGCTGATATCAGGGCAATAGGCCAGTCCGCCGATGCGGAAACCGAGCGAAATGATGTCGCCATGGATCTGCGGCAGCGGCTCAAGGGTGAGGGCACCGCCCTCGCCTTCGATCGTTACCGGCCTGGCGTGATCGATGATGTGCGGCCTGACGATGGGCGGATAAGAGCTGCCGAACGGTGTCTCGAAGCAATAGCCGAACGCTTCGCGCAGCCTAAGCATGGTTGGCTGGTCGGCGTGGACATCGATCAGATGGCGTTGCTCGAGCACGTAGCCGCGCAGATCGTCGATGCCGTGAATGTGGTCGGCATGTGGGTGCGTGTAGACGACGGCGTCGATGCGCCGGACCGCCGCCATCAGCATCTGCTCGCGGAAATCAGGCCCGGTGTCGATGACCACCGTGGTCCTGGAGCCATTGGCCGCAATCCGCTCGACGAGCGCTGCGGAGCGCGTGCGCCGGTTCCTTGGATTGGTTGGATCGCAATTGCCCCAATCGCCGGTGATGCGCGGCGTGCCGGGCGACGAGCCGCAGCCGAGAATGGTAAGGCGCAGCCGGTCGCTCATGCGTCAGAGCCCGGAGGGCCGCGGCATCTTGCCGAACAGCCGGAAGAAATTCGCGGTCGTCAGCGTCGCGATGTCAGCCTCACTGACGCCGATCGTTTCGGCCAGCACCTTGGCCGTATGAGCGACATAGGCCGGCTCGTTGCGTTTGCCGCGGAACGGCACCGGCGCAAGATAGGGCGCGTCGGTCTCGACCAGCAGCCGGTCATGCGGCACATCGGCTGCGATGGCGCGCAAATCGGCCGAGTTCTTGAACGTCAGTATGCCCGAGAAGGAGACATAGCCGCCAAGCGCCACGCCGACCTCGGCCAGCCGGCGCCCCGAGGAAAAACAGTGCAGGATGAAGGGGAAGGCGCCCTTCCCTGTTTCGTCCTCGAGGATGGCAGCCATGTCGTCATCGGCGTCGCGTGAATGGATGACCAGCGGCAGGCCGGTTTCGCGCGCGGCGGCGATGTGGGTACGAAAGCCCTGTGCCTGCGCGTCGCGCGGCGCCTTGTCGTAGTAATAATCGAGGCCGGCCTCGCCGATCGCCACCACCTTTGGATGCGCGGACAGGCGCACAAGCTCCTCGGCCGTCACATCCAGCTCTTCTCCGGCATTGTGCGGATGGGTGCCGACCGAGCAGTAGACTTCGTCGAAACTCTCCGCGATCTCAAGCACTTGCGGAAACCGCTTCACGCGGGTCGAGATGGTCACCATGCGACCTATGCCGGCGGCCTTGGCGCGAGCGACGATGGCCGCCCGCTCCTCGGCGAAATCCGGAAAGTCCAGATGGCAATGGCTGTCGACGAGCATCAGGCGCTCGCCTCCGGCATTTCGACATAGCGCGGAAAGACGCCCTCCGGCGCGGGCAATGCCGTGCCGGGCACAAGTGCGTAGTCGGCGTGGACATGCGCAAAGTCACGATTGTCTGCCGGCACCGCCAGCAGATCCAGCAGCTTGCCGGCCGACCCCGGAATGTAGGGCTGGCACAGCAACGCCACGCGCCGTACTAGCTCGGCGGTCGTCCACAGCACCGTTTCCATGCGCGCCGGATCGGTCTTCTTCAGCGCCCAGGGTGCCTGCGAGGCGAAGTAGCGGTCGGCTTCCGCCACCACGCTGAAGATCGCCGCCAGCGCCAGATGGATGCCCTGTTCCGCCATCGCCTTGCGCGCCGTGGCAAGCGCTTCCACCGCCTGGTCGAGGATGGCGCCGTCGGCATCCAGGAGGTCGCCGCGCTGCGGCACCACGCCGCCGCAGTTCTTGGCGATCATTGACAGCGAGCGCTGCGCCAGATTGCCGAGGCCGTTGGCAAGGTCGGCATTGGTGCGGTTGACGATCGCTTCATGGCTGTAGCTGCCGTCCTGGCCGAACGGCACCTCGCGCAGGAAGAAATAGCGCACCTGGTCGAGGCCGTAGTGCTCGACCATGGTGAAGGGGTCGACGACGTTGCCGACCGACTTCGACATTTTCTCGCCGCGGTTGAACAGGAAGCCATGTGCGAACACGCGCTTGGGCAGTTCGATGCCCGCCGACATCAGGAAAGCCGGCCAGTAGACCGCATGAAAGCGGACGATGTCCTTGCCGATGATGTGCGTGGCCGGCCAGTAGCGCCATTGCTCGGCCTTGGTGTCGGGATAGCCAGCGGCGGTGATGTAGTTGGTCAAGGCATCGACCCAGACATACATCACATGCTTGTCATCGCCGGGCACCGGCACGCCCCAATTGAAGGTCGTGCGCGAGACCGAGATATCCTTGAGGCCGGACCTGACGAAGCTCATCACCTCATTTCGGCGCTCGGCCGGACCGATGAAATCGGGCTGGTTTTCGTACAGCGCAAGCAATTTGTCCTGGTAGGCTGAAAGCCGGAAGAAATAACTTTCCTCCTCGTTCCACTCGACGGGCGAGCCAAGCGGCTCGCGCCGCACACCGTCGTCGCCGAGCGTGGTTTCGCTCTCTTCGAAATAGGCCTCCTGGCGGACCGAATACCAGCCGCTATAGCGGTCGAGATAGATGTCGCCATTGGCGGCCATCGCCTTCCAGATCGCCTGGCAGGACGCGTAGTGGCGTGGTTCCGTCGTGCGGATGTAGTCATCATTCGAGCCGCCCATCGCCTCGGTCATCGAACGGAAGATCGCTGAATTGCGGTCGGCCAGCGCCAGAGGCGTGATGCCTTCCTTCTCGGCTGTCTGCTGCATCTTGAGGCCGTGTTCATCGGTGCCAGTCAGGAAGAACACGTCCTTGCCGTCCAGGCGCTGGAAGCGGGCCAGCGCGTCGGTGGCAATTACGGTGTAGGCGTGGCCGATATGCGGCTTGCCGTTCGGATAGAAAATCGGCGTCGTGATGTAGAATGTGTCGCGTGACATGAATGAACCGTCATGAATGTCCGAATTGAATGTGAGGCGGTGGATATCGCATCGAGACGGCGATTGCCATCCCGACCCGAGGCCGGATCCGGTCACATTCGCATTGCGGAATTCAGGCGGTCGATCATGGTCAAGGCGTGCTGCTTCTTGTCGAGATTGTAGGTATCGGTCTCAGATATAGCGTTCAGCGCCTCGTGCCAAGTGTCCGACAGGGTTTTCGCCCGCCGGAGGTCGCCGGCCAGTGCTGCTTCGCTGGCGCCCGCCGAGAGCAGATCCAGCGCACGGCGGTTGAAGATGTCGAACTGGATCGCCTGGTCGCGGCCGGCGACGGCCTCGGCAAGGCGATAGGCGCCGGCAACGTAGTTTTTGCCGGCCGTCACCAGCGCGTCGAGCGTGCCGGCAATCTCCAGCCCGCCATATTGGGTCAAAAGGATCGCATTGCGGGCGCTGCCCCCCGCCCGCTCTGCCAGAGCCGCGCGCGCCGCCGGATCGGCCGGCGGCGGCGGCTCGACGGTTTCCAGAACGCTCATCAGGCTGCCGGCATCGAGCGGCGCCAGCCGCACCATCTGGCAGCGCGAGCGGATCGTCGGCAACAGGCTGCCCGGCGCATGGACGATGAGGATGAACAGAGTGCGGGTCGGCGGCTCCTCAAGGTTTTTCAGCAAGGCATTGGCGGCGTTGATGTTCATGTCGTCGGCCGGATCGACGATCACCACACGGTAGCTGCCGTCATGCGAGGTCAGCGACAGGAAGCGGTTGACCTTGCGGATCTCATCGACGGTGACGACGGTCTTGAAGCTCTTGGTCTTGTCGTTCAGCGGCCGCGTCAGATGCAGCACGCCGGGATGCGCGCCGGTGGCGATCTGGCGAAACAGCGATGAGGCCGGATCAGGAACGGCAAACACGTCCGGCGCCTGCTCAAAGGCCGGATGCTTCAACAGATGATGCGCCAGATGAAAGGCGAGCGTTGCCTTGCCGATGCCGACCGGCCCGGCAAAGATCAGCGCATGCGGCAATTTTCCCGAGCGATAGGCGGCAGCGAGCATCGCGGCCGCCTGCTCATGGCCGACCAGACGCGGCGTTTCGGACGGCTCCGGTACACCGTCCAGCGTGTCGTGCTGTTCGGGGGCGATGCGTTCGAAGATCATGCGGGCGCCGCCTGTCTGTTGCGCGCCGGTGCCCTCGCCTCAAGTGCTGCGAACACGGCCGCCGTGACGACGTCCTCCACCGTATCGGGAGACGCCGACGCATCGATGACGATACAGCGGTCCGGCTCGGCGGTGGCAATCGCCAGGAAGGCATCGCGGCGGCGCTGGTGGATGTCCAGCGTCTCCTTTTCGAAGCGATCCGGACCATCGTCGGCACCACGCCGCGCGGTGGCGCGCCGCAGGCCCTCGGCGGGGTCGATGTCGAGGATCAGCGTCATATCAGGCATCATGCCGTTGATGGCGACCTCTTCCAGCGCTTCCATGAAGGCCGGATCGAGGCCGCCGGTGACGCCCTGGTAGACGCGCGACGAATCCAGGAAACGGTCGCACAGCACGATGGAGCCGCGCTCCACCGCCGGCCGGATAACCTGCTCGACATGGTCGGAACGCGCGGCGGCAAACAGCAACGCCTCCATCTTCGGCCCGAACGGCTCGGCGGCGCCGGACAGCAGGACATGCCTGACCGCCTCGGCGCCGGGTGACCCCCCGGGTTCGCGGGTGACGACAACATCATATTTCTTGGCGCGCATCTTCCCGGCCAGCCGCTCGATCTGTGTCGACTTGCCGGCGCCCTCGCCGCCTTCGAAGGTGATGAAAAATCCGCTTGCCAATCGAAAGGCCTTTGTCCTGCTTTGCGTTGACGTCATAGTCCGCGCCTGAGAAAAGGTCCACGCCGCAGGAGTTAACGCAGCCAGCCTACCGCCAGTTCCTTGGCGGCATCCAGCGCGCGTTGCGGCAATGTGCCGACGCCGACCGATTCGGCGGCGAAAAGCGGTGTCTCCTGGCTCAGCGTGTCGCCGATCCAGATGCGCAGCGCGCCGACAGGCTGGCCCTCCTCCACCGGCGCCGACACCGGCCCCTGATAGACAATCTTTGCGGTCAGCTTGTCGCGGTTGGCGATCGGCAACAGCACGTTGATCGGCGCCTTTGCCTTCAGCGCCACGCCGGATTTGGCGCCGCCGAACACCTGGGCCTCGCCGACCACTTCATTGCTGGCGAAAATCTCGGTCTTCTCGAAAGATCGGACGCCCCATTCGAGCAGCTTTCGCGCCTCCTCGGCGCGCTCGCGATCGTTCGCCAATCCACTCATCGCAGCGATCACCCGGGTACCATCATGGCTGACCGAGCCGACGATGCCGAAACCGCCCGCCTCGCTTGAACCGACTGCCAGCCCGTCGGCGCCGATGCCCATGGCCAGCAGCGGGTTGCGGTTCCTTTGCGAAATCTTGTTCCAGGTGAAATCGGCCCGGCCATAATAGAGGTAGAGATCGGGGTACTCACGCCACATATGCAGGCCAAGCTGCGCCAGCTCGCGCACTGTCGTCTGCTGACCGTCGGCCGGCAGGCCGGTCGAATTGACGAATGTCGATTTCGCCAGCCCGATCTGGCGGGCGCGATCGTTCATCTGCGCGGCGAAATTCTCTTCGGAGCCCGCCATGCCCTCGGCCAGCACCATGCAGCCGTCATTGGCGGCCTGTATGGTAACGCCCTGGATCAGGTCCTCGACCCGAACCGCCGATTTGAGCTTGGCGAACATGGTCGATGTTCCCGACGGGGCGCCACCCTTGCGCCAGGCATTCTCCGAGACCACGAAAGTGTCGTCGAGGGTTATGCGCTTCGACTTGATGGCGTTGAAAACCAGCTCCATGGTCATCAGCTTGGCCATCGAGGCCGGCGGTATCGGTTGGTCGGCATCCTTGGAAAACAGCACCGTGCCAGTCTCGGCATCGATCATGAAAGCCTGCGTGGCCTTGGTCTCAAAAAGCTGTGCGTTGGCCGGAGCCAGCGCTGCCAGCACGAGACCGAGACCCAAAAGCCCGGCAAAAGGGTGGACAAGGAGAAATCGCATGAGAGGCTCGACCCGTTGGCCTGCAGGAAACGTGCGGCAACGCTATCAGGCTTCTTCCCGGCGGATCAACCGCGCAATGGCAAAGCCGGCCTTGTAGATCAGTTGCGCACAGCCAGCGCGTCCGGCGCGCCATGCGACCATGCCGCGCGCAGGAGATCGTCGACATTGCCGTGGCCATCCGGATAGAGATTGACCGCGTACCAGTCATTGCCGTCGAGTTCGGTGCTCTGGATTTCGGTCCTGCCGAAGGGTTCGAGGGCCGCCGCCACCCGCTTTGCCTCGGCGGCATCGTCGAAGGAGCCGGCCGCGACATAATCCGAGACAGCGGGCGCTTCCTGCGGGTTGGATTTTTTCCACGATTGCAGGATATCGGCCGGCGACATGCCCTGGTCATCAAGGGCAGCAAACACGTCGGCGCGTTGCACGCGTTCATCCGCATAGGACAACGAAGCCACGGAAAAGGGCGATTCCGGACGCTGAGGCACGATCGGACCGAATTCGGGCAGTGTCACATCGCTTGAAGCCGGTGCCTGCATCGACATCACCGGCTGCGTCTCGGTGCCGGAATTCGTCAGCTGGCCGGGAAACGGCACGGCGGCAGGTGGTGCGCCAACAGATAGGCTAGGCGATGGGCCGGCCATCGCCACCATGACGCCGGTCGGCAAGCCATCCGACGGGTCCGGTATCCGGTTGCCAGGATGGTAGGATGCCATCAGATACTGATCGTCGTCGCCATCGAGCGGAGCGCGGCCGACATATTCAACCTTCACCTTGACGGTCCCAACCTTGGCGTAGTCGAGCATCTGCGCGGCACGCTCCGAGACGTCGATGATGCGGCCTTCATGGTACGGGCCGCGGTCGTTGACGCGCACGATAACCGAACTGCCGGTTTCGAGGTTGGTGACACGGGCGTAGCTCGGCAGCGGCATGGTCGGATGCGCCGCTGTCAAATGCGTCATGTCGTAGACTTCGCCATTGGCGGTCAGCCGGCCGTGGAAGGCATCGCCATACCAGGAGGCCAGACCGACCTTGGCGTAGCGTTTTTCTTCCTTGGGATAATACCACTTGCCGCGCACCTGATAGGGCTTGCCCAACTGGTCGCGACCGCCGCCGCGCCGCATGTATTGGACGCGCGGGCTGGCTTTCACGCCATATTCGGTCTCGGCAAAATATTCCTTCGAGCGAGGCTTCCGGGGGTCGACCATGGCCTTCGGTTGCGGCGACGCGCACGCGGCCAGCAACACAGCCGAAAGAGCGCACAAGACCAAAGCAGGAGCGCGACGAAGACGCCTGTGCGTCGTGGTCTGCATGTTTTCTGATGTCCCCTACCGTGTCGACACAGGCGCCGCTTTTAGAATTCGGCGGAGCCAGAGCAGCAATGCCTGCGACGCGCCAATCCCCATCCCCTTGTGCGCAGGAATTGCTTATCAGCGTATTAATCGATTGTGTCCAGAACCGGGCGAGATTGTGGCGTCGCACCGGCGGCTGCACCGAGGCCTGTCGACGTCAGACCTATCATTGCGGCTCGACGGACGAGACTTCCTGCGCTGTCACTTGCGACAGCTTCTGGCGCTTTACCAGGATCGGCCTCTCGTAGGTCTTCTTCATCGTTTTCCCCCGTTTGCTCTTATTTAGGAAACACAGATTGGCTGGTGTTTCGCCGCATTGTCAATGTTCGGGGCAGAGCGGTGGGATCGTCCGCGGCAAAGCCCCCGGCCAGGACTCGATTGCCCTGACCGGGAGAAGTATGGTTGTTAGGCAGGTATCAAGACGGCGATGCGATGTACGCCGACCACCTTGCTTGTATTGGTCGCCTCGTCGGTCTTGCCCTTGGAGCACGTGTATACGTCGCCTTCCTTGAGCTTGAATTCCTTGTCCGCTTTCTTGATCGTGAATGCACCTGCGGTGATCGTGCAGACCATGTCGTTGTCCATCATCATTGCGGGAGCGTGTGCCCCGGGCTGAAACACGACGTCGACGATTGAAATGCTCTTGTAAGCAGGAATGTCGGAGTTTCCTGTGCCGACCTCCACGACTCTGACGCCTGGGGCAATCTCCTTGCCTTCCTTCGGGCCATATTTCTTGGTCTTCGCAGACGCTACCAGGGTGAACAGAGGCGTTACCACAGCGGCCGTAACACCGAGCGCAATTGCAGACCTGCGATTCATAGTTTTCATCGCGTCCTCCCATATGTCGGTCACGCTTGAATATGCGGGACGGCTCGTATTTTAGCAGATATGCATGTACTTGGCGCTGGCCATTTGTCACCCGCCGTGCGCGCACTGCATGAAGCGAGCCTGAGCCGCACGAACCGATCGAGCTTGATAAACTGCCACTTCTCATCACGACGGATACGCACCTCGTGCCGGGCCTCCCTCGTCGCCATTAAAGTCCAGTTCGTCGCCGTTCGGCTCGATCGAGGAGATCGGATCGCCTTCGCGCCAGTCGGTAGCAATGCCGGTCCAGCCAAGGTCAGGCTCGCCTTCCGGATCGTTCCACATGTTCTGCTCGACCTGGCCAGCGAGGCGTTGATCTACATACGAAGGAGAGAACGACCGTGGACCGCGTTTTTTGACGATCTGATGCGGCTGCATCAGACCCAAGCGAGATAGAATCGGCTTCGCTTGCCATTGAGGTGGCAATCGGTGTCGGCATTGGTCTGGCCGTCGCTGGATAAAGAAAGCCCGGGAGCCGAAGCCGCCGTCAATTATTGCCAGTTCGAAAACCACGGACTGGTGTCATACCCTAAGCGCGGATTATAATGATCCAGGAAGTTTGCGCCCCCATTTGACGGTCGCGCAACAACGGTGCGTGTCGATTTACAATCCGGTTTCGGGGTCCGCTTGCTGCCAGCCTTCATATGAGCTGCAGAACACGAGGTTGCAGCCTGAGTGGTGGCCACCTTTTTCTTCTCTTTCGCAACAGCCGCTCCGGTGGCGGCCAATACCATTGCTACGCCAAAGACAACAAGTTTCATTGAAACGCCCTCACCCTGCACAATCCGAAATGATTGCGCCTAGTTAGCGCTACGTCAACGACATTTTGTCCGCAACGACGGCGAATAGTGCCAGTAAAAAGAGCCCGCCACCGTAAAGCAGCGGGTTTGGTCGAGCCACAAGTTGTGGCTTCACCAGAGCTAGGCTTCGTTTCGCCGAACTGAAGCGCACCGCGCGCGGCAGGCCGAGGAGCAGCTGCGCCTGGGCATTCGTCCGGACGCGGACAGCTTCGTTGTCGCTCAGGTCGACGGCCAGCCCCTCCAGCCCCGCTCCCTCACGCATGAGTGGGTGCGCGTTCTCGGCAAGACTCCCTGCCCCGGATCCGCTTCCATGATCTTCGGCATGCCCATGCCACGCAAATGCTTTCAGCCGGCGTTCGTCCGAAGATTGCGAGCGAGCGCCTGGGCATTCGAACATCGGCATAACGCTAGACCTCTATTCGCATGTTATGCCAGGAATGCAGGCAGACGCGGCAGAGCAAGTTGACGTCGCGTTGCAGGCGGCTATAAGCGACAACCGAAAAGGCAAATAGTTGCAAAGCGCGTAGCAAAAGGCTTTCCTTGGCCCTATACCGATTACCAAAAGCGCAATGATTGCAATTAGTTGGAGGGATGGCCGAGCGGTTTAAGGCACCGGTCTTGAAAACCGGCGTGGGTGCAAGCCCACCGTGGGTTCGAATCCCACTCCCTCCGCCAGTCTGCTTGATTCTATCGCTTTTTTTAGCTTTTTTATCCCGTTGCCATAACCAACAAAAAAGCCCGCCGAAGCGGGCTTCTTTGGTATTTGTCGGGAACACTCAGGCCGCTAGTTCGGCGGCCCACTCAGGCGTCAACAGGCAAACCGCCCAGGCGGCTTTGTCAATTGGCTTAAGGCTGTCGCCCAGTATCATCCGGTCTCTATTCGGATCTACGGTTGCGAACGATCGCACACCGTAGACTTCGCCTAGCCGTCCAGCGCGACATGGTGGGCCTAGGCGCTTGCCTCTTGATGGTCGCGCTCGGCGCCTACGTGCTGCTGCGCTAGCGCCCCTTCACCTTCGGCGTAGTCTCCTCGATCCGCACCTTTGGCTTCCGCGATCACACCATAGGCTAACGCGATCACGGCAGTTCACAATACATCTACAAGCGGTCGATTCCTTAGGGATGTAGCCGCTCCCATCAGAGGTCCGTCGCGTGGGGGCACGCGGCGGACTGCTGGTGGCCCATGCGGCCGATATAGCGCGGCACATGGAGCATCGCCAGACGACGGCGGGTTTGTTTAGGCTTTCCTAACGTAAGAACGTGTCTTGCCCGTTTCGGGAACGGAAGGAGCCCCATTCTACAACACGTTATATCGGCGTATGATCCCTTGCCGGCCGGCTCGGCTTGTAGGATTATAGTCCTGTTACGGCGAACCCCTTCAACGGAGATCGCCAATCGCCAGAACCAAACCTTCAAAACAGCTTTCGCAAGACCAAATCGCGCGCTTCCTGGCGGCAGCGGAGGCTATGCACAAGAAGCATCGTTGGCCCGCTTCTAGATTACCACTGCGAGCACTACCGCGCGCTACGTGAGATCCATGAGCCGCTGTTGAAATCGATCGAGAAGATCACCGGCAAGAGAGCGGAATTCACCCAGTGGAACGGGACAGGGCCGGCGAAGCCGCCTTCGGCTGGGTAGCACCCCTGCTGTTAGCAGGAAACGGGTGGCGACAGTCGGAGCCTGAGGCAACATTGATCTCGACAAGCGGTCGCTCCCATGTTTCCTCTGCTACGCGCGCTTCATGCCCATGCCGCAAAATGTAGCCAGCTGGCTGTTGCCGACACGCCGGCCGGGATGCGAGTTTCGCGTGACATATCAGTTCGAGGGTGAGGCCTATGTCTATGGACCGAATTATTCCGATGACTGCAGCGATCATGTTTGCCGCGACCGGCTTGGCCAACGCCCGGCCGGACACGCGCAAGATGAGTTGCGGAGAGCTTCAACAGATGATCCAGAGCCGCCACGCCGTGGTGCTTTCCACCGGACCAAACACCTATGACCGCTATGTCAGGCAGTTCGGCAACGAGTGCGACTGGCCGCAGGTACCGATGTCGGCCTATGTCCAGACCCGTGATGGACGCTGCCCACTCTACCGTTGCGACGAGCCGGTTGGCCGCATCCCATGATGGCGACTGCCGGCGAAAGACCTTGCCGAAGCTGGCTCAGCCGGAACTCGTCGTAGACTTTGTGGCGATCAAGCGCTTTGCGCGCTTGGGATTCTGGCTGGAGCCCTGCCGGGTGAAGCATTGCCGCAGTTCGCTTGCCGACAACTATTCCTGCTGGAATTGACAGGGCCAATCTTCAGGCCTCGTCAAGCCAGAAGGCAACTCGGTCCGGGCGTCTCCGCAAGCCATGTTGAACTGCCATTGGGACAGACCCGTCGAATTGGAAAGATCGAGGCCCTCGATACGGGTCAGAAAGAAAAAAGCGCCGTCAAAGTCTATCGGCGCGGTGAACGTCGCTCCTCGGAAGTCCGCCCGCGCGAGATTGGCAAACGAAAAGCGGCTGCCGCTGATATCGGCGTCATGGAACTGCGCACGCCCCAATTCCGCCTTTGTGAAATCAACATTGGTCAGATTGGCGTCCTGGAAATTCGAGCGCTGCACTTCCGCGCCCGCAAACACAGCGCCCTGCGCGTCCATACGGCTGAAGTCGGTCCTGTAGGCCTCGATTTTGTCGAACCGGGCGCCTTTGGCGGTCGAGCCGGCCAGGGAAGCACGCACAAGCGTTGCCTTCTCAAAATTTGCCGCAAGGAGATTGCTGTTCCTGAGGTCGGTCGAAGTGAAATCAACACCGAACAGGTTCGCCCCGCTCAGGTCCTGTCCTTCTAGGATGAGAAGCTTTTTGTCACACTCCTGCCAATTGACGCCAGGCGCGGCGGCTGCGTCGCAATTTTGAGCGGCAGTGGCGTTCTGCGAAGCAAATACAATGCAAACCGCTAGAACCAAGCCGGATGCGCCGTAAGCTCTGGTTCGTCTCAAAGTCATTGTTGCTGAACCTCTCTGCTACTCGCCGACAATCAACCTTACCACATCTGCTGACACTGGGAGCGACTTCGACCATGCATCCAGAGTGGGCTTCGGCCCCGCCAACCAGCCTTGACCGGCAACTGTGGGAAGATACGCCGCGCGCAGCGCGTCAACCAGTTCGTCGAAGCGCTGCCTCTGATCTTTGGTAAGTTTGATCTGGCCCTCTCCCCTCTGACTGCGATCGTTCTGCTTCTCTTCTTCTACCACCAGTGTAGCAGGAGGCGTGCCTTCTCCCCTGCCTCTGCGCTCGCTGGGCCGCGGTCGGGCCACTCGCGCTCGTAACCCGGCTTCGAGCCGAGATAGCCGATCGCATTGTTCACTGAAATGGAAAAGCCCAGCGCGGTGGCTGGGCTCTCCAAAGTACTCCGGACCGGAATAGTTTTCAGTTACGGTTCGGCGGCTTGTAGCTCTCCCACCGCGATAGATCGGTCTCGATGTCGAAGCGGGACGCCTCGAAGTTGGTGCCGCTGATGACCTTGTTTTTGCCGTCGATCAGCCGATACAGCTCGTCGTTCTCGACATCGTCGACAGGGCGGGTCGATCGCACCACCCGCAGCCATAGCGATCGTGCTCGATCGCAAACGTCCTTGACCTGGCTCATTCCTTCCTCCCGTCAGTCTCCGTGCTGCTCGAGGTTTTCATCGCACACGCGGTCCCGGCCGGGGCCCGCCCGGGCTCGATCGGTGCGCTCAACGTGCGCCTGATCTATGATCCCGTCAATGTCATCGCATCCAGATCGCTTCGTCCGAGACCGGATATTTGAAGTGCTGCTGGTAGTCGGATCGTCTCCATGAACCCGCGATTCAAGGCGCAACAGCTAATTTAGTTCCGGAACATTTTAGGCAAATTGAATGTTCGAAGGATATGACGAAATTATCGGACCTTGATCCGCCGATGCGAGGAATTGCCCGGCCAAGCTTGTTCGCCTAACGGCGATTTCCGGACATATCCCGTTGCCCCAAAATGGTACTCCGGTTGATTTTCGACCCGAAATATGCTCGTTCTCCCGCCCATGAAAAAACTATTCTTTGCGGCCCTGGCCTCGGTAACGCTAGCCTGGCCCGCTCACGCAATGGACGCCGCCTTGCGCGCCGGCCTGCTGAAACTTGATCCGCAGACCCGTCTGGAACAAAGATGCGACGCCGAGGTTCTGGACCGCATCAGCCATGACGATCACAAGTACAAGGCCGACCGCGTCGTAGCCTATGCATTTGCGACGCCGGAAATGAAAGCCGATGCCATCCGCAGCCCAGGAGCGGCCTTCCGCAGCAAGGGCCAATGGTACCGGTTGAAGTTCAAATGCGAGACGGCGCCCGACCATATGGAGGTCCTGCAGTTCCGTTACCACATCGGTGACGAAATCCCGGAAGCCGACTGGGCGAAATACAATCTCTACGACTGAATTTTCCTACGAGCAGGGTTCTCTCTGGCAGAACGAGCTTTCGCTATTCCTGAGGTTTTTTGGCCTTGCCCGTGGCGGTCTCTTGACGCGCGTGAACCATACACGTTAGGGCGTCGGCATATCCGACGACGAACACTTAGCGAGCAGCAAGGGCCTCCAGTCGATGGACATTTTCAGCGCCGCAAGCATGACGGCCCTCCTCCAGGTCATCGCCATCGATCTGGTGCTTGCCGGCGACAACGCGATCGTCATCGGCCTTGCCGCAGCCGGTCTTCCGGTCGAGCAGCGCAAGAACGCGATCCTCATCGGCGTCTTGGCGGCAACCGTGCTGCGCATCCTGTTTGCCGCCGTCACCGTCAAGCTGCTTGCCATTGTCGGCCTGCTACTGGCCGGCGGCATCCTGCTGTTGTGGGTGTGCTGGAAGATGTGGCGCGAGTTGCGCACGTCGCATGCCGACGAACAGGAGGCGACCGAGGCGCTGGCCAATGCCGACCTCGACGGCGACAAGACTGTGGCGACCGGCAAGGCGCGCAAGACGCTCGGCCAGGCAGCACTGCAGATCGTCGTCGCTGATGTCTCGATGTCGCTCGACAATGTGTTGGCGGTCGCCGGTGCGGCGCGCGATCATTTCCCGGTGCTGGTCATCGGCCTCGTGCTGTCGATCGCCCTGATGGGCCTCGCCGCGAGCTTCATCGCCAGGCTTTTGCATCGCTACCGCTGGATCGCCTATGTCGGCCTGCTGATCATCCTCTATGTCGCGCTGGACATGGTCTATCGCGGCGTTGTCGAGGTCTGGCCGCATGTCAGTCCCGTGGTGAGCTGACGCTCTCGGTCATATAGCTTCTGTAACAGCACGGCGCCTGCCTGAAGCTGCGGTCGCGTTCGCCGCAGCCGCTGCCCATACCAATGCCGCAATAAGTGTGGTACTGGGCCGCCAATCCCGAAAAACCCGGAACGTTGTCTCATGTCTGCCCCTCGCGTCAGTTTCGTCAGCCTTGGATGTCCGAAGGCCCTTGTGGATTCCGAGCGCATCATCACGCGCCTGCGCGCCGAAGGTTATGAGATCGCGCGAAAACATGACGGCGCCGACCTCGTCGTCATCAACACCTGCGGCTTCCTCGATTCAGCCCGCGACGAGTCGCTCAACGCCATCGGTTCCGCCCTTTCGGAAAACGGCAGGGTCATCGTCACCGGCTGCCTTGGCGCCGAGCCGGATGTCATCCGCGAGAAGCACCCCAACGTGCTCGCCATCACCGGCCCGCAGGCCTATGAAAGCGTCATGGCGGCGGTACATGAGGCGGCACCGCCGAGCCACGATCCCTATATCGACCTTTTGCCGCCGCAAGGCGTCAAGCTGACGCCGCGCCACTACGCCTATCTGAAGATTTCGGAAGGCTGCAACAATCGCTGCACCTTCTGCATCATTCCCGCACTGCGCGGCGACCTGGTCTCGCGACCGGCGGCCGATGTGCTGCGCGAGGCCGAGAAGCTTGCCAAGGCCGGCGTCAAGGAACTGCTGGTTATCTCGCAGGACACGAGCGCCTACGGCATCGACATCAAGTACCAGACGTCCATGTTCGGCGACCGCGAAGTGCGGGCAAAGTTCCTCGACCTGTCGGAGGAACTCGGCAAGCTCGGCATCTGGGTGCGCATGCACTATGTCTACCCCTACCCGCATGTCGCCGACGTCATCCCGTTGATGGCCGAGGGCAAGATCCTCCCCTATCTGGACATCCCCTTCCAGCACGCGTCGCCGCAGGTTCTGAAGAACATGCGCCGTCCCGCCCATGGCGAAAAGACGCTGGAGCGCATCCGCGGCTGGCGCGAAGTGTGCCCGGACCTCGCGATACGCTCGACCTTCATCGTCGGCTTTCCCGGCGAGACGGACGAGGATTTCGAGATGCTGCTCGATTGGCTGGACGAGGCCAGGATCGACCGCGCCGGCTGCTTCAAATACGAGCCGGTCAGGGGCGCCCGTTCCAACGATCTCGGCCTTGAACAGGTGCCGCAGGAGATCAAGGAAGCGCGCTGGCATCGCTTCATGCAGCGCCAACAGAAGATTTCGGCGACGCAGCTGGCCAAGAAGGTCGGCAAGCGCCTGCCGGTGCTGATCGACGAGGCGCATGGCACCTCGGCCAAGGGCCGCACCAAATACGATGCGCCCGAGATCGACGGTTCGGTGCATATCCAGTCGCGCCGCCCGCTGCGCCAAGGCGACATCGTCACCGTCAAGATCGACCGCGCCGACGCCTACGATCTTTACGGGTCGGCGGTTTAGAAAACCGCGAAAGGGCGCCTCCCCGGCGCCCTCGCATTTTGGCCTCGCAAGGCGGTGTCGCGGTTTCTTCAGAGCTTGACCGATTCCATCGCAGCGAGCGACCGATCGATCGCCTGATTGAGGGTCTTGTCCAGCCGCGTGCCCGCCGAGCCAGCCTCCACCACGGACAGCCGTGCGGCAAATCCCAGATGAAAGTCCACGAACCATTCGGGATGCGGCTCGGGCTCCGGAATAGGCGGCCACCACGGGGGAAGCTTCGGTAGCTTCGGCCGCGTCGGGCACCAATCGTCGAGGTCGCTCAGCACCGCTTTCATGTCGAGCCCGCCTCGCTCGGCGAACCACGCGCCGCGGATGAATTCGTCGGCGATCGCAGCGCCCAGCTCGTGAGGCGGTAGCGGTTGAGGATTGAGTGCGACTTGCAC
Organism: Mesorhizobium sp. P2_F5; assembly: GCF_056403715.1. NCBI lineage: Bacteria > Pseudomonadati > Pseudomonadota > Alphaproteobacteria > Hyphomicrobiales > Phyllobacteriaceae > Mesorhizobium > Mesorhizobium sp. P2_F5. Next base: position 113,140 of record NZ_JBFUEY010000020.1, on the reverse strand, counting down.
AAACCGCGCCTGTGGTCCGCGTGGAATGACGTCATAAATGGCTGGAATACGCTTACCGATAATAGCTAAGAGTTTTTTGTTCAATTGCATAAGACTTTCTCCTGCTGACGTTTGTAACGCCGGCCGAATTCATCTTGGCCGCAAGTTGAACATGAAAGTAAAAGCCATTGGCGTCTGTGAAGGCGGTCACGGAGCCATGTCATAGTTCCCGTGCGCCCGGGCCGATGCCATTTACCAAATTTCTCGATAGTTTTGCCCGTTTACCCCGTTTGGTCGCGGTCCGCGTTATGGTTTCCGGGCCGTAAACACTGAGACTTCCATGGACGCAAAACCTGCCCGGCAGGATTACATCGCGACGCTTGACCTGTTGAGGTTCGCGGCGGCGCTGGCTGTGGTGTTCTTCCATTACTTCTTTCGCGGCGCGGCTGCCGAGGGCGCTCTGGCCCAGGGCTATCCGAGCGTTGCGCCGGTTGCGCTCTACGGCTATCTCGGCGTCAATCTGTTCTTCCTGATCAGCGGTTTCGTCATCGCCTGGTCGGCGGAAGGCCGCTTCTGGCAAGAGTTTGCCATTGCGCGTTTCGTGCGGCTCTACCCCGGCTACCTCCTGTGCATGACAATCACCTTCGTCATTATCGCGGCTTTCGGCGCACCGCTGTTTTCAGCTTCTCTCGGCCAGTACGCCGCCAATCTGTCGATGTTTGCGCCGGCGCTCGGCCAACCCTTCATGGACGGCGTCTACTGGTCGATTCTGCTCGAACTGGTCTTCTACGGATGGGTGACGCTGGCTCTCATCGGCGGCGTTTTCCAGAAATGGAAGCTTGGGCTGATCTTCATCTGGCTGGTGATCTCGGCGTCGAACGAGTTCTTCATCGAAAGCCGCGCGGCGAGGCTGCTGTTCATCACCGAGTTCGGTCCGTTCTTCGCCGCCGGCGTGCTCGTCCACCACATCCATGCATATGGTCGTTCGCTGCCGGCTCTGCTGCTGCTTGGTGCCGCCTTCCTTCTGTCCTGCAGCACGCTGTCGGTGACCCAGCTGTGGATGTTGAACGAATACGGCACTGCCGTTTCGCAACCGCATCTGGTCGTTGCCAACATCGTCATGCATTCCCTGCTGATCGGCGCGATCCTGCTGCGCAGCTATGTCGTGCCGTCCGCACTGACGCTGGCGCTGGGCGGATTGACCTACCCGCTTTATCTCCTGCACCAGAAAATCGGCTATATCGCCATCAATGCCGCCGCACCGTTGGCCGGTAAATGGGTTGCAGCCCTGGGCTGCGTTGCTCTCATGGTTCTGATTTCCTGGGCGATCTGGCGGTATTTCGAACGGCCAACCCAGCGCTGGGCCAAGGCATGGATCGGCCGCGCCATTGATGCCGCACTCGCGCGGTTTCGTGGTACCTCCGGGGCGCAAGTCGCAGAATGAAAAGGGCGCCATGAGGCGCCCTTTTTGTTTCGCGTTTTCCGTTGCTTATTGCGGCAACTTGTCGTCGACGCCCTTCACATAAAAATTCATGCCGAGCAGCGTGCCGTCGTCGGCGACTTCGCCGTCCTTAAGCCACGGCGTACCGTCCTGCTTGGCGACCGGACCGGTGAAGGGGTTCCAGCCATCGGCGATCTTCTTGGCGGTTGCCTCGGCCATCGCCTTCACATCGTCCGGCATGTTGGTGAAGGGCGCCAGCTTGACGGCGCCGTCCTTGATGCCCAGCCAGACATTGTCCGGCTTCCAGGTGCCGTCCAGCGCCGCCTGGACGCGGCTGATGTAATACGGACCCCATTCGTCGGTGAGCGAGGTCAACTGCGCGTTCGGCGCGAACTTGATCATGTCCGAGGACTGGCCGAAGCCGTGCAGCTTGCGCTCCTCGGCCACCTGCAGCGCTGCGGTGGAATCCGTGTGCTGGACGACGATGTCGGCGCCCTGGTCGAACAGCGCCTTGGCGGCGTCGGCTTCCTTGCCGGGGTCGAACCAGGAATTCACCCAGACGATCTTGGCCTTGAAGTTCGGGTTGACCGACTGCGCGCCTAGCATGAAGGAGTTGATGCCCATCACCACTTCGGGGATCGGGAAGGAAACGATGTAGCCGGCGACCCCTGCCTTCGATTCCTTGGCGGCGATCTGGCCGAGTACATAGCGGCCTTCGTAGAAGCGCGCATTGTAGATGCCGAGATTGTCACCGGTCTTGTAGCCGGTGGCGTGCTCGAACATCACCTTCGGGAATTTCTTGGCGACCTTCACTTCCGGATCCATGAAGCCGAAAGAGGTGCCGAAGATGATCTTGCAGCCTTCGCGCGCCAAGCGCTCGAAAGCGCGGTCGGCGTCGGGGCCTTCCGAGACGTTTTCGAGATAAGCGGTCTCGACCTTGTCGCCGAGCGCCTTCTCCACCTCGAGACGGCCCTGGTCGTGCTGATAGGAATAGCCGAAATCGCCGATCGGGCCGGTGTAGACCCAACACGCCTTCAGCTTGTCGGCGGCCTGCGCCGACGCCGCCAGTGACATGGCGGCGGTCGTGGTCATCAACGCAATAAGCAGTTTTTTCATTGTGTTACCTCTCTGAGTTTAGCCTTGGAGCTTCCCGTTTGTTTTTGTTGTCAACGATCCGGAACGAATGGCTGCCCCAAGGAAGCCGGCGTGTTCATCATCGTCAGACGCTTGTTGCGCGAGATTAGAACGAGAACCACGACGGTTGCCAGATAGGGCAGAGAAGAAAGCAGTTGCGAAGGCACCGGAATGCCAAAAGCCTGTGCATGAAGCTGGCCGATCCAGACCGCGCCGAAAATGTAGGCGCCGGCCAGCACCCGCCATGGCCGCCAAGAGGCGAAGACCACCAGCGCCAGCGCGATCCAGCCGCGCCCGGCACTCATGTTCTCCACCCATTGCGGGGTATAGACTAGCGACAGGTGGCCGCCAGCAAGTCCCGCGCAGGCGCCCCCAAAAATGACCGAGAGATAGCGGTAGCGGATGACCTTGATGCCAAGCGCGTGCGCCGATGTGTGGCTGTCGCCGATCGAGCGCAGCGTGAGCCCGGTTCGGGTCTTGAACAGGAACCACATGACCGCCGCGGTGAGCGCGATCGAGATGTAGAAGATCGGATCCTGGCCGAACAGCAGCCGGCCAACCACCGGAATATCGGTCAGCACTGGAATGTAGAGATTTGGCAGCCTTTCGCCGGGCTGGCCGACAAAGCTGGTGCCCATCATGCCGGACAGGCCGAGGCCAAGCAGTGTCAGCGACAGGCCGGTCGCCACCTGGTTGGTGGCGAGCGACAGCGTCATGACAGCAAACAGCAGCGAGAACACCGCGCCCATGGCGATTGCCGCGAGCAGGCCGATCCAGGGCGATCCCGTGAGATAGCCGGCGCCGAAACCGCCGACGGCGCCCATGATCATCATGCCTTCGACGCCGAGATTGAGCACGCCGGAGCGTTCGACGACCAGTTCGCCGATGGCCGCGATCAGTAGCGGCGTCGCCGCCGTGGCGATGGTCAAAAGGATGTTGACGGTGATGTCCATCAGCGGGCTTCCTTCAGCTTTGGCGCAGCGTTGAGTTTCGCCGCGCCGTTTGCCAGCGCAACGCCGACCAGGCGAATGCGATAGTGGATGAGGGTGTCGCAGCCGAGCACGAAGAACAAAAGCATGCCCTGGAACACACGCGCTACCTTGTCGGAGATGCCGAGCGCGCTCTGCACCGCCTCGCCGCCGAGATAGGTCAGCGCCAGCACCAGGCCGGCGGCAACGATGCCGAGCGGATTAAGCCGGCCGAGGAAGGCGACGATGATGGCGGTGAAGCCGTAGCCGGGCGAAATGACCGGCTGCAGCTGGCCGATGGCGCCGGAGACCTCCGAGATGCCGGCAAGCCCGGCCAGTGCGCCTGACAGCAAGAAGGCGAAAAACACCATACGGTTGAGGCCGAAGCCGGCGAAGCGCCCTGCCCTTGGGCTGGAGCCGAGCACGCGAACCTCAAAACCCTTGAGCAGGCGGCTCATCAGCACCCAGATCAGCACGGCGGCAATCAGCGCGAAGACAAAACCCCAGTTGGCGCGGCCGGCATCCGGCATCAGTTCTGGCAGAACGGCCGAGTCGTTGAATTGGATGGTCTGCGGGAAACCGTGGCCCTGCGGATCGCGCCAGGGGCCGCGCACCAGCCAGTCGAGGAAGAGCTGGGCGACATAGACCAGCATCAGGCTGGTCAGGATCTCGTTGGTGCCGAAGCGTGTCTTCAGCAAGGCCGGGATTGCTGCGTAGGCGGCGCCGCCAACCATGCCGAACAAAAGCATCAGCGGCAGCACCAGCGGGCCTTCGAACCCAGGGAACAGCACCGGAATGGCCGAGCCGAAAATGCCACCGAGAATGAACTGACCTTCGGCACCGATGTTCCAGATGTTGGCCTTGTAACAGACCGACAGGCCAACTGCGATCAGGATCAAGGGCGCGGCCTTAATCGCCAGCTCATGCAGCTGCCAAACCTGGCTGATGGGCTCGATGAAGTAGATTTCGAATGCATTCAACGGGTTGACGCCGAGCAGCGCGAACAGAACCGCGCCGGCGATGATCGTCAGGGCGAAGGCGATGAAGGGCGACAGCGCTGAAAACAGCATTGAGCGCTGCGGGCGTTTGACGAGTTCGAGGCGCATCATGCGGTCTCCAGAACGTGTTCGGCGTGGCCGGGCTCGGCGCCGCCCATCAACAGGCCGATCTTTTCGAAGGTGGCGTCGGCGATCGGCAGCGGTTTCGACAATTCGCCATTGTGCATGACCGCGATCGCGTCCGAGATTTCGAACAGTTCGTCGAGGTCCTGGCTGATGACCAGAACCGCCGAGCCGCTGCGCGCCAGCTCGATCAGGGCCTGGCGGATATGGGCGGCGGCACCGGCATCGACGCCCCAGGTCGGCTGGTTGACGACCATGACAGCTGGGCTGCGGTCGAGCTCACGGCCGACGATGAATTTCTGCAGATTGCCGCCGGACAGGGCTGCGGCCTCCGGATCGGGCGCGCTCTTGCGCACATCCATCGCCACAATGATGCGTTGGGCGGCGGCATAGACCGCAGCGCTTTTGACTGCGCCGCCGGTGCCGACAAAAACCTTGCCGTCAGTGGCATGGCGCGACAGGAGCAGATTTTCCGACAACTTCATGCGTGGCGCCGCACCGTGGCCGAGACGTTCTTCCGGCACGAAGGCAGCACCCATCAGCCGCCGGCCGGTGATTGAGAGCGCGCCGGCATCCTTGCCGCGGATGCGCACGGACGCAGCGTCCTGCTGCAGCACCTCGCCGGAGACAGATTCGAAGAACTCACCCTGGCCGTTGCCGGCGACACCGGCAATGCCGATCACCTCGCCGGCGCGCACAGTGAGGTTGATGTTCTTCAGCGGGATCGAGAACGGCGTTGCCGGCTTGCGGCTGAGCGCGCGGATGTCAAGCAGCGGCGCGGCGCTCTCGATGCCTTCGGCGGGAGCGCGCACCACGGCCTTCACCTCGTTGCCGACCATCATGCGGGCCAGCGACGAAGCGGTTTCCTCGCGAGGATTACAGTGGCCGACCACCTTGCCATGGCGCAGTACGGTGGCGCGGTCGCAGATGCGTTTGACCTCTTCCAGCCGGTGCGAAATGTAGAGGATGGATTTCCCCTCCGAACGCAGGCGCTCCAGCGTCTCGAACAGCTTGTCGGCTTCCTGCGGCGTCAGCACCGAGGTCGGCTCGTCAAGGATGATGAGCTGCGGCGTCTGTAAGAGGCAGCGGATGATCTCGATGCGCTGGCGTTCGCCGACCGAGAGATCGCCAACCAGCGAGTCCGGATCGAGCGGCAGGCCGTAGCTGAAGGAGAGCGCCCTCGCCTTGGCGGCGATCGAGCTGATCGGCGAGCCGTCATCCAGCGACAGAGCAATGTTCTCGGCCGCGGTCAGCGCCTCGAACAGCGAGAAGTGCTGGAACACCATGCCGATGCCGAGCTTCTTCGCCATGCCAGGACTGGTGATGCGCACCGCCTCGCCGTTCCAGAATATCTCGCCGGAATTGGGCTCCAGCGAGCCGAACAGCATCTTGACCAGCGTCGACTTGCCGGCGCCGTTTTCGCCGAGCAGCGCGTGGATCTCGCCTTTGGCGATGTTAAGGTCGATATGATCGCACGCAGTCAACGTGCCGAATATCTTGGTCAGGCCACGAACCTCAAGCAGGTTCGCTCCATCATGATCTGCACTCACAGTGCCTCCCATCCGGTTTCCGGACATGTTCTGTGTTCCCGCCAGCATGGTATGCGCTGGCTGCTCTCGTGCGAAAGCAGCACCCACCTTGAAAGAGCTTCAAGAATTTCAGCGGAAACTCAAGGGCTAAAGATAAGCCTGTTTCGCGCAAGAAAGTAGCCGGCCGATTTTTCATGCAGACTGTGCTTGCCGCCACGGCAAAGCGCTGAAAAGCAAGGCAAGTCAGGGAACCAGTATGGTCGTGCCCGTCGTCTTGCGCCCTTCGAGATCGGCTTGCGCCTTGCCGGCGTCCTTCAGCGCATAGCGCTGGTTGATCTTGATCTCGACCGCGCCGCTCAGCACCAGGTCAAAGAGTGCCGCGGCCGAAATTTCGAGGTCCTCGCGTTTTGCGTTGTAGACGAACAGCGTCGGCCGGGTGACGAACAGCGAGCCCTTCTGCGCCAGGAGCGACATCGAAAATGGCGGGATCGGCCCAGAAGACTGACCGAAGGAGACGAACATGCCGAGCGGCTTCAGGCAGTCGAGCGAGGCCGGGAATGTGTCGTTGCCGACCGAATCGTAGACGACGTCGCATTTTTTGCCGCCGGTGATGGCGGCGACGCCGGCGACGAAGTCCTGCTCCCTGTAGTTGATGACGTGGTCGAAGCCATGCGCCTTGGCGAGTTCGATCTTGTCGGTTGAGCTGGCCGTGCCGATGACGGTCGCGCCGAGATGTTTCGCCCATTGTCCCAGGATCAGCCCGACGCCACCGGCGGCGGCGTGGAACAGGATGGTGTCTCCCGCTTTCACCTTGAAGGTACGACGCAGGAGATACTCCGCCGTCATGCCTTTCAGCATCATGCCGGCGGCCTGCTCGTCGCTGATGCCGTTCGGCACCTTGACCACGCGGTCGGCGGCGACGACGCGTTGTTCGGCATAGGCGCCGACATTGACCGCATAGGCGATGCGGTCACCCGGCTTCAGCCAGTCGACACCAGTGCCGACCGCCATCACGACGCCAGCCGCTTCGCCGCCGGGGATCAACGGGAAACCGCCGGGCGGCGGATAGAGGCCGGTGCGATGATAGACATCGATGAAATTGAGGCCGATCGCCGTGTGCCTGACCAGGATCTGCCCTGCGCCGGGTTGCCCCGGATCGGCATCCTCATAGGTCAGGACTTCCGGACCGCCATGGGCGTGGATACGGATCGCTTTGGACATTTCTGGGCTTTCCTGCGGTCAGGCTTTCTTGCTGTCAGTCGGCGGCTTGGCGCCGAGCTTGGGGAAGAACTGCATGATACCGCCGATGCAGGCGAGGTAAAGCCCGGTGACGGTGATCCCGACCTTGGTGAAGATGCTGACCTGTTCGCCGAGAACGCCGATCTGGTCGTAGAAAGCGGCAAGCGCCGCCTGTGCCAAGGCGAGCGCACCGAAAGCGCACCAAAGCAGCGTCATGCCGAGATTGAGCGGTCGCAGCCGCACCACCCGCACGGGGTGGATGAAGTTGATCGGCACGAAAGTGAGGATGCCTGCCGCGACGACGACGCCAAAGGACACCCACTGTCCCGGCTCAATGACGAACAGCGTGAACACCACCATGTTCCAGACCACCGGAAACCCTTTGAAGAAGTTCTCCTTCGTCTTCATGCCGGTGTCGGCATAGTAGATGGCGCTGGAGACAACGATGATGGCCGCCGACAGGAACGACAGGCGCTCGCCCATGAAGCCGCGCTGGTAGAGCGCGAAGGCGGGGATCAGCACGTAGGTGACATAGTCGATGATGTTGTCGAGGAGTTCGCCCGACCAGGTCGGCAGGATCTCCTTGACCTCGAGCTTTCGGGCGATCGGGCCGTCGATGCCGTCGACGAACAGCGCCAGGCCCAGCCACCAGAACATTGCCGTCCAGCGTTCCTCGCTTGCCGCCACCAGCGACAGGAAGGCCAGGAACGAACCCGACGCGGTCAACAGGTGGACCGAGAACGCACGCGCCTGCGGCCAGGTGACCTTCTTCTTCGGGCGCGGAATCCGATCGGTGATCTTCTCGGCGATTTGCCTGGCCCTTGTGTTCTTGCTCACGGGCCCCGCCAATCCAGCTTGCAGATTTCGGCCGAGCGGCCGGCGAAATTCCAGTTGCGGCCGAAAGCCCGCATTTTGCTCTTGTCGGACCTGGCCACGATGATCTCCGGCGCGATCCAGTATTCCGAGTTGCTGATCACGGTATCCTTCTCGCGATCCTTGCCGGGAATCGGTGTCACCGCCCCGTCGATGATCTTCGGTATCTGGAAAATGCGGGTCTTGTCACGCGTCTCGTAGGTGATCGGCACCTGTTCGACGCCAAGGAACTTGCCGACAAGGATGGAGAGCAACGATGTGGTTCCACCGGCCTTGCCGGTGAAGATCCTGGTCAACGCCTTCACCGCATAAACGGAGGCGCGCTTGTCGATGAACAAGCCGGCGGTCCAGTTGCCGCGGCTCATATAGCCAGGGATTTCCATGACCAGCCCGAGGTTGAGGCCAGACAGGTCGACCTCACCGAAATGGCCGGCATCGATGCGGAACCCTGCCCAGGTCTGGCAATAACCCTCGGTTGGCGGATGGCTGCCAAGCGACAGCACGCAAGGGCAAAAAACCGTGCAATTGCAGGAGAGTGCGAGCTCTCCTTTCATTGCCCAGCCTTGCTCTGCCATTGAATTCTCCCCTGTCATGCCGAGACTACTAGCAGGGCGACTGCCCAGACAAGCAGTATCGCACCGGCCACCCGGGTAGGAACCCTGCCGGTGGTCTGTTTTTCGATCAGGGTGAACAGGCCGATCAGCGCCATCCAGAACACATTCATTGTGCCGACGGCAAACATCACAAGCATCAGCGCCCAGCAACAGCCGAGGCACCACAGCCCTTGCTCCAGCCCGAGCCGGAAAATGCGACTGGGCTCGGCGCTCCGGTTGGAAAACAGGGTAGCGAAGGGATTCCTGCATTTTGTCAGGCAGGCCTGTTTGAGGCTGCTGAACTGGTAGAGGCCGGCCACCAGCAAAGCGACAGCCGCGGCAAAGCCGGTCACCGGATCAAGCAATCGCCCCGACGATGCAAATGTGCGGACGGCCAGCGTAAGCGTTGCGAAACCGGCCGAGGCGACGAGCCATGTGCAGAGGTAGCCTGCCGCCAGGATGAGCGGGTGGGCCACCGGTTCGCCCTTGATGCGGGCCGTGTCTGCGATCTCGCAATAGGTGCGGATCATCGGCGCTGCCGACGGCAGCATCGTCGCCACGGCCATCAGGAACCACATCGCGATCAGCGCCAGAAATTGTGCGCCGCTGCCGGCGTCGAGCGGTGCGGGTGTCAGGCACAAGCCGAAGAATCGGTCGAGAAAATCCGGCAGCGGCAGCTGCGGCAGGTATCGCAGGACCACATCGCCCGGGACGCCGGCGCCGGGAAGCCGGCTTTCAGCGCCTCGGATTGCCATGGCGCCGAGAATGAACCAGGCGAGCAGAATGCTGCCGGCGGTGGCGATGTTGACCGCTAGGCGAGGATTGCGGACAAGGCTTGCCGTGGCGCGGCCGGCGCGGTCGAGATGGCTGAAGTCGTCCGGCTCACCGGTCATGGCAATCGAATGAGCCTAATCGCCGCGTTGATCAAGCCGCATGGTCTGACCTATATCCATGGATAGACAGGATGGACCTGCATCGCAAACTGGAAGTCCAATTTGGATCATCGCGAGACAGCACGGATACTGGTTGCCGGCAGCGGCCCTGCCGGGCTGATCGCGGCGCTCGGTTTTGCCGAGGCGGGGTTTCCCGTAACGCTCGTCGGACCCGAGGCTGGCGGCCCCGATGGCCGGACCACGGCGCTGATGAACCCTGCCCTCAGGATTCTCGATCGGCTGGGCGTGCTGGCTGAACTCGCGCCGAAGGCTGCACCGCTGAAGGTCATGCGCATTGTCGACGCCACCAGCCGGCTGATCCGCAGCCCGGTGGTCACTTTTCGCGCGACGGAGATCGGCGAAGAGCAGTTCGGGCTCAATTTGCCCAACAGCGCGCTCAACCCGGCGCTGGCCAGGGCCGTCGCTGCGAATCCCGATATCGAATGGCTGAAGGTGATGGTCGAGAGCTGGCGTCTGGACGCCGACGAGGCGCGTGCCGTTCTGGCGGATGGCCGCGAAGTGTCCGCTTCGCTTGCGGTTGCCGCGGATGGGCGCCTGTCGCCGGCGCGTGAGGCGGCGGGCATCGCGGCCTCCGTGCGATCCTATCCGCAGGCGGCGCTGGTGCTGAACTTCAGCCATCGCAGCGAACACGGCTTCACCTCGACCGAATTCCACACCGAAACCGGGCCGTTCACCCAGGTGCCGCTGCCCGGCAACCGCTCCAGCCTTGTCTGGGTGGTGAAACCGGAAACGGCAAAAGACCTTGCCGCACTCGACGACGTGACACTTTCCGAGCGCATCGAACAGCAGATACAGTCGATGCTGGGCCGGGTGTCGGTCGAGCCCGGCCGCCAGATCTACCCGCTGTCGGCGGCATCGCCCGGGCGCTTCGCGCAAAACCGTGTGGCGCTGGTCGGCGAGGCCGCGCATGTGTTTCCGCCGATCGGCGCCCAAGGTCTCAACCTCGGCATCAGGGATATCGATGATTTGATTGGAATCGCTAGCGAAAATCGCGATGATCCTGGTGCGGCCAAGGCGCTCGCCGCCTATGATTTCAGACGCCGGCCCGACATTCTGGCGCGCAGTGGCGCGGTCAACCTGCTCAACATGTCGCTGCTGTCGGACATGCTGCCGGCGCAGATGGCGCGCAGCGCAGGCCTCAACGTGCTCGGCAGCTTCGCGCCCTTGCGCGCCTTCTTTATGCGCGAGGGGCTGCGGCCGGGCAGCGGCTTTGCGGCGCTTACTGGCCTAGGAAAACAAATCCGGCGGTAGTATGCCATGCTGGATCATGTAGAGCAGCCCGGTTACCGTGATCACAGACAAGCAGATCAGCACGCTGGCCGGGGGCGTCGGCCGAAACCGCTTCACACTTTTCAGCATCATGCTCTAGACCGGGCTAGCCCGTAGCTTCCTCGGGCGTCAAGCGCTTCGGCATTGAATTGAACCACCGTCTGCGCCAAATAGGGTCGGATACCAACCCTAAAGTCGGGCTCGATTTTTGGTGACGGCGTGTGTAAATTCAAAGCCTTAGAGCGCGTGCCGTGCATTCCAAGGGACGCCGGGCGCTTCAGGCTTAGTGGTGAGTATGATGAAAACAGCCAAATTCTCGATCGGACAGGTGGTTCGCCACCGGCTGTTTCCATTTCGCGGCATCATTTTCGATGTCGATCCGCAATTTGCCAACACCGACGAATGGTACGAGGCGATCCCGGCCGATGTACGGCCGCGCAAGGACCAGCCGTTCTATCATCTGCTCGCCGAGAATTCAGAAACCGAATACATTGCTTACGTGTCCGAGCAGAACCTGCTTGAGGACCAGTCGGGCGAGCCGGTTCGGCATCCGCAGATCGGCGAGATGTTCGACAAGCGGCCGGATGGACGCTACGAGCCGAAACGCCAGTCGAGGCATTGACCGCGTTCTGAGCGGTCAACAAAAAAGCGGGGCATTGCCCCGCTTTTTGTATTTTTGAATTCGCTCGAGATCAGTTGGCGGCCTTGGCCTTGTCCTGCTCGTCCTTGAGCTTCTTGGCAAAATCCTGGTTGTTCTTGGCAACGAAGTCCTGAAGCTTCTTCTGCCGGTCTTCGATATCGGACTGCTGCAGCGCCGGGCCGTCATAGGCGCCGCTGAAGCCGGTCAGGGCAACCTTGATCGGGTTCGCCTGGTTCTGGAAATTGATCGAGGTCAGCGTGATCGCCTGGCCCTTCTTGAAGGAAGCGACAAGCGCGTCGGTCAGCGGCACTTCAGCCACACACCGGTCGGGGAAGCAGATGACATAGTCGAGCTTCTGCGCCTTGCCGGCGTCGATCTGCAGGCCGATTCCGGGAGGCACCAGACGTCCGGTCGGGACCGTTACCTGGAACACCTTGCGGTTCACCTTGCCCTTCAGCTCGATCAGGCTGACGCCGGTGACCAGTTGGCCGTTGCCGGCGGTGACGATGTTCTGGACATTGCAGATGTCGACATCTTCCTGCTTGGTGCAGGCCTTGAACCAGCCCTGCGGAATCTGTTGCTGCTGTGCCGAAGCGGTGGGAAGTCCGGCGCCCAGAAAGCCGACCACGCCCGCGGCCATGACCGAAAGGCGGTATGCGTTGCTGTTCAGGCTCGTCATGTCGTGCACTTCCTCTCAAATGATCCCGGGACCGGCTTCCTCGCGCCGTGTGGTCCAGCTACCTGTTGCCGAATTGAGGCAACAGGATGACTTCGGAGCGCGTGTTACACCGCATGCGCAGCCGAATCCAGCCCGGCGCCTGCGATTCTTGGCCGTGCAATTTGGGTCGTGCGATTTGGGCCGACGTATCTGGCCGGGGCGCGGCGGCGCCATGCTAGGGTGCACTCCGAATCATCAAGCCGCCCAGTAAGGAGACGGTCATGGGCCGCGTTCTTGTTTGGCTGATCGCCGCGATCTCGTTTCTCGCCTTTTCGCTTCAGCCCGCGATGTCGGAGCCGAAACATGCAATCGCCATGCAGGGTGATCCGGCACTGCCGGCCGACTACACCCATTTCGACTACGTCAATCCCGACGCGCCAAAGGGCGGCAACATCACCTATTGCGTCGTCGGCAGTTTCGACAATCTGAACCCGTTCATTCTGAAGAGCCTGCGCACCACGGCGCGCGGCATGATGGATCTCAACTACGGCAACCTCGTCTTCGAGCCGCTGATGATGCGCAACTACGATGAGGCCTTCAGCCTCTATGGCCTGCTTGCCGACAGCGCCGACATGGATCCCGAGCGCAAGTCGATCGAATTCCATCTCAACCCAAATGCAAAGTGGTCCGATGGCGAGCCGGTGACGCCGGAGGACGTGCTGTTTACCTACGATGTCTTCACCGACAAGGGCCGCCCGCCCTACAGGGATCGCATGAGCCTGATCGCCAAGCTCGAAAAGACCGGCGATCACAGCGTGCGTTTTACCTTCAACGACAAGGCCAATCGCGAGACGCCTCTGATCATCGCGCTGACGCCGATCATCCCGAAGCATGCCTTCGACAAGGACACCTTCGACAAGACGACGCTGAAGCCGGTGATCGGCAGCGGTCCCTACATCGTCGAAAAAGTACAGCCGGGACAGCGCATCGTGTTCAAGCGCAATCCGAATTACTGGGGCAAGGACATCCCTTCCAAGCGCGGCTTTGACAATTACGACCAGATCACCATCGAATATTTCCTCAACGCCAATGCGAAGACGGAAGCGTTCAAGAAAGGCATCTGCGCTATTTACGATGAGGGCGATCCGGTCAAGCGCGAGCGGGACATCGATTTTCCCGCCTACCACCGGGGCGAAGTGATCGCAGAAACCTTCGACACAGGAATCCCACCTGTGGTGACCGGGTTCCTGTTCAACACCAGGCTGGAGAAGTTTTCCAATCCGGCGGTGCGGCGCGCTCTCGGCATGCTCTACGACTTCGAATGGGCCAACAAGAACCTGTTCGGCGGCAAATACACACGCACGATGAGCTATTGGCAGAATTCCGAACTGTCCGCGCTCGGCCATCCCGCCGACGACAGGGAGAAAGCGCTGCTTGCACCCTACCCCGGCCGCGTGCCGGCCGATGTCATGGACGGCACATGGCGACCGCCGGTCAATGATGGCACGGGCCAGGACCGCAAGGTGCTGAAGGTGGCTTTCGACCTGCTGAAGAGCCAGGGCTATGCCGTGAAGGATGGGGTGCTGCAGGACCCCAAGGGAAGCCCCTTCGGTTTCGAGATCCTGACGGCCTCGCAGGAGGAGGAGCGCTTTGCCGCCATTTATCAGCGCACGCTGGAGAAGATCGGCATCACGGTGAGCATCCGCAGCCTTGAAGCCGACCAGATCCAATCGCGCAAGCAGCGTTTCGATTTCGAGGTACTGATCGGGTCGAGCGGTTTCAGCAACTCGCTGTCGCCCGGTATCGAGCAGAGCTTTCGCTGGGGTTCTTCAGAAGCCAAGAGGGAAGGCTCCTTCAATCTCGCCGGCGTCGCCGATCCGGCGGTGGACGCTGCGATCGATGCGATGCTGAGGGCGCGGACCAAGGAAGACTATGTCGCCGCGGTGCGCATCCTCGACCGATTGCTCATCTCCGGCAACTACATGGTGCCGATGCAGTACAACGCGCAGCAATGGCTCGCTTACTGGAATTATCTGGACCATCCGAAAAAGACGCCCATATTCGGTTATCAATGGCCTACCTGGTGGCGCAAAGCGAACTGAGCATGATCCCGAAAAGTGGTTGCCGGTTTTCTCGGACAAACGGAAAACCGTTTTGTCTAGAGATCATGCTCAAGCAAGTGTTCGCGGCAGGAGATCGAGATGAGCGAAGATAATTCCATTACCGTCGACGTGGTCTCGGACGCCGTTTGCCCCTGGTGCTTCATCGGTCAGAAGCGGCTCGACAAGGCGATCGCCGCTGCCGGCGACGTCGAGGTGCATGTGCGCTGGCGGCCGTTCCAGCTTGATCCGACCATTCCACCCGGGGGCAAAGACCGGCGTGAATACATGATGGCCAAGTTCGGCAGCGAGGAGCGTATCCGCCAGATGCATGCGCGCATCGAGCCGCTCGGTGAGGCCGAAGGCATCGATTTTGCCTTCGATGCCATCAAGGTCGCCGCCAACACGCTGGACGCGCATCGCGTTATCCGCTGGGCGGGGGCAGCCGGCGAAGCCGTGCAGAACCGCTTGGTGCGCCGGCTGTTCCAATTGTATTTCGAGGAAGGCGCCAATATCGGCGATCACGCGGTGCTGATCGAAGCCGCCGGCGAGGCCGGCATGGACGCCGCCGTGGTCGAAACACTGTTGCCGACCGACGCCGACGTCGAGGCGGTGCGTACAGAAATCGCCACGGCATCGCGGATGGGGATCACCGGCGTGCCGTGCTTCCTGCTTGAGGGCAAATACGCCGTCATGGGCGCGCAGGACGCCGACACTTTGGCCGACGCCATCCGCCAGGTCGCCGCCGCCAAGGCCAAGGGCGAACTGGAAAAGACTGGTTGATTACTTAACCGTCACCTTGGCCTTGCTGATAAAGAAGCCATGGCCATTGCTGCCCGTGCAGGTCAGCCCCTTGGTTGACGACTGGCAGGTAAACGGCCCTTTGCTCCAGCTGTTGCCATAGGCCAGCTTGGCGACATCGCTGCAGCAACCCTGCTCGCCCGGATTCTTGATCAACGTCGCCGGCCCGTTCGGCCCGAGGATCACAGTGAAGTAGCTGGGCTCGACGCGCGAGCAGCTCAGTTCCGGACCGCCATCCTGCGGCTCGTAGGTGCTGGTGCCACCCTTGGGTGTGTAGATGCAGCCGATATTGCCCGAGGGAGTGTTAAACTCGATTTGGCCCTCGGCGCTCGCGGGAATAGTCTGATTGCCAGCATGCGCCAGAGGCAGAAAGGCAAAGAGCGACAGGATTGCAGGGGCGGCTGCACGTGCAAGCATTGGGGAGCTTCCTCGTTGGAGAACCGGGTATGCATGGGTGCCGGCAGTGTCGTGCAAGGTTCAACCGGCGGCGTATGAATTGTCAAATCTTGTTGAGCGGGAGCTAAAAAGCGCGCCTGGTCGAGCATGTCCGCTCACCAGCGGCGAAGCGATGATCGACAGCTATGACGCCGCCGCCAAGACCATTTCCGTGCGCTTCTCGGCTTCGGGAAAGGATGGTTCAGGCAAACCCGAAGTGATCACAGACGGGAAATTTCCGGTGTTCCCGTCAGCCCGCAGTCGGAAAATCGGCTGATCGGCAAGGTCGATCGGTTCACGAAACCGTGACCACGGCTTCCCCAAGGGAAGCTTTTCGCACATCTCAACATTCTCACAAAACATTGAAACAAAACGGGATATTTGGCCTGGAGACGGCGATCTCCACGCACCACCTGTTGCCTCATAGCAACGGCAGGTGGGCTGCCTCACATTCGCCGCGATAAAATTAATAGAAAATGATCAATTGGTGTTACTATCCGTAACAAAACTAAAAAAGGTTTGGGCGGGATTGTGATTCGGGTCGACAGACCGCGACGTTCAATATCGGCACTTTGGAACCGCGACGCAGCCGCTGGCCCGTCGCCCCTGACGCCAGTATCGTCGATGCGGACCTTCTGGGGACTGATGCGGGCCTACTGGTTCTCGGACCGGTGGAAGGAAGCCTGGACCCTCACCATCGTCATCGCTGTTCTCACGACGCTGCTCAGCAAAGCCGGGGTCTGGTTGGCTCTGATGATCGGAGAACTGACCTACTCGATCAATTTCTACCATGACGCCGCCAACACTTCGCCGCTCAGGACGACGCTGACCAGCGGGGTGCTCGTCATCGTCCTCTTTGTGCTCAAGGATGCCGTCATCGCAGGCACAAGAAGCCTTGTATCGGCGACCTTGCACCGCAAGTGGCGTGGTTGGCTGAACGGCCAGTTCAACGAAGCGCTGCTCGACGGCAACCATACCCATTTCCACGCCCAGCATGGTTCGGCAGACAGCGGAGCCGCCGCGCCGGACAATATCGACCAGCGTATCCAGGAATCGATCAAAGGCATGACGGGCGGAGCGATCGGCCTTGCCATGGGCCTGCTCGGCGTCGCCACCTCGCTCTATTTTGTCGGCGAGAACCTGCTTCAAACCTCGGTGGAGGTCAAAGGGCTGGAGTTCCTCGGCAGCTATGGCAGCTCGGTTCTGGCCTTGCTGGCGGTCGCCACCTACGTGCCGATCAACACGTGGATCGCGGTGAGGCTTGGAAAAGCCATGGAACGACTGAATGTGCGGCTGCAGCAGGCCGAGGGCAGCTATCGTAGCGAGTTGACGACCTTTCTGCGCCGCAGTTTTCATGTCGCAGCCTCGCGTGCGGAAGATGTTCAAAAGACCATGCACAACCGGCTCTACGGCGACATCGACCGGACCTGGGCGCGGTTGATCGTCGTCACCGTCGGTTACAACGCCTTCGAAGCGGTCCACAATTTCCTAGGCTATCGCATCATCGCTTATGCACCCGGTCTGGTCTCCTTTATTCACAACAAGCTTGACCTCAAAGGCTATGTGACCGGCGCCGAGATGATCAATCAGCTGATCGGCCAGTGTTCCTGGCTCATCCACGTGATGCCCGATATCGCAACGCTCAGAGCCAACAGCCAGCGCGTCACCGAATTGGCGAACGCCATCGAGAATGTCCAGCAGCCGCAAGAATTCTACAGCCAGTCCGGTCAGTCCGACTTCCATTACGCCAGCCAGAACCCGGTCTTTGGCCTCACCATCCAGAAGCTCGAACTGGCGCATCAGGGCGAAGATGCCACGCCGTTCCTGAGCGCGGCCAATCTACGCTTCCGGCGCGGCGAGTGGACATTCCTCAAAGGAGAGTCCGGCTGCGGCAAGACTTCACTGATCAAGGCGATCAATGGCCTGTGGCCCTATGGCCGCGGCACCATCGTCTTCCCCGACGGTGTGAAGAGTTTCTATGCCGCCCAGGAGGTCAAGTTGCAGCAGGTGTCGCTGAAGCAGCTGGTATGCCTGCCCGGCTCCGAGCAGGACTTTGGCGATGCGCAGGTGGCGTCTGCCCTGCACAAGGCCGGCCTTGGCGACTTCATCGAACACATGGCCGACGAAAGCCGCGAGGGAAAGATCTGGGATCAGATGCTTTCCGGCGGCCAGAAGCAGAAGCTGGTGGTGGCCCGCATCGTGCTGCAGCAGCCTGGGCTGCTGTTCCTCGACGAAGCGACCGGCGCGCTCGATCCGGATGGCAAGATCGCTTTCCACCAGGCGATCAAGGACAATTGTCCCGACGTCACGGTGATCAGCATCATGCACGAGGCCGTGGCGCCACGTTCGCTCTCGGGCGAGGAATTCTACCACAGCGTGGTCGCGATCGCCGACGGTGTCGCCACCAAGAAGCCGCTTGTTCCGAACCTGCCGCGCGAGCTCACCACGATCCTTACGCAGCCGCGACCGGTCGAAGACAAATGGATGCGTTTTTCGCGCCGGCTGAAGCAGAAATAGCAATCACACCAAGCTCTTGCCGGGCCGCAACAGTGCGGCAACGGCGGCGGTCGATCACAGTCTCGCGATTGGGCCCGTTCCCGGCTGTTTTGCGCCGTTCCTGCGATTGACTCGCGCATAATCCTTTCCGAAAATCGAAACCGATTTTCGGAAAGGATTATGCGCTAACCCGCGAGCAGAAAGGTCACCGCGCCATGCCTGGCGACAGTAGTCGAACGCAACCGCCGTCCGCCTAGACGTGACCTGAACGGTTCACGTCCTGCCGGACGGCAAGGAGTGAGCCATGAACGAATTTTCCCCCGTCGTAGCGGGCGACGATGCCGTCGCAATCGCCCGTATCCTTGCCAATGATCATGTCGCCGATGTCGTCGAGGCCCTGAACCGGGAACCTCGCGAGACCGCGATCGAGCTGCTTTGCGAAGTGCCGTTCGAGCGGCTGGTCGAGATCTTCGACCAGCCCGAACTCGACGGCGCCTCCGAACTCGCCGAGGCGTTGCCGCGCACCAAGGCATGCAAACTGCTGACCGCCATGTCGGTCGACCGTGCCGCCGATATCTTGCGCGAGCTGGACGAGCCGGCGCGTTCCGAGCTGCTCGGCGGTCTGGCGCCGCCGCTGCGGGCAACGCTGCTTTCCATTCTGGGCTATCCTGAAGGCAGTGCCGCCTCGATCATGACGACCGAGTTCGTCAGCGTGCCTTCCGATTGGACCGTCGGCCGCACGCTGGATTACATCCGCAAGGTCGAGCGGACGCGCGAGACCGTCTACGCCATCTACATCGTCGATCCGGACACGCATGTGCTGGTGCGCTCGACCGGCCTGCGCCGGCTGATTACCGGCGAGCCGGACGATCCGATCCTGTCGGTGGCGCCGGACCGCGCGCCGGTGACGGTGACGCCGCTCACCGATCGCGAGACCCTGGCGCAGACGATCTCCAAGTACGATCTGCTCGCGGTTCCCGTCGTCGACCACGGCAAGATCCTCGGCATCGTCACCATCGACGACATCATCGACACCATGATCGAGGAGACGACCGAGGACGTGCACCGTTTCGGCGGCATGGAGGCGCTGGACGAGCCCTACATGAAGATGAGTTTTCTCGCCATGATCAAGAAGCGTGGCGGCTGGCTATGCGCGCTGTTCATCTCAGAGATGCTGACGGCCAACGCCATGCAAAGCTATGAGGGTGAACTGGAAAAGGCGATCGTGCTCACCTTGTTCATCCCGCTGATCATGAGCTCGGGCGGCAATTCCGGATCGCAGGCAACCTCCCTCGTCATTCGCGCGCTGGCATTGCGTGAGATCGGTCTTCGCGATTGGTGGCGGGTGGCGCTGCGCGAACTGCCTACCGGCCTCGTGCTCGGCGCCATGCTTGGCGTGGTCGGCATCTGCCGCATCGCGCTCTGGCAATATATGGGCTTCTACGACTATGGGCCGCATTGGCCGCTGATCGCTACGACGGTGGGCGCGGCACTCGTTGGCATCGTCACCTTCGGTTCGCTGTCGGGATCGATGCTGCCCTTCGCGCTGAAACGGATCGGCTTCGATCCGGCGAGTGCCTCAGCACCCTTCGTCGCCACGCTGGTCGATGTCACCGGCCTGGTGATCTATTTCTCGGTGGCGCTGGTCATCCTGCGCGGCACGCTGCTGTAGCAGCGTAGCCCTGTTTCCACCGCGGCAAGAAACCTTGCCGCGGTGGAGCGCTGTTCCGGCATGCGTCAATCGACCCGCACGCCGTCCTTCACGCGGTAGGTCGGCTTGTACATGGTGACCAGTTCTTCCGCCGCCGTCGGGTGGACGGCCATGGTGCGGTCGAATTCGTCCTTGGTGACGCCTGCCTTCAGCGGAATGCCGAGAAGCTGCGCCATCTCGCCGGCGTCCGGTCCAAGAATGTGCGCGCCAAGCACTTTTCGCGTGGCGCCATCGACCACCAGCTTGGTCAGCATCTTTTCGTCGCGGCCGGACAGCGTATGCCGCATCGGCCGGAAGGTGGCGCGGTAGATCTCGATGTCGGAGTAGCGCTTGATGGCATCGTCTTCGGACAGGCCGACGGTGCCGATCTCCGGCTGTGAGAAGACGGCGGTCGGGATGGTGTCGTGGTCGGGCGCGGTCGGATTTCCCTTGAAGGCGGTCTCGATGAAGCACATCGCCTCGTGGATCGCCACCGGCGTCAACTGCACACGGTTGGTGACGTCGCCGATCGCCCAGATGTTGTCGATGTTGGTGCGGGAATACTCATCGACAACGATGGCGCCGGTCTTGCCGAGCTCGATACCGACGCCTTCCAGGCCCATATTCTCGGTGTTTGGGATGCGGCCGATGGCGAGCATGACCTGATCGACCGTCAACACCTTGCCGCCGGTGACCAGCGCGTCCAGCCTGCCGTCCGGCCGCTTGCGGACCCATTCCGACACGGCATGGCAGAGGATCTTGATCCCCTTCTTTTCCATGGTTTCGTGCAGCATGCGCCGCAGATCCATGTCGAAGCGCGACAGGATTTCCTTGCCGCGGTAGACCAGCGTGGTGTCGACGCCCAAGCCATGGAAGATGTTGGCGAATTCGACGGCGATGTAGCCGCCGCCCTCGATCATGATCGCCTTCGGCAGTCGCTTGAGGTCGAAGACCTCGTTGGAAAAGATGCAATGCTCATGGCCGGGGAGCGCGGGATGCGGCGCCGGCCGTCCGCCGGTGGCGATCAGGATCTGGTCGGCGGTGACGGTGCGGTCGTCGCCTAAGAGATGCACGACATGCGGGTCGACCAGCATGGCGCGCGAGTGGAACGTCTCGCCGCCGGCGCCTTTGACGTTCTTTTCGTAAATCGCTTCCAGCCGGGCGATCTCGCGATCCTTGTTGGCGACCAGCGTCGGCCAGTCGAAGCTCGCCTCCGGCACCGTCCAGCCATAGCCGGCGGCATCGGCGAAATGCTCGGGAAATTGCGAGGCATAGACGTAGAGCTTTTTTGGCACGCAGCCACGGATGACGCAGGTGCCACCATAGCGGTATTCCTCGGCGATGCCGACGCGTTTGCCGAGCGCTGCCGCCACGCGCGCCGCTCTCACTCCACCGGAGCCGCCGCCGATGACGAAGAGATCGTAGTCGTAACCGGCCATGCCACCGCTCCTTGCCTCAGAAATGTTTGAGACAGGTAGGCTGCATGAGGCCAAAAGAAAAGCCCGGTTTGCACCGGGCTTTCTTGGTCCAGCGGCACAAGGGCCGGCGGCGAATAGAGACGTTTTAATTCTTCGGTGCTTCCGGCTGCGTGTCGTCTGCCGGCGCATCACCATCGGCAGGTGCCGCGCCGTCGGCGGGGGCAGTTGCGTTATCTGGCGCGGGTGCGGCCGGAGCAGCGGCCTTCGCTGCGGCTGCCAGCGTCTCGCCAACCTGCTGGGCGAGATCGCGCGCCAGGCCGTTCTGCCAGATGTCGGCTGCCTTGACCAAATCGCGCGTCACCGCTGGGCCGCTGTCGAGCAGCTTCTTGCCGGCCTCGGAATTGTAGAAGGCGGCGATGTCGTTGAGGTCCTTTTCGGAGAACACCTTGGCATAGGCGAGTGCCGCTTCCTTCTCCAGGTCGGCACGGCGCGCGGCCAGCGCCAGAGCCTTCTCGCTGACGGTCTTGCCGATCAGCTCCTGCATGTCGGGATTCTTCTGGATAAGCTGCTGCTCGAGCGCGGCAGCTGCCTGCGGCAGGATGTTGTCGAACGGGTCGGTCGCGTGGATGGCGGCGACGGSGGCGCGCGCCGCCTTCAGATGCGATTCGGTGACATCCTGCGCAAACGCCGGCGCGGAAAACGCCAAGACAGCCGAAGCCGCCACGATGGCGGAGAATTGGCGAACCCGGTTATGCAACATCATGATCGGTAGAACTCCCTGGTTTTCGGGCGGCATGGACGGTTTGGATGCCGTCGCCGCCGGCGATGATGGCCGCTGACGCCAGCCCGATGAAAAGACCATGCTCGACCACGCCGGGAATGGCATGGAGAGCATTCGAAAGCGCTCTTGTATCCGGAATGCGGCCAAAAGATGCATCGAGGATAAAATGGCCGCCGTCTGTAACAAAAGGCTGGCTCCCCGTCATCCTCAATGTAACCGGGCCGGAAAGGCCGAGACTTTTGGCCGCTGCTCCAACCGCGATTTCGGTGGCGCGCAGACCGAATTGATTGACTTCGATCGGCAGTGGAAACTGGCCAAGCGTCTCGACCATCTTCGACCGGTCGGCAATGACGATCATGCGCTGCGATGCCGCCGCAACGATCTTCTCGCGCAGCAATGCGCCGCCGCCGCCCTTGATCAACGTCAGCGCCGGGTCGATCTCGTCGGCGCCGTCGATGGTGAGATCGAGCTCGGGCGTTTCCTCCAGCGTCGACAGCGGCACGCCGAGTTCGCGGCAAAGGGCTGCGGTGCGCTCCGACGTCGGCACCCCGATGACGGTCAGGCCCGTGGCGACCTTCTCGGCCAGCAGCCGCACGAACTCGTCGGCCGTCGTGCCGGTGCCGATGCCGAGCCGCATGCCATCGCTGACATGGGCAAGCGCTGCCCGCGCGGCCTCGACCTTCAACTGCCTCGCATCCATGCTCGCCCCGGGGAGTTTTCTTGACTGCGCGCTCCTAGCACTTTTGCCCGCCGGGTCAAAGACTTTGGCGTTCCTCCTGCTTGCCTGAAAGAAGCGCAGCCGCTATCGCCTGCCTGCAATGCATCAGCCACAGGACAGATCATGACCAGACCGATCATCGTGTTCGACCTCGACGGAACGCTGGTCGACACGGCGCCGGACCTGCTCGACAGCCTCAACCACAGCCTCGCCGCCAGCAAGCTCGCCGCTATCGACGAGGCCGGCTTCCGGCGCTTTGTCGGCCAGGGCGGCAGGGTGATGATCGAACGCGCGCACACGGCGCAGCAGAAATCGCTTGGCGTCGAGGAGCATGACCGGCTGCTAAAACTGTTCCTTGACCACTACACGCTCAACATTCCCGGCAAGTCGCGCCCCTACCCCGGCGCGGTCGAAGCGATCGCCCGCTTCGAGAAGGCGGGCTATCTGCTCGCCATCTGCACCAACAAATATGAGGCGAATTCGGTGGCGCTGATCGAGGCGCTCGGCCTGACAAAGCATTTCGCCGCGATCGCCGGCCAGGACACGTTCGCTTTCCGCAAGCCCGATCCGCGCCATCTGGTCGAAACGATCAAGCTGGCCGGCGGCGACCCGCACCATGCGCTGATGGTCGGCGATTCGCAGACCGATATCGACACCGCCAAGGCCGCCGGCATTCCGGTGGTCGCCGTCGATTTCGGCTATACAGACCGCCATGTCAGAGAATTCGAGCCATCGGCCGTCATTTCGCATTTCGACGCGCTGACGCTCGACCTGGCGGAACGGCTGATTGCAGCAGCAAGCGGCTGAGCGAAACGGCCGGTTGCGCGGCAGCGCCTGCCCTCGCCTATTTCAGGCATGGAAGGCAGGCACATCGCCTTGACTTCACAACCCTGCCTCCCTTATATCGCGGCTCGCTTGGCCTTCGGGCAACGAGCGGGCGATTAGCTCAGCGGGAGAGCACACCCTTCACACGGGTGGGGTCGCAGGTTCAATCCCTGCATCGCCCACCATCTTTTCAAGCACTTAGCAGTCATCGTTTTCCCTTTCGCACAACTATCGGCTTCCGCCGGGGCGTCTGCGTGCCCCAAAAACCTCGTCCGCAGCATCGCCGTCTTAGCCCGCGAGCCATTGAGCGGCGGTGTCCCCCACGGGAAGAAGCTGCGCTAGGCGCTACCCGAACCCGTCTACAGCTAGAGGCTGACTGTTCCGTGATCGGATGATGCGTTTTTACTCCGACCCGTCTATATCAACTAACTCCGCTGTCTCGCGCCCGGGCCGCCAAATGAAACGATATCTTGTGTATCCACTACAATTCGACACGCGTGCCCATATGCTGGCTGAAACGGAAGAACATTGGGAGACGCAGGTCAAAGAACTGCATGCTCAAAATCAGGAAAAGTTAATAGCGAACTTGAAGGACGAGTTAGGGGAACGTGGTTTCGAGCAGAAGCTAAAGAACTTTAAGGATCTCGGATCGTCGCCGTTTTCGATTGTTTCTCACCATAATGATTTATTCCGTCAGGCTCGATATGCCTTTATTCATGGCCTGTATTATCCAGCTCTGATGGCTGCCTGTGCGCTTGGTGAACGGATGCTCAATCATCTACTTCTGGATCTGCGACACAATTTTTCACAATCGCCATTCGACCGAAAATCGCACACTCGTCAGTCTATCGACGACTGGCCGAAAGTTATCGAGACCTTAAGCGCATGGGAAGTATTCCAAGCTCCTGATATCAAGACGACATTCGAACAGCTTAAAGAGTTGCGAAACCGTTCACTACATTTTCGCGCTTCAACGGTTGCTACCTTGAGAGACGATGCCCTGGCGGCACTTAGTAGCCTCGCAACAGTCATTGAAAAGCAGTTTGGTTTTCAGTTGCGGCGAACGATTCCAGGCTCGAAAGGTGCCTTCTTTTTGCGAAAGGATGCGGAGGCCGATCCGTTCATCCGTCACTACTATATCCGTCAATCTCCCCACGTCTCGCCCTATTACAGTATGAAAATTGTCACGGGTGTTTGGCTTGTCTTCGATCGCGTAGTCGACCCGAACGTCGACGTTAGCGATGAAGAGTTTGTGTCAATGTTTGAAGCGCGTACGCCCGATCAGCTCGCTCCCACTGATGTGCCGTGGAGTGACCAGATGTCGGTTATTGCTCTACTGCCGACCGGCGTAAGGCCGGTGGAGTACAGGCCAGATGCCGAGGCCTTCGCCGACCAAGGCGATTAGGGGATAGATGACTAATAGGAATGATGCTGCCTTGCGAGCGCTAATAGCCGCCGCGTGTGCAGCTTACTCTGGCGAAGCGATTTGGCGCAGGAAGTATCAGGCAGCCCGGGCTTCGGCCATGCCTATATGCTGATCCAGATCTCCAGTGTGTTGGCGCCGATAACCGGTACTGCCTGGGCGGTCACTTTCTGGCCGGCAGCAGTGAGGTCGGCGGCCAGAAGTTCGGCGGCGCGGCGGTCGGCGTCGACATCCGGATTGTAGCGCACCTCGTTCTTGCCGGCGGCGGCGGCGACCCGTTCTTCACCGGGCTTCGGTATGCCCCAGCCCAAGGCGCGCATTTTGGCGGAGAGCGCCTGAGCGTCCTCGCGCGTCATGCCGGCGAACTGGACGTAAACCGTCTGCGGGCTCTGCTGGATATGCAGCCGGTCCTTCAATTTGTTGACCGCGTCGCGATCCTGGTCGCCGATGATCGCCTGGCCCTCGGCTGCTGACAATCCGAGATCGGCAATCGCTCGGCGGGCGCCGGCGAACACAGGCAGCCAGTCCGGGCGGCTCCACAGGTCAGGCGGAACACCGAGAAGCGTCTCGAGCACGTTGCTGCGCCCCGCCGATGTAAGCTTGGTCATGCTTTGGAGGCCGGCCATCTCGACAAGAGCCGCCACGATCTTGCGCCGTTCGGACACCGGAAGGTTTGGATTGTCGAGGACGGCAATCAGATCAGCACGCAGCGCATCGTTTGCGCCGTCGAGCAGCTTGACGCGCGCCGCCAGTTCGTCGGCCGCGGTTCCATTCGGGCCGGGGTTCTTCAGCGAATCCGTCCATTCGATGAGAGGATCAAAATTGAGGCCTGTTTGTTTTTCAAGCTCGGCGACCGGAAGCCGATACTGCTCAACGTTAAACGCGCCGGCAGCGTCGCCTGGAATGAGGAACCCATCGACGACGAATTCCGGCTCCCTCGCCTCTCCCTTCACGGCAGCGGGCACCGAAGAGACGGCAAGTTTCCAATAGGCATTGGGGACCGGCACGCCATCAATCGGATGGCTGGTGGGCTTGAAGATGGTGCCGCTGAAGATTGTTACCTTGTTAGCCAGCGGGTTGTGCTGCGTGCGCACCCAGTTTTCGAGTGGCGCCCACCTTGTTTCGTAAAACGTGCTGGACTGCGGCATCGTGTTGGGCAGGACATAAGTATACTGAGCCAGTCTGAGCGCCGCCGTTGCCGGATCGACCGCGAATTCGGGGCCCCAGGCGATGTCGCTGGCGTTTGCCAATCGAGCTGGCAGCCAGCGCCGGTCCGGCCTGAGGTACCAGGCACGATCCGGCTGCAAATCGTGCAGGAGCCGATTGTCATACCTCAATCCGCCGCCGGTGACCTGCAGGGTCATCCTTTGCGATCGATCAAGGTTGACGGCCGAATAGATAGCCATGCGGTGAGTTCGACCCATGACGAGCGAGTAGTTGATGTAGTCGAGCGGTTTTGCACTGGCGTCGTTGGCCAGATCGCCGGTCAGCCTGGGCAAGCGAATCGTGGCATCGGTAAGAAAATCGATCTTGTATCCCGCAACATCGCTGGGCTGCAGCTTGTCGGTATCTATGCCTAGGAGCGGCGTAAGCGCGCTCCGCAGCGCCTCCGGCAACTGGCTGAGCGTGACCTGGCCGCTCTTGACCTGATCGGCCAATTCGACGAGCACCCCCTGTCGTAAATCGGGCGTCAACGTATCCAGGGATGTGTTGCCGAGCTTGAGCTGTTCGACCACAACCAGGATCGCGGATCGCAAAGTGACCTGCGTGGCCTGCTGCTCGGCTAGCCTTTTGGCAGCGTCCTTCGCGTTGTCCAGGGCAGCGTCGCGGGCTTGCACGGCTTGGTCGCGTGCGCTCGTTGCCTCTTTGAGGGCAGCGCTAAGATCATCGTTGAGCCCCCTGATCTCGTCCGCCTTCTGCAAGGCCTGCTCGCGTGCACGATCAGCTTCATTACTCTGGAGGACGGCTTCCTTACTCTGGAGGACGGCGAAATAGGTCGTTGCCCCGAGGATTGCCGCCAGGATGGCAAACAGCGCGATCAATACGTTCTTGCTGCGATCGCGCTGCCTCTGGCTGTCGGTCTCCGCCTTGGCGCTCGCCTCTACGAACTCGGCAATGTCAGGCCCCTGCGGAAGCTCCGCCGCCTCCTTCAGCGCTTCGCCGCGCAGGAGATAGCCCGGATAGCCGGTGTTCTTCCATTGCCGCGCCTGGGCGGCCACGCGGATGCGAAAGCGTTCGGTCAGCTCGTCCGAACTCAGTTCGTCGTCGGATGCGAAGCCGTCGCCGGATTCGGAACCATCTTTGGTTGTGACGGTGGCCGATTCAGGAACGGCAATAGCGACCGCTCCGAGATCGGTGATTTCACGCGACGCCGCCTCCTCCCCGGCTGCAACGGCGACTGACTCGGCTGTTTCGAGGCCGCCTGCGAAGGCCGCGAGACGCGCCGGGCTGACATCGACGGAGGTGATACCGGGCCGCGTAACCAGTTCAGCAGACCAGTAGTCGAGGATGCGCTGCGCCGCGCGGCGGTCGGATTCCCGCTCAATGGTGCTGCCCGCGCGCCGTGCCCTGGCCAGGAAGTCGCGGATGGTTTGCGCATCCGGAACCGTATTGTCGGCATTAACGTCTGCTGGCTCAGTGCCTGGCCGGTCGCTGCGCTTCATGGATGGATCAGCGGCCTCACTGCTGCTGGCGATCCGCATCAGCTCGAGATGCGCGATCCGGATGTCGCTCAACGAGACGAAATCTGTTTCAGCCGACGTCAGGGGTTCGGCGCTAGTCGCTGTTTCATCGATCATGGCCCTAGGTCCTCAATGATCCTGTGCAAAGGCATACTGACGCGGACGATCGAGGCACATTCCGCTTTCAGCGCCAGATCGACCTGGACGAAGCGCTGCTGAGCCTCGTCCCGATAGGCTTCGAAGGCAAGAATGAAGGCGGTGTCGACGGCTTCACGCGACAGCTGGTCGTTGACGTTGCTGGAGTAGTCGGCGACGTTGGTTCGCCATTTGCCGGTGGGGTCGAGATCGGTGAGAACCTTGACCTTCATTTCCAGATTTCGCCACACCGGCGAGAACTGGAACGGAAGAGATTTGTCGGCCGCGCCGCCACCTTCCATCGGCTCAATCATATCGGTGAGGTCGGCCAGCTTGCTATCGACCTCCTGCCAGAGCTTGTGCTCGACCACGCGCGCATAGATGGTCGAAGAGAGCACCATAATCGCGTCATGTGCTGCCTTGATCAAAGGCATGGACGGCTCTTCGGAAGGAAGTTTGCCGGCTATGGTGTCGAGACCGGTTGCCAGAAGCCCAAAGGGCAGCTTCTTTGCCGTTACGAAAATCTGCTGGTTGAGCCGCGAGGGAACGACGCGCAGTACGGTGCGCACGTTGAACAGGGCGTCGTAGGCGTCAGGCGACTTGCCATTGATAGCGACCTGCAATTTCTCTGCCGCTGAGACAAGGTCGTCGAGCCAGGCCTGCTCGATATCGCGAAACGCCGGACCTGCCGGCAAATCTTCGATAATCGGGCCGATCTTAAGACAGAAATCCTTCAGAGCTTTGAGGAAGCGCAGCAGGACGCGGGCCTGCTCCAGGTCTACGCCCATGTCGCGAGCGGCGATCAGAAGGGCCTGGAAGCTGACGATGCCGTATTGGAAGCTCTGCAAGCCGTCATGCAAATTCTTGTAGGTCTTGAGGATATCGATCTGGTTGGTGACCGTAGTGAGCCCGTCGCCGGCGGCGAGTGCTGCCTGAACATCCCTGGGTTGCTGGGTGACGGCATTGAACCCCGCAAGCGCGGTGTTGACGCGGTCGTCGGTCGTCAGGCCAGGCAGTTCAGACGTCGGTTTCTCGCCCTTGGCGAGTTCCTCAAGGTACGCCGCAAACGAAACCGCGCACTGCGGATTTTCCGCCACGACGATATTCATGAGTGACTGCGACAGCTTATTGGTCAACGCATAATCAAGGATGTTGAACCAGACGGTAAGCGCCGCGCCCTGCAGGTTGACTGCGCCAGCGATGATGCCGGCCTGTTTGGTTACCTTCAACCAGTCAGGAGGCAATGGGTAGAGATCAGCCAGTTGAAGCCTGAGGTCGAAATAGGCACGGATCGGTAGCACTCCTTTGGCTTTCAGCGTGGTCCTAAAATCCGCTAGGTCCGAACGAATTCATACATCTCAAACGCATGCGCACCGCGGTGCAAGCCGGCTATGCCCGTCGGCCCACGGGTTTTCTATACAGGCTTGGCCGCGAGGCCCTGAATGATGGTGTCGATCGCGATGCCCTCGTTGCGATAATACGTGCTTTTGGTGGCCGCGTTGGGCTCGGTGAGCCAGCCTCCGCTGTGGTGAAGCGCGATCAGGTTCCAGCCAGTGTCGAAGACCGGCGAGCCTGACGAACCTGGCAGCGTGTCGGTCAGATACTGGACGCGGCCACCGCCGACGAAGGTCACGACATTGGCGACGAATGAAATCTGCTTTTGCGCGCCGCCCGGGTGCTGGATGATGTTGACGTGATCGCCGACCTTCACGGCCATGGGTTTCAATTCCAACTCGCCCCATTTGGAGGCATCACCCTTGATGCGGACAGCCGACCAATCATTGTCCTTGGAGGTACGAAGAGGCACGGTAGTGTCTATGTCGAACTGGTCGAGCGGCGCGTCGAGCCCGGCAACGGTGCGCTGATAATTGAACTGGACCACCGTACCCGCCAATGAAGCGTCGTCGGGCAACACATGGTTGTTGGTGATCAGGATCCCGCCGGTGGTCATGAACCCTGTGCCGGAACTGCCATCCGCACGCTTGATGCGCACCACCGATTTTGCCCTGACAAGACCGAGCTCGAGATAGCTGATCGGCACCAGCGTGCTCTTGTTACCGAGGATTTTTTCAAGCTGTGCTGGCGCCGTCACGCCGCCCCAATTAGCAGTGGCGGGACCCTCGACTGGCGGGGGCGGAGCATGCTGCTTTGCCTGGAGGAGTGCCTGATCGCCGGGATTTTCGTCCAGCGCCAGGGCGATGAGATCGTCGACCTTGGTTTCCTGCCTTGCGCGCTCGATGATCGAGAACCAGTTGTTGATTGCCTTGCCGTCAAAGGTGATTTGCGGCGCCGACAGACCGATACTTTTGGCGACACGCATACCGTCGCCGATCATCGGGTAGAGATTAGACAGAATCCGGTTAAGGTTTGTCAGCTCGGATTGTTGCCATTCGATCACGGGCACGGGGTTCCCTCCAACTGCAAGGCATAGTGCAGGGCGGGTATTTGCCAGCCCGTTGCGCGGCGCAGCCGTTGTGGGCGCCGTCTAGCTCTTCTTCTTTCGCTTCCGTGACCCGGCCCGCATGGCAATCTCCGTGCCGCGCACCGTGTCATATTGATCGGCCTCGATAATCGATCTGTCGAAGCTGACGCCGGTCATTTCGGAGATTTCGGAGAGCGGATACATGGCGCCGATGAATTCCTCGGAGACCGTGAACTCCAGTTCCGTGTCGGTGAGGTCCTGTTCGAGCACGAAACCATAGCTGGCGAGGCCGTCATTGACGCGGGCCACCACCACTTTCCAAAAGCGGCGCGGCACGAGTGCGCGAAGACTGCTGCCCTTGGGACCCTTGCCGGCGAATGTGCGGTCGTCATCGGCGAGAATTGGGCCGGCGAAGACGCAAAGCCGTTCGCTCGCCGCCTCGGAGAGAACATGGTTCTCGAGATCGCCCCAGTTCTTCTCGCCGCTGTCGGAGCGATTATAGCCTTCGACCTGGGGTGAGCAGTTGGTGACATGGAAGGAGCAGACATTGCCCTTGAGCAGGAGCTCGAAGGTTTTGCCCCATGCAACGTCATCGCGCCTGACGATATGGCCCTTGTCGAAAGCGCCCTGATCCTGGGTGTAGAAGACGTCGGGGATCTGGTACTTGTCGTCGAGCCGCAGATCCGGGAACCAGCGCTCGCTGAACAGGCCGCCGCGCGAATAGTTGCGGCCCTTTTCCGGCTCGCGCAGATTGCTCTCTTCGGTGACGTTGGAGGCGGTGAACAGGGCCAGCCGCCGCTTGGCGTGCATCTTGAGCGAGAAGTTCTGGTAGTCGAGCCTTGTGCCGCCGGCCTTGAGCGGCGCCAGCACGGACGGGTCGGTGGCATCCGGCATCGGCACCACGACGGGCGCGAGCTTGGTGCCGCCAGACAAGAATTTTTCGTCATAGCCCTCATAGCCGGCATAGTCGGCGACCGATTTGGGAACGAATGCGCCGCCGGGGGGCGTCGGTTTGGCCGCTTCGAGCTCGACCGATTCCGTGACCGCTTCATGGGCAGGAGCGGAGCCCAGCGAGACGGTGATGCGCAACGGCACTTCGAAGGTGACGCTGCCGCCGGGCGAAACGACGACGCCTCCGCCGGTGGGTGGCGGTGCCTGGGTGATGACGCCCGGAATTTTCTTGACGCCGCCGACTTCGACGAGGTTCACGCCTTCGGCCGGCGACGCGCTGTCCGCCTTGTTCCACCACGCGCCCCAATCGTTGGACCCACCGGTAGCGCCGGCGAAGTTGAGGTCGAGATCGACAACGCGCTGGTCCCTGGCCAGCACGCCGGTGGGTACGGCATAGTTGCGCTCGAGATAGCGGCCGGCGAAATGCAGCCCAACAACCTCGCCGGTGGCGAGATTGAGCAGAGCCGTGCCGGAGTTGCCGCCCAGCGTCGAGCAATCATGTGTCGCCGCACTGACGATCTTGCCGAAACTCTCGGTCTCGGAGCCGCCTTGCAGCATGCCCGGCTGCAGGCGCTTGATCTGGAAGCGGTTGCGCAAAAGGTCGGTCTGGACATCGTCCGGATTACGATTGTCGAATGCCGGATAGCCTATGGCGACGACCTCCTGCTGCCGCAATTCGCGTGCGTCGGCGACGGCGAGCGGCAGTGGCGTGATACTGCCCGGCAGGCCCTCGACCTCGAGGATCGCCATGTCCCAATAGGGATGGATCATCCGGACCTTGAGGATGTTGAAGACATGTCCGGCTGCCGCATCGCGCTTGAAGTCGATGCCGGCGGCACGGCCGTTGATGAACTGCACATTGCGGTCGCCGAGCCCTTCGGCAAAGATCTGCGCGACATGGCGGTTGGTCATCAACAGGTTGCGGCCGACAACGAAGCCGGTACCGCCATAGGGGATGTTGGTGTTCCACAGCAGTTCGATGCGCCCGATCGCCGGTAGGGCCGATTCGATCCGCTGCTTCAACGCGGCGTCACTGGTGAGCTTGGTCCACAACGAATGGCCGGGCGTGGGCCGACCATCGAAGGTCAATGTAGTGAAGCTGCCGTCCTTGATGTCGTAGACCGGCCGCAACTCAGGGATGATAATGGCTTCCAGATCGGAAAGCTGCTCTGGCGTGACTTCAGCCCCTCGCGCCAGATTTTCCGCGCCGGTGCGCGCTGATTCAAACGCAGCCTCCGTCTTGCCGCCGTCCGTGGGCGCAAGGGACTCCAGGGCGTCACCGGCCATCGTCTCCATGTTGGCGAGGACCGATTCAGTCCCCTCGCCGCCAGTGACGAGATCAAGATATTGACGGATTCGCTGCTCTCTGCTGACCGGCATGGTCGCCCCTCCCCCAAAGGTTCTGTTAAAGTAAAGAACTGTATTGCCCCATTTTAGACTGGCGCAATTGTGGCTGGCACGCAAGGAAACAAATCAACGCGCGTCGAATATGACCAGGGCGTGACGTTGGCATGTCTCTTCGCCCGCGGTCGCTCGCGCGATGTGTCACGGTCGCATTATTTTAGCGCCGCCGTATGTGATCTCGATCACAGACGGTGATGCCGTTTGCGCCGACCTATTGCAGCGGGCGGAAATGAGCATTGCGTATCCGCTCGGTTTGCGAAAATTTTGATCACCTAACCATTTTTATCAGTTGCGGTCTGCACGCCCGGCTCCTCCCGCCGCGCGTGCAGACGGCTTTCCGCCGGGCGCAAGTCAGCACTGGGCGCAACCACTGCTCCACGCCTTTAGAAGGCGTAATGGCAAAGGGATGAACACCGGGCTTTGATGCGGTGCACTCTTGCCGTAAACTTTGCTGATTGCGGCAATTGGGAAGTTCAACATGGCTTTTGGCGGCGCGAACGACAGAAACGATCTGCCGCGCCTGGCACGCATCGATCCAAAGCTGTTCGATATTCTGTTCAGCGGCTGCAAGGTCGAGCGCTGCACTGCCGGCCAGCATCTGTTCGTTCAGGAAGATGCCGCCGACCGCATTTACGGGGTGATGAGCGGCACGGTGGAGATCTCGATCTATTCGCCCGGCGGCCAGAAGCTGGTGGCCAATATCGAGCTTTCGCGCAGCCTGGTCGGTGAGATCGGCGCGCTTGACGGACGGCCCCGCACCGCCACCGCCATCTGCCTGACCGCTTGCGAGCTGGTGTCGGTCAGCAGGACACAACTCTTTGATCGCATTGAAAAAAATCCGCCATTGGCACGCGCGATGATCGAACTTCTGTGCGCCAGGCTGCGCTGGGTGAGCGGCGAGCTCGGTGACCAGGCCTTCTTCGGCATCGAGGCCAGGCTCGCCAAGCGCCTGGTCTTCCTGGCCGAGGTGATGGCCGACGCCGCCGGCTGGATCCCGATCTCGCAATCGGAGCTCGGAGAATTCCTCGGCGCCACGCGTGAGTCCGTCAACAAGACGCTCAACGACTGGCGCGCCCGCTCGTTCATCGCCATCAAGCGCGGCGGCCTGCGCATCACCGACGCTGGCGCATTGCGTCATATCGCCGAGTCGCAAGACGACGACTGACGCCGAATCAGAGCCGCGAAATCAGATAGCGCAACGCCGAGCGGCTGGGCATGAAGAAATACCCGCCCCCCTTGGTGGTGACGAATTGCGGCATGTCACGGAGCGTCGTGACCTTTTCCCATGACGGAATGGTGAACCTGCCATCGCCGTCGCGCGAACCAATCGTCGGGTCCTTCTCAGCGACGAGGCCTTGGAACGTGGCCGACGAAACCCAGGTCTGCTGGATGAATTCGTACTGGCGCTCGATGTCGGCGTTAAGGCACATGAAGAGCAGTCCCTTTTCGACCTTGCCATTCTTGCCGTCCTGCTTCTCATAGGTGCGGCCGACCCGCAGGATACGATGGCGCTTGCCGATATTGATCTGCGTATCGCGGTCCTCGCCCAGTGAATCGCGTGGGTTGGAACGGCGTATGTGGGCACCAAGCGGGCAGCGATGGCCTTGCGGATCCTCGGCGCCAGTGGCGAAGCTGTTGTCGATGACGCGTCCAGGATGATCGGGGTTGCGCACCAGCGAGCTACCGTTCTGCCAGCGGCCGAGCATCTTGGCGGCAATCCAATCTTGCGTGATGGCTTGGTTGCCGAGTTGGCTCGCAACCAAGGCTACAGCCTTTTTGCAGTAGTCGTTGAAGACGTCGACATGCTGCTCGAACTGGCGAATAACGAGGAATGAGCCGTTGCGGCCGAAATCGCGCGGCGGTGGCGGCAGGCCCGGAATCAGCCGGCTACGGCGCACCTGCGAAAGGATCCCGGTACGATCGTGTGATGCGCTTACCGAGGGCGAGGCTGGATAGAACCCATGCTCGTCACGATAACCGAACAGGAACTCGCCGGGCGCGACCAGATGCATGGGCGCGGCGCCCCTGCTGGCGCGGGTCGTGCCCCGGACAATCGGCTGCGAAATCCCGTCCGCGAAACCGAAATGCTCGTAGGCAGGCCCACGTTCCGACCTATCGTCACGCTTTGCCCCGTCAGGCGATTTCGTATTCGTGTCGGTCGGACCCCGATTTACGGCGAGCGGCAGTTCGGCGACGACCTTCATGCCTGCACCGGTCGTCTTTCGTTTGACGGTGGCAATCTCGGTCTTCAACCTTCCCGGGTCTTCAGCATAGCAGACGATGACCAGGTCCACGGGGTTCTCCAACGACCCCCACTCCCATTCGTCCGGGCCGTCGCGGCCTCGGTCGTCCAGTATGCGCCCACGCTCGGGATTGCCCATGCCATGGCGAAAGGCGATCGGAAATGTTTCCAGTGGATCGTCCCCTACGCTCTCGTCGAGCCCAAGCTGCCGCAGGCCACCGGGACCAAATGCTACTATCATGGCTCGCCCGGCGGGCCTGCCTTCGCCGAAACTCGTCTGCTCGACAACGAAATCGAGCCAGGCTCTGCGCTTGGGCGCCGGCAACTTGTCCGGCACGCGGATCGCAAGCATATGCGAATAACCGAGAGGGCCGAGCGGGCCGAAGAAGATGGACTGAATCTCGCCGGATTCCAGCTGCTGCTCGAGAGGTGCCGGAAAGGCAGAGCTGATATTGGCCAGCAGCGAGGTGGTTTTTTGAACGGTGGTTGTTTCGCTCGCCGGGCGTCGTAGCGAACCGAACAAGCTCAGCCAGTCGCGCGCCTCGTTGCCGACGGCGGAAGCAATGCCGCGCCTGACCCGGGAATTGATCCGGATGCGCGTTGTGTTGATTTGGGGATAGGCGGAGTACCAGAACAGTGTCGGCACCTGCTGGCGCCGCGCCCAGCGCTTGAAGCGATCGCCGTCGCGCGCGCCGTCAAGGAACAGCCATCGTGTACGTGGATAGCCCACGGTGTTGCTCCACACTCCGGTCAGGCCAGCGGATGCCTTGGCGATAAAGTCCTCAAGATAGCTTTCCCAGCTGCCACCGTAGTTGGAGAAGAACATCAATCGGTTGGAGCCGGGCAGCAGTATCCAGCGGGCAAAATGGATGGTGTTGATGGTGTTGAGGAGGCCTGGCTTGAACACCTTCTGGGCAGCTATCGAGATCAGGTAGAAGGAAAACCTGAGCGCCAGCCGCCGCAAGATGCCAGCCTTCATCGTCGAAATCGCGGTCAGATGGTTCTGCGCCGCGTGGTCCTCCTTGACGAGTATCGCGTTCAATTCAGATATGCTGATCGATGTGCTTTCCGGCTGATCCCGGTCCTCGCGGCGTCGCAGCGCCAGCAAGCACCAAAACACCAGCAGCGCCGCTGCCACCAACACTCCAAGTCCCGACAACAGAAGTGAAGTGATTGCTACGGCTATGGCGGTGAAGGAGATTTCCTGGGAACTGATGTCGATAGATCTGCCGAACACCACACTGTAGGTCATGTACCAGCAAGCAGCCCAGATGATCGCCACCGTGACGAAGACCGGCGGTACCAGCAAGGTCGTCATCAGGGCACGGCCCCAATGGCCCGGCGGCTTTTCCAGCAGGCTTTCGGCCGGCTCGAACGCCCAGGCAAACGTCCCCAATGACTGAAGATGCTGGCGAGCTTCAGCGAGCACGGCGGGAGCGTTGCCGGTGCCCTTGCGTGGCCGCTCCACGATGTCGCGCACGGCTTCGAAAAGCTGCTGCTCGGCTTTGATACGCTGGACCGAGTGCCCCGGAGTTCCGGAAAACACCAGTCCGGCATTGCTGCCGAAGGACGGCGATATGTCGACATTGTGCTTGCGCAGGAAGTCGTTCAAGGCGCCGCCATCACGCAGGTCGCAGACGTCCTTGAAGATCGGCCGCAGCCGGTGCCCGATGGCGTGCGTCACGGCATTGATGACGTCATCGATACTGCCGTCGCCGGAAATCTCGAGAACCAGAGCTCCTTTTTCCTGACCGGAATCAGCTTTGATCTCGCCAGTGCCGACAACGGCCAGGCTGGTGAAATGGATGGTGCCGACAATGTCGAGCGCGGTGCGGACCTCTTCGTTGGCCGGGTTGCCAAGGCCGGCAACCTTGTCGCGGACAGCGTCCAGCGATCCGGATCGAGTGACCGGACAGACCACGGTCACCATCGACTGCGTGACCGTGCGGCAGAGTGCGGCCGGTTCGAAATCGACCTTGAGGGTTTCCGGATATGCGCCGATGCGCGTCATCCGCCCGGCTTTGCCGGGCAGGCGGCGCAGGCCCTGCTTCTGGAACAGAGCGCGCAGGCTTTCGCCGATCTGGATCCTGGCGATCTCGGCGCCGATGCACTGATGGATACCGTGGCCGAAGACCATGTAATCGCGATGCGGGCGCGATGTATCGAACTGGTCCGGGTTCTGCACGGCGTCCGCGTCGAACATCGCCGACAAGGTGGCCGGCATGACCACGGTGCCGGCTTTCACCAGGCGCTCGCGCCGCGTGCCCTTGCCGATGATCGCGTCGCGGGCGGTGTAGCGCCAGGGGCCGACCCAGATAGGCTTGAAGCGCATGGCTTCGAGGACGGCCCGGTCGAGCTTACCGGTGTCGTTTTCTGCAAGTGCTGCGTCGATAGCCTGCCGTGCATCGGGCCGCGACAGGATCACATCGAGGCAATTGCCGCCGGCCAACACGTTGGTCGGGACAAAGCCGGCGATCATGCCCAGCATGATCGAGTTGAGGTCGTCCCGCGACAGGCGACCCTGATCCATCTGGGCAACCAGCCTCGCCAGCGGTTGCTCGGTCTTCAAGCCCTGGTCCCTAACTGACTGGATGGAGCGGTCGATGACTTTGAGGATACGGTCGCCCGCCACCACCGCGAGCTCACGCATGACAGGGCTCGCCCCCGGGTCGGAAAAGAACAGCGCACTCAACGCGATCGCCCAGTCGGCGAATTCGGATTCATCGTCGATCTCGACGCCGAAATAGTCACGGCAGATGTGCACCGGGACGGTCTTCATCAATCTGGAGATCGCATCGAAGCCGGGGCTGGCGTGCATCATTATCTCTTGCGAGTGACGCGCCGCGATCGGCCTGACGGCGGCCTCGACCTCGGCCGGCGGGAAGGCGCTGAGCACCGACGATTTCATGCGCCGGTAGTCGGCGCCGTCCTGCATGCCGAGGATGAAGTTGGAACCCCGAGCCATTTCGGTCATTTCCGGGCCGTAAGGGGTCTGGAATTCGTCGCCGCGCTCCAATATGTCGCGGACATCGGCGTTCTTGGTGACCAGGAGAACGCCGAATAGTTTTCCGGTCGGGCGGAAGCGCCGCAACAAGGAAAGCGCCCAGCGCGGATCTTCGAACAGAGACCCGACGATGCGCGCAATCAGCCCTGTCTTGCGGATCCGGCCGAGATCGAAGGGCGGCATTTCCGACAGCGGGCGCTGGTTTTTCTGGGCCGCGCGAATGGCGTCAAAATACTTCAGTTCGGTCATGCGCGTTCAAGCCCCCCGGCTGTCCACGTTATTGCGATGCCGGCCTGTCAACGCCTAGGTTTGCATCGGTTGCACGTATGTGAATTTTTTCACAGTTGTCAGGTGTTCGGCCAGCATTGGGCGCCATGCTCATTTGGCCAGTTGGAAATTGGCGACAAGGAATTCGTTCGCGGCCTTGTCGGTGAAGGGTATCCAGCGCACACGCTGTTCGGAAAAATCGGGATGCCTTGTGGCGAAAATCGCCATCTCGCGTCGCGCCTGTTCCGGCCGGCCGCTTCGCATCAGCGCGCCGATTTTCAGGAACCTGGCATAGAAATATCCGGGAGACAGGTTGAGCGAGCGGTCGGCGGCGGCGATCGCCCCCGGCCAGTCCTCGACGAAACTGTAGGCCGCCGTCAATTCCCCCAGATTGTGGAAGCGGTAGAGGTCGAACGGGCTCAATCGCTCAGTGTCGAGAAAGAACGGTATCGCTGACGCGGCATTGCCGAGCAGCAACTGGGCGCTGCCCATGGCCGAGCGCGCGAAGGCAAAGCTTGGATTGATGTGGATCGCTTCCTCGAGATGGTCGACCGCCGATCGCGGTTCGCCGCGCATGATATCGACGGCGCCGAGATGGGCGTGCGGGCGCGCATCCAGGCTGTCCATCAGCAGCGCCTTGCGGGCGAATTGCTCGACCTTGTTCAAATCGTCGCTGTCGCCGAAACGCAGCCATGCACGCCAGAAATACCACCACGCCATTTCGTTGAGCACAGCGCTTGAATTGGCATCCTCGCGGTAGGCCTTCTGGAAGAATTCCAGCGCGGTTTCAGTGTCGCCGCGGGTGCGCCGGTTCATGTGCCAGCGTCCGCGCCGCACCAGCTGCCAGGTCTCCAGGCTTTCCCAGGGCACCTGGAAGGTGCGCGCCTGTTCCGCCCGATCGACCTCCTTGTCGAGGATCGAAACGATCTCGGCGCCGATCTGGTCGCGCAGGTTGAAGATATCGACCAGCTCGCGATCGAAGCGCTGCGACCAGACCTGTCGTCCGTTGGACGCGTCCGCCAGCGAGGTGTTGAGGCGGATCTGGTTGCCATTGCGCATCAGCGTGCCGCTGACGATGTAGCGCGCGCCGAGCGCGTTGCCGATCACCCGCGTGCCCAGCGTATCGTCGCGAAACTGGAAGCTGGAGCCCTTGGCGATGACCGAAAGCCATTTGGTGTTGGAAAGACCGTAGATAATGTCCTCGGCGATGCCATCAGCCATATAGCCGATGTCGTGCTCGCCGCCATCGCCATGGAAGGGCAGCACGGCGATCGCCGGCGGCCCCTTGGACGAAAGCTTCTGCTGGGCATTGGCCTGGGGGATGGCTGCGAACGATGCCGCCGGCGAGGATCCGTTACTGCCGCGGCCGGCGATCAGGACGCGCACCGGCAGGGCAATGTTCTTCAGCATGAATTCGCCGAGATCGGTGAATTCGGCCGCCGTCTTGTCCTTCACGTGGTGCCAGGTCGTCTCCGAAACGGCGAGACCGTCGCCCGGCGCAAACTCCTGGATGCGGGCGGCGATGTTGACGTCGTCGCCGTAGAGGCGGCCGCCACGCACGATGACGTCGCCTGTGTTGATGCCGGCGCGAAACGGCATACGCATATCGTCGGAAGCCGATGCGTTGAGGGCGACGATGCGGCCCTGGAAATCGAAGGCGGCGCGCAGGGCCTCGATCGGGTTGCCGAATTCGGCCATGATGCTGTCGCCGGCGTCGCCAAACGTGCGGCCACCAAACGTGCCACAGCTGTCGGCGATGATGTCGCGCCGCTCCTCAAATGCCGCGACAGCAGACTCATCGTCGATGCCCATCAGCCGTGAAAACCCGACGGCATCGATAGAAATGATTGTCGCCAGCTGACGGGTGTAGTTCCGTACAGCCATGTTCGAGCCCCGGTCCCTTCTGGTTCTGGTCCAGCACAGGCGACGACCCGTTCCTGAAACATTCCGCCGCGCACTGAGAGAAGAAATCCCGGCGGGTTTGGCGCGCCATGCCACCCCGCCAGGACGAGAACTTTAGCAGGGTCTTGGCGAAAGCTCTACCACCATCGATCTGCCAGGCGCAGGTCGTGGTAACGCACATGGTTAGCCAGCGGTTAGCGCCAATATCACGGGTATGGTCGTTCCAATCTAAAGCTTTGCGGAACCTGCCCGACGCTAACCTTGGCGGAACAAACTGGCCTTCCAGCGAGTTTCACGTGCGGTTCATGCCAACGTGAAATGAGGGTGATCATGCGAAAACTTGTTTTGTCGACCGGGGTTGCTGTTCTTCTAGCCGGCTCAACGGCCTTTGCCGCCGATGACAGGCCGCTGCCGCCGACGAACGCCCAGAAACTGTCGGCAATCATCGCCAAGGTCGAGCAGCGTGACGGCTTTCGCTATGTGAAGGAGGTCGACTGGGACAAGGACGGTTACACCGTCACCTATTACACGGCCGACAAGGCGAAGGTCGAAATCACCTTCGATCCGGTGACTGCCGAACCGAAATAACGCTGCTGCCCCCTCGGCAATTCCTTACGGCGGACTTTCTGCCTAGAATGATGGGCAAACTGGTGCGCCAAGTGGGGGCGGTCATGCTTTCTTCCAGCCGGGTTTCCAACGGGCTCGTGCTCGCCATTGCCTTGGCTTGCGCGATGGTCTGCGGTAACGCGGCGCGTGCCGACGAACCTTCCTTCGACTGCCGCAAAGCCAGCCTGCCGGTGGAAAAGGCGATCTGCGCCGATCCGCAACTATCCGCCATCGATGCACTGGCGGCCAAGGCTTTTGTCGGCTTCGAACCCGCCTTTGGCGGCGACAAGCGCAAGATCGCCCGCGTGCTGATTGCCGACAGGAACGCCTGCGGGCAGGATGCCGCCTGCATCGTCAGCGCCCAGAACAACGCCCTGCAGACCTACGGCAATGCGCCGTCCTGGGTGCAGGACTACAATGTCGCGCTGATCGGCAAGAAGGCGCTCGACATCGCCACGCGCCATCCCAACGGTGCTGACCAGCCCCTGCCCTCGTCGATCGGGCAATGCGCCTTTACCCACATCGCGGCGCTGACGACGCGGCTCGGCGACGACCCACTGGAAACCGCAAGCCCGGAAGCCGGCAGTCTGGCGCGGTTCAGCAATGGCGGCGCTGGGGTCTCCTATGACCGGGAGCCCGGCCTTGCCAGCTCGAAAGTCGGCGACCCCGTCGCGATGTGCCTGATATCGATCCCGCGGGATTGCCCGGAGGGCGATGAACGCGGCCGTGTCTATTACGGCGTCGACCTCACGATAAAGGGCACATGGGTGCTGCCCGATTCGCAACATATGTGCGGCGGCGCCTGAAGAGCGCAAAGCGTTGCCGGGTGCACTCTTGCGCCAATACGCCTTTGATGGCTGAGTACGCGCGACAGTTGCAGGGCACGGGGGTGCATTGGCGATGGTAAAGCACGTTTTGAAGCGCATCCTGATGATGCTTGCCGGCTTCTTCGTTTCAGTTCTGGTCGGGTTGATCGCAGTGGTGGTGATCTACTGCGCGCTGGCCGCTTTGCCGAACGCTCCGGACTATTTCGGCGCCATGGGAATGACACCGCTGGTGGTGCTTTTGTGGCCGCCGCTTGGCATGTTCGTCTATTTCCTAACGATCATACTGACCGGCCTGCAGACGCTGATCTTCGCGCTGATCGCCGAGTTCTTCGCGCTGCGCAATTTCCTCGTCCACATGCTGTTTGGTGCTGCCGCCGCCGCGGCCGGCTTTTTCCTGATCTGGCCGGGCGCGGAAGAAGACACGCAACGCTGGGCCGATATCGGCATCATCGCCGCCGCCGGCCTGGTCGCGGGCCTGGTCTATTGGTTGATCGCCGGCCGCGACGCCGGCTTCCGGCGTCCGCTCATCCAACGCTGATCGCACGAAACACGCGACCGTCTAAAATATAAAGAAACCAAAGAGATAAGAATGGTTCCTCGTTTCGATGAGCGAGGAACCATTGTGGGATCAGCTCGACGGCGAACGCACCGCCTCGGTCGCGTCCAGCGCCTGCATCAGCCGCGTGTCGCGGTCGTAGATGTCGTTGAAATATTCGACGTTGCCGGACAGGTCCGGCCAAGCGGTGAAGTACGCGACGTAGACGGGAATCTTGCGTGTCACGTCTTCGGTCGCATGGCCGTGCTTCAGCTTTTCGGCGATGTCGTCGACCGAGGTGCCGAGCACCGCCGCCGCCATGCCGCGCGGATCCTGCAGGCGAATACAGCCGTGACTCAGCGCGCGCATATCGCGCTGGAAGAACGATTTTTGCGGCGTGTCGTGCATGTAGATGGCGTGCTTGTTGGGGAACAGGATCTTCAACTCACCGAGCGCATTGGCTTCGCTCGGCTGCTGGCGCACGCTGTAGGGAATGTTGGCGCCGTAGGCGCCCCAATTGACCGCGGATGAAGGAACCCGCCTGCCGCGCGAATCGGTCACCTCGTAGCCGGCACGGTCGAGATAGCCGGGATCGCCGCGCAGCCTGGGCAGCATCTCATTGACGATGATCGACTGCGGCACGCCCCAATAGGGATGGAAATCGACCTGCTTGATCTCCTTGAAGAAGAAGGCGGTCTGGTTGGTGGTCCGGCCGATGACGACGCGGGTCTTCAGCTTCTCCTCACCATTGTCGATATAGCTGGCGGTGAAGGCGGGCTGGTTAATGAAGACGCGCGGGCTGCCGAGATCGGACGGCATCCAGCGCAGCTCTTCCAGTGCTACCTGCACTTTCTGCAGCCTGTCGGCCTTGGACGCGCCGGCGAGCGAGGCGACGGTGCGCGGGCCGATGACGCCATCGCCCTTCATGCCGGCCTTGACCTGCACGGCCTTGATGATCGGAACCAGCTCGGGAACATAGACGTCGCTGGTACCGAGCCGGGCCAGGATTTCGCCATAGGCGCCGCCCATCTCGTCATCGAGATTGCGCGAAATCAGCGTCAGCAATTTCGGCAGTTCGGCGCTGGTCTCGCCGGGCTTCAGCAACAGCTTGGGATCGACGACGATTTCGTTTTCGGCGCTGGCCTGCAGCGATTCCAGCTCGACGCGCAGCGCCTGATATTCGGCGTTCTGCGGATGCCGCGATTCGAGATAGGTGCGCACTTGCTGGGTGTGGGCCAGCGTCTTCAGCACGCCTTCCATGTCGACCGGCTTCGGCGGGAATTCATAGTAGCCGGTGATGCGGTTGGGATCGACGCGGCCGCTCTGGGCATCATGGGCATAGCGCAGCACGCGCGCCGACAGCGCCATCTCGAAGCGCACGAGTTCCTTCAGATGCGCGTCGGCATCGACCGCCGATGCGTTGGCTGCCGGCACCTCGACCGAGTAGTCGGCTGGTGCGAGGCCATAGCTTGCCGCTTCGCCAAGCACCCGCACCGCATCCTGGGCACGGGCATTGGGGTTGCGTTCGTTCACCCAGATGAAGTCCGGATTGGCCGAGTAATAGGCAATCAGCGCCTTGGCAATGTCGGGCTCGGCATAGAGTTCGTAGTCGCTGAGGCCTGCAACCGCTTCGCGGAAGGCGGTGCTTGTCGCCGACGGCACAAAGGCGGCGTCTTCGGCAGTTGCCACCTGAGGGGATGCTGCCACCAATGCCGTGAAATCGACTCGCACCAGCCGGTCGGCCTTGTAGGTGTAGTAGCTCGGGCTGCTGATTTTGGTGCCACCGCCCGATACGGCGGGCTTCGGCTTGCGCTTTGGCGGCGGCGGGAACTCGCCCTGCGGATTGTGCCTGACGCCGCCGCCGAACAGCATATCGAACAGCCCCTGCGCGCCTGCCTGCGGTACACCGAAGGCCAGCGTTGCCACAACCGCAAGCGGCATCACAGTGGCTTTATTTCCTAGGAATTTCATGGATCACCCGCTCCGGCTGCAAGCCGGCTCCCGTTCCGCGCCGCTAGACGATCGTGCCAACCGCGTGGCGGATGTAAGGCGCTACTATACTGATTCATACGGATTTCGTTAAGCTTCCATAAATTTCGACGGGCCTGTTGCAGAACGGTTTCACAACACCGTGACACCAGGAGCGGCGTCGCCGCCGCCCCCAGATCATCAAAGCGGGCTGTTGCTTCAGGCGTTGGCGCCACCGTCGATTGTCAGCGCCGCACCGGTGACGAATCGCCCTTCCGGACCGGCCAGCCAGGCAACCATGCCGGCGATCTCGTCGGCCTTGCCGAAGCGAGGCGTCGCCATCTTCTGCCGCTGGTGTTCGGCGTGCGGGCCGCCGGCCGGGTTCATATCGGTGTCGGTCGAACCTGGGTGAACGACATTGGCGGTGATGCCGCGTGAACCGAGGTCGCGCGCCAGCGCCTTGGTCAGGCCGACCAGGGCCGCCTTGCTGGTCGAATAAGCGCTGAGGCTGGTGTCGGTGACGCGCTCCGCCAGATTGCTGCCGATCGAAATGATGCGGCCGCCCTCGCCCATGTGAGCGGCTGCCGCCTTCGAGGCGAC
This sequence comes from Mesorhizobium sp. P2_F5, assembly GCF_056403715.1. Taxonomy (NCBI): domain Bacteria; kingdom Pseudomonadati; phylum Pseudomonadota; class Alphaproteobacteria; order Hyphomicrobiales; family Phyllobacteriaceae; genus Mesorhizobium; species Mesorhizobium sp. P2_F5. The sequence goes on along the minus strand of NZ_JBFUEY010000020.1, from coordinate 68,513 downwards.
GAATGGCGCCCTGATATTGACCTCCATGGTCTCATCGAAATCGGCCAGCGACAGGTCCTCGATCGGCGCGGCGCGCCAGATGCCGGCGCTATTGACGAGGATGTCGAGCCGGCCGAAGGCGTTCACGGCCTCGGTGACCGAGCCTTCGATGGCGGCCGCGTCGCGATTGTCGGCCTGGATGGCGATGGCGCGACCGCCCGCAGCAATGATCTCGGCAACGACCGCGCGCGCCGGCGCCTCGCTGTTGACATAGGTGATGGCGACATCGGCGCCATCGGCCGCAAGCCGCTTGGCAATCGCAGCACCTATGCCGCGGCTGCCGCCGGTGACGAGCGCTGCTTTGCCGTTCAATCCGTTCGATGACATGTCATTCTCCTTTTATGTAACGATCGATATATAAATATCTGGCAGCCTTGCCCGGCGCGGTCAACTGAATTATGTATCGATCAACACAGAAAAGAGCACCATGCCGGAAAGAGGCCGTCCCCGCACCTTCGATCGAACCGCCGCCTTGCGGCAGGCGATGGAGCTGTTTTGGGCCAAGGGCTATGAAGGCACCTCGATCACCGACCTGACCGCGGCGATGGCGATCAGTTCGCCCAGCCTCTACGCCGCCTTCGGCAGCAAGGAGGCGCTGTTCCTCGAAGCGACCGATTATTATACCCGCAACGAAGGCACCGAGATCTGGACCGCCTTGGACGAGGCGCCGACGGCATGCCAGGCGATCGAGAATTTCCTGCGCCAGACGGCAAAAGCCTATTCGCAGAACGACCGTCCGCGGGGCTGTCTCATCGCGCTTGGCGCGTTGCACCAGGATTCAAGCAGCGGCGCGATCTGCGATGATTTGCGCCGCCGCCGCGCCGAAAACCACACAGCCTTGCTGAGACGGCTGGAACGCGGTGTGGCGGAAGGCGAATTACCGACTAGCTTCGACAGTGACGCGGCAGCGACCTTCTATGCGACGGTCCAGCACGGCATGTCGATCCAGGCCCGCGACGGCGCCTCGCGCGCAGCACTTCTGGCGACCGTCGCCGGGGCAATGGCGGCGTGGCAGGGGCTTTCCGGAACGGCGTGACAAAGTGCTGATGTTGTGCTGGAAATCGGGTCGGCGGCGAAACCGCGCGGCCGGGAGGGATTGTTCGTGAAAAAAGGGTATCACGAGTTGCTCGACGAGGCCAATGCCGAGATCGAGGTGGTCTCGCCGGAGGAAGCGGCAGGGCTGCTCGACGACGAGGGTACAATCTTCGTCGACCTGCGCGACCCTCGCGAAGTGGAACGGGACGGCCAGATCCCCGGCGCCAAACATGTCACCCGCGGCATGCTGGAATTCTGGATCGATCCCGAAAGCCCCTACCACAAGCCGTTCTTCGCCTCGGGCAAGAGCTTTGTCTTCTTCTGCGCCGGCGGCTGGCGCTCCGCGCTGGCCACCAAGACAGCGCAGGATATGGGGCTGTCGCCGGTCAAGCACATCCTTGGCGGCTACACCGCCTGGAAGGCGGCCGGACTGCCGGTCGAGCCTGGCGGCAAGAAGAAGGGCTAGCTCACTTCGCCAGTATCGCGATCAATGCAGGATCGGTTCGCGCTCACTTCCGACAAAAGTCACGGCTCGTTCGACGACGCCCTTGTCGGCGAGGATGCGGCGATGGCCGAGCCCATCGGCCCAGTGCAGCCGCACATGGCTGCCGGCACCGGCGTAGCGCCTGGCATGGTCGGCAGGAACCTCGCGGTCATCGGGCGCGTGAATGACCAGCGTCGGCACCGGCGCCTCGGCCAGTTGGCGGTCGCCAGTGAATTCGTTGAGCGGCCGGCCCGACAGTCTTTTCACCTGATCAGCCATGGAGACCTGCGAACGTGGGCCGACATTGAGCATGCGACTGAAGTCGGCGAAGATTGCCGGCAAGGAGCTGGGTGCGGCGATCAGCACCAGCTGTTCGGCCGCCACCGGCTGGATACCCTTGATAGACCCGGCAATGGCATTGGCGGCAACGGCGCCGCCGAAGGAATGGCCGACGATCGCCTTGAACGGTCCGAACCACTCGCTGGCCACTTTGGCCGCCTCGACCGCATTGACCATGTTGAGATGACGCCCCAGCGACTGGCCGTGGCCCGGCAGGTCGAGCGAGGCGACCCGGTAGCCGGCATTGCGAAAGCCTTCGATCAGCGCGCGCATATATTCGGTGCGCGAGCGCCAGCCATGGATGACCAGTACCGTGCCGGCGGACGCCCTGCCCGGCTCCGGCCGGAATTCGTGCACCATGACGCAGCCGGTCTTGGTCTTCAGCCGGTGGTGGCGCGCCTCGGCCATGAAGCCGGCGGCACGGTCGACCGCGCGGCGCTCGCCGTCGCTGAGCGCCTTGACGCTAGGCGTGCGGCAGAACAGTTCGAACGCGGCGCGACCGCTCAGGCGTGGCGCTACATGCTCGGCGGCGCCGAACACGCCCCGGATGACCTTCAGTCCAAATGATGCCATATTGGCGATCCATCCATTCCGTTCAAGCATGAACATAATAGTTCAAACATGAACATTAAACAAGAGCTGCCCTGGGACAACCCGCGCTTTCGCAACTGGGTCGCGGTGGCGCGCGCCTGCCATGTGCTAGAGCGCGCGCTGGCGGTGAAGCTGGCGCCGCTGGACCTCAAGCCGGCGCAGCTCGACGTGCTGATGAACCTCTATCGCCATCCCGGCATGTCGCAGCACGATCTCGCCCGCAAACTGCTGGTCGGCCGCTCCAACATCACGATGCTGTTGCCACAGCTCGAGGTGCGCGGGCTGCTCCGCCGCGAAGGCGACGAGAAGGACAAACGCGTGCTGCGGCTGACGCTTACCGAGGCCGGCACGGACCTTTTGATGAAGGCGCTGAAGGTGCATATGGCGCTGATCGAAAAGGCGATGAGCCAGTCGACACCGGAACAGTGCGACATGATCGGCGAACAGATGCGCAAGATCTACGACGTGCTGAAGGATACCTGAGCAGAGCCAGAGCATGGTCCCGGCAAGATCATGCTCTTGCGTATCGTCTGAGGTTGCGACCTACCTGCGCAATTTTTCCACGGCTTTGCTTGGCAACGTTGTGCCTCTGTGCGGCCCTGACGCCGCACAGGATTACGCTAGATATTGCGCAGGCAAGCAAAGGGTGGGTAGGAGACGTTGGGACATTAGGCCCAGCTTCTTCGCGGCCATTGGGTTTCCCTCCTCCGAGTTGACCGATCAGAATTGACGACCAGGCAAAGCTGAGTTGACAGGCAGCCTGTTCTCTACCATTTCTCCACCGCCGAGAAACGGAGGCTGCCAATCTGGCACTCATCATCGGTGTCGGCCGGACGACACCCGCGAGAGGTGTCCTTTGTCCGGTATCACATCATCATCGATCATTGCGTCTGAGCAGACTTTCACGACGGCGCGAACATTTCTTCGAATTCCCCATGCAGGAAGTGCCGAAGGCGCTGACGTTGCCATTCTTGGCGTTCCGTTCGATCTGGCCACGTCCAACCGGCCGGGAGCGAGATTGGGGCCGGGCGCTATACGTAGCGCCTCGGGGCAGCTTGCCGAACTGCCGAGCTATCCCGGTGGTTTCGACCCTCTTCAATATGTGAAAGCCGTCGATGTTGGAGACGTCTATCTCCATTACGGCGACTCTCGGTCAATCCCCGGAACCATCGAAGCCGCAGCGGCAGAGGTGATTGCCACCGGGGCAACCCTGTTCGGCCTTGGTGGGGACCATTTCATCTCCTTTCCGTTGCTGAAGGCGACGGCTGAGCGTCATGGAAAGCTGGCCTTGATTCAGTTTGATGCGCACCCCGACACTTGGCAGGACCCCAAAGTGGCTCCCGGCGAGTTGGCCATGGACCATGGCACGATGTTCCGCACAGCGGTGGAGACGGGCATCATCGACCCTGCGAGGTCGATGCAGGTCGGCATCCGCACATGGGTCGATGATCCAATGGGCATTGCCATCCTCGACAACGTGTCCTGCGACGACGCCACTCCCGAGGGCATTGCGGCGACCATTCGGCAGGTTGTGGGTGAAGGCCCCTGCTATCTGACAGTGGATATAGACTGCCTTGATCCCGCCTATGCGCCGGGAACGGGAACACCTGTCGGCGGCGGCCTAACGCCGCTCAAGCTGCTGCGCGTCCTGCGCTGCCTCGGCGACCTTGATATCGTCGGCTGCGATGTCGTCGAGGTATCCCCTCCCTACGACGTGGCCGGGATCACCGCGCTTAACGCGGCGACGATCATGTATGAGCAGCTATGCCGTGTCGCCCGCAGGAAGGGCGCCATTGACCAAAGCTATCCCCGATTGTCGCGGCCATGAGAACAAGGACCGCTACCTTCTTCGGGGTGGCGGTCCCGTTCATACCCGCTGATTGCCCCTTGATCGAGGTCGGTTCAATTGGCATCGCGCAAGTGGGTGACAAACTGGGGACGGTGCTGTTCGTCAAGTTGGGGCAATAGCGCCCCGGCAGCCGCTCACCACATCGACTTTTTCGCCCGCTCCGGCCATTCCTTGTCGTAGGTCTCGCCGTCGATGTTCTTGCGGCTGGTGACTTCCAGGATTTTTCCCGGTGTCGGCAGCGATTTCGGATCGACGTGCTTTGCCGGGTTCCACAGCTCCGAACGGACGATGGCGCGGGCGCACTGGAAATAGACCGAATCGACATCGACCACGGTGACCGAGCGCGCCGGCTTGCCTTCGACGGCGAAGGAGGCGCAAAGCGCGGCATCGGTGGTGATGCGGGCACGGCCGTTGACGCGCAGCGTGGTGCCCGAGCCCGGCACCAGAAACAGCAGCCCGACGCGCGGATCCCGGATGATGTTTTTGAGCGAATCGGCGCGGTTGTTGCCGCGCCGGTCCGGCATCATCAGCGTCTTCGGATCATGGATGCGCACGAAACCGGCGAGATCGCCGCGCGGAGAACAGTCGAGCCCCTCCGGCCCGCTCGTTGCCAAGGCGACAAAGGGTGAGGCTTCGATGAAGGCGGCATATTCGGGGATGACATGGTCGAGTTCCTTGACCGTCGACGCTTCGCCGGGCAGACCGTACAGCGCTTCGAGTTGTTCAACCGATGTGATCTCAGACATTTTTCCGTCTCCGAACCTTTGCCGGCGCTACTCCCAATCAATGACGGTTTGACGACACTGGCGCGCTAGCGGTCGCGGCTCAGCCCCTTCTCCTGGAGTTCCGCGAGATAGGCATTCCAGCGCTCGTCCTTTTCGTGGCCGAGCGTGTGCAGATAGTTCCAGGTGAATATACCGGTGTCGTGGAAATCGTCGAAGGTGATGCGCACGGCATAATTGCCGACCGGTTCGATCTTGAGGATAGCGACGTTGCGCTTGCCGGGCACGGTCACCCGCTGATCCGGTGAATGGCCCTGCACTTCGGCCGAGGGCGACGCGACGCGCAGCAGTTCGGCCGGCAGTTCGAACGGGCTATGATCGGGAAAGGTAACGGACAGCAGTTTTCTGTCCTTCGAGACCCTGAGTTCCTTCGGCGCCGTCATTGTCGTTGATCCTGCTTCAATCCGCCCTTCCCTACGCTGCTTCGCGCAGCCCGAAAAGGCCATTTGAACCCTGCCGACATCGGATGTCGGCCAGGGAATGTTACCAAAGATCAAGAGCGGCTATCTTGAATGGTGGGTTGGTTCGTATCACATAGCTGTATATAACGGCGCCACTCGCAGCCATTGGAAACGCTTGACGCATGGACATGATCGATCCCTTCGGTCGCACGATCAGCTACTTGCGCGTGTCGGTCACCGACCGCTGCGATTTCCGCTGCACCTATTGCATGGCCGAGGACATGGCGTTCCTGCCCAAGAAGGATCTGCTGTCGCTCGAGGAACTCGACCGGCTCTGCACCGTCTTCATCGAAAAGGGCGTGCGCAAACTGCGCCTCACCGGCGGCGAGCCGCTGGTGCGCAAGAACATCATGCACCTGGTGCGCCAGCTGTCGCGGCATCTGAAGAGCGGCGCGCTGGAAGAGTTGACGCTGACCACCAACGGCTCGCAGCTGTCGCGCTTTGCCGCCGAGCTCGCCGATTGCGGCGTCAAGCGCATCAACGTCTCGCTGGACACGCTGGACGCCGACAAGTTCCACGCCATCACCCGCTGGGGCCATCTCAGCAAGGTCATGCAAGGCATCGACGCCGCGCTGGCGGCGGGGCTGAAGGTCAAGCTCAATGCGGTAGCGCTGCGAGATTTCAACGACGCCGAACTGCCCGAGATGATGCGCTGGGCACATGGCCGCGGCATGGATCTCACCGTCATCGAAACCATGCCGATGGGCGAGATCGACGCCGATCGCACCGATCAGTATCTGCCGCTGTCGCTGCTGCGCGCTTCGCTCGAGCGCCAGTTCACGCTGAGCGACATCCCCTACAAGACTGGCGGCCCGGCCCGCTATGTCCATGTCGCCGAAACCGGCGGCCGGCTCGGCTTCATCACGCCGATGACGCATAATTTCTGCGAAAGCTGCAACCGCGTGCGGCTGACCTGCACCGGCACGCTCTATATGTGCCTGGGCCAGGAGGATGCCGCCGACCTGCGCGCGCCGCTGCGTGCGTCCGAAGGCAACGAACTGGTCTCGGCCGCAATCGATGAAGCGATCGGCCGCAAGCCGAAGGGGCATGATTTCATCATCGACCGCCGCACCAGCCGTCCCTCGGTGTCTAGGCATATGAGCGTCACTGGCGGCTGATTTTCTCCGCGATTTGGTGCAAGAAGTGTCTCCCATTGTTGGCTGGAGGCATCGAATGAAGCGTCTTTTTCCTGGTTTGGCGGCCGTAGTATTGATCGCGGCAGGCAGCGCTGTCGCCGCGCCGTTCACCTACACCAATGCGCGCTTCGGCACCGTCTGCACCTTTCCTGACGAGGTCTTCACCGACCGCCAGCCTGAGCCGGACAATGGCGATGGTCAGCAATGGCTCAGCGCCGACGGCGCCAGCCTGATCTGCTCCGGCATCTTCAACGTCAGTGACGACACCCCCAAAAGCTTTGTCACTGATGAGAAGGCCAGCAAGGAGGCGGGCTACGAAATCAGCTACAGCAAGACCGGCAAGAACTGGGCGGTGCTGTCGGGCATGAAGGATGGCAAGATCTTTTACGAGCGGCGCCTGTTCGGCAAGGACGGCGTCATCCGCACCGTCTGGATCGACTATCCGCCGGCCGTGAAAGCGAAATATGATCCGCTTGTCGGCGCCATCGCCGGCAGCCTCAAAGGCCCTTGAGCATTTTCGGACACAACCCAGAAAAAGTCTTATGCGCAAACGGCTGGCGGATTTACCGCAAGCGCGTTCGGGCCTAGATTCCTAGACATAGCGGCTCGTCGCTCGATTTGGGGGAATACGACATGCGCACACTCCTACTTTCGCTTGCAATGCTTGGCCTTGCCGCCGCGCCGGCGGCAGCACAGTCGATCGGCGGTACCTACACCGTCGCCGGCACCAATTTCGACGGCTCGAAATATGGCGGCGAGGCCACCATCACGCTGACCAGCGAAACCACCTGCACCATCCACTGGGAGACGGGCGGGTCGTCTTCGGATGGCATCTGCATGCGCAACGACAATGCCTTCTCCGCCGGCTATGTCATGGGCAAGGAAATCGGCCTCGTCGTCTACAAGGTGGAGGATGACGGCTCGCTGCACGGTCTGTGGACGATCGCCGGCAAGAACGGCAGCGGCACCGAAGTGCTGACGCCGAAATGAGGCCACCGGTCATCGGATTGGCCCTCTGACAGATTTTGCAGGCCACGGGTGAAAATCCGTGGCCTATTTCTTTGACGTTGCTGTCTTGCCGCCGGCTGCTACAGGCTTGAGCGGTTCACCGTTTCACCGAAACGTCGAACCGCTCTATTTCTTTGTTTTCACGCAATTCCGGACGGAAAACCGTTTCACACTTTTCCTGGAATTGCTCTGTTGCAAAACCGGTAACGCCCTTGCCTCTTTCCCCAAACATTCGCGGTGCGCTGTTCATGATGGTGGCCATGATCGGCTTCACCCTCAACGACGCCATCACCAAGTTCTCGTCGGAATCGATGAACATGGCGCAGGTCATGCTGGTGCGCGGCGCCTTTGCGTCGCTGCTCGTCGGCCTGCTTGCCTGGCAGCAAGGCGCGCTGGCTCGCCCAGCCTCGATGCTGCAGCCGCTGGTGGCGCTCCGCGTGGTCGGCGAGGCCGGCGCCACCGTGGCCTTCCTCGTTGCGCTTGCGCATTTGCCGATCGCTAATGTCTCGGCGGTGCTGCAGGCGCTGCCGCTGGCGGTGACGATGGGCGCGGCTCTCGTGTTTGGCGAAGGTGTCGGCTGGCGGCGCTGGCTGGCGATCGCCGTCGGCTTCGGCGGCGTGCTGATCATCGTACGGCCAGGCTTTGAAGGGTTCAGCGTCTATTCGCTATACGCACTCGTCAGCGTCGCCTGCTGCGCGGTGCGCGACCTCGCCACCAAGCGCATCCCGCAGGCTATCCCGACCTTGCTGGTGTCGACGGCGACCGCAATCGCCATGACCATTGTCGGCGCCGTGCTGCTGTCGCCGATGGGCGGCTGGACGCCGATGTCGGGCAAAGGCACGGCGCTGCTGGCCCTGGCAGCGGTGCTGGTATTGATCGGCTACCAGTTCATCATCATGGCGATGCGGGCCGGCGACATCTCCTTCATCGCGCCGTTCCGCTACACCGCGCTGTTGTGGTCGATGCTGCTTGGCCTCACCATCTTCGGCGATGTACCAGACCTGCCGATGATCGTCGGCTCCGCCATCATCATCGGTTCCGGCCTCTACGCGCTCTACCGTGAACGGGTGGTCGGCCGGCAAAAACCCGCCGCCGAAAGCGCTGGACCCGACATGGCGCCGGACGGCATATAGTTCAGCCATGAGACCAGACATTGCAGGGATCATCCTGGCCGGAGGCTTGTCACGGCGCATGGGCGGCGGTGACAAGACCTTGCTCGCCCTTGACGGCCGTCCGCTTCTCGACCATGTCGTTGCCCGCCTGGCACCGCAGGTCGGATCGCTGGTGCTGAGCGCCAATGGCGATCCTGCACGCTTTGCGGCGACCGAACTTCCAGTTCTCGCCGATACGGTGGAAGGCTATGCCGGACCGCTGGCCGGGATCCTCACCGGCCTCGAATGGGCGGCAGCAAACACCGCCTGCAAGGCATTGGTGACGGCCGCCGGCGACACGCCATTTCTGCCGGCCGATCTAGTCGCGAGGCTGGCCGCAGCCGCAGCCGGTCGGCCGGGCTCGATCGCGGTTGCCAGTTCCAGCGGCAGGCGGCACCCGACCTTCGCGCTGTGGCCGCTCGGGCTGCGTCAGGCCTTGCGCCATTTCCTGGTCGACGAGGACAACAGGCGCGTCTCGGCCTTCATAGAGCGCCATGATTGTGTCGAGGTGGAGTTTTCGTTGCTGGCCGCCGACGGCGCTCAAATCGACCCGTTCTTCAACATCAATACCCCAGACGACCTTGCGGTGGCCGAGCGTCTGTTGCAGAGCATCGGGCTATGAACATCTTCGGCATCACCGGCTGGAAGAATTCCGGCAAGACCACACTGACCGAGAAGCTGGTCACCGAATTGGTGCGGCGCGGCTGGACGGTGTCGACGGTAAAACATGCCCATCATGAGTTCGATATCGACAAGCCGGGCGCCGACTCCTTTCGCCACCGCCAGGCGGGCGCCACCGAAGTCGCTGTGGTGTCGGGCACACGTTGGGCGCTGATGCACGAATTGCGCGGTGAGGACGAGCCGACGCTGGAGACGATCCTGTCGCGGCTGGCGCCATGCGACATCGTGCTGGTCGAAGGCTACAAGCGCGAGGCGCACAAAAAGATCGAGACCCGGCGGCTGGAGGCCAAGGACCGGTCACCGCTGTCGGCAAATGACGGGCATATCGTGGCGATTGCCGCCGACTTCGCGGTCAGCGGCGAAAGCCTGCCCGTGTTCGATCTCGACGATGCCGGAGGGATAGCCGACTTCATCGAGCGCGCCACTGGCCTCAAACCTTGAGGCCCCTGCCCGAGCCCGGTTCAGCCGCTCTCTTCAGCGGTTGCATTGTCTAACCCGGCGTCAGCATCGGCTGGACCCGCAAATCCCGCAAGCAACGGTTTTACAGTTGCTTTTCTCCCGAAAACAGTGGGAGTATCGCGCCAGCGGGCGGTCAAAAGCACCGCCCCACAGAGCCGTTTCGGAACGACGGCCGGGAGCCATAAAGAGAGGACTATCATGCGTATTGCACTGCGTATCGCGCTCGCCGCATCGGCTGCGCTGCTGACGCTCGGCGTCGCCCAGGCTCAGGAAACGACCCTGAGAATCGGCACCGAAGGCGCCTACCCCCCATTCAACAATTTGACCTCCGACGGCCAGCTCGTCGGCTTCGACATCGACATCGCCAAGGCGCTCTGCGACGAGATGAAGGTCAAGTGCACCTTCGTCGCCCAGGATTGGGACGGCATCATCCCGGCGCTGCAGGCCGGCAAGTTCGACGCCATCGTCGCCTCGATGTCGATCACGCCGGAGCGTCAGGAAAAGGTCGACTTCTCGCATAAATACTACAACACCCCCTCGGCGCTGGCGGTGCCAAAAGATTCAACCCTTAAGGGCGTGACCAAGGAAGACCTGGCCGGCAAGACCATCGGCGTCGCAACCACGACGACGCATTTCAACTATGCCTCGAAGACCTATACGGACAGCACGGTCAAGGGCTATCCGAGCAGCCCCGAAGAGCAGGCCGATCTGGCCAATGGCCGTCTCGACGCGATCGAGGACGATATCGTCGTGTTGCAGCAGTTCCTGGATTCGCCTGATGGCGCCTGCTGCAAGATTCTCGGCCAGCCCTCGCCGCAGCCAGTCGAAATCTTTGGACCGGGCGCCGGCATCGCCGTGCGCAAGGGCGAGACGGATCTGGTCAACAAGTTGAACAGCGCCATCGACGCCATCCGCGCCAACGGAAAGTACAAGGAAATCAACGACAAATACTTCAAGTTCGACGTCTTCGGCGCCGAGTCCTGATCGTCTGAAACAAGGCGGCAGCAGGGGAAATTCCTCCTGCCGCCTTGGTCCATCGCTGACAGAAGTGGAGACAAGACCCGTCAATGCCCAGCCAGAACATATGGATACTTCTCACTTGGGGACCCGATGGCTGGATTGACGATATTGCCTATGGCGCACTGGTCACCATCGCGCTTGCGCTGGCGACACTGCCCATCGGCCTGACGATCGGCTTCTTCGTCGCCTGGGCCAAGCAGTCCGAAGAACCTTCTCTGCGGCTGGCTGCCAACATCTACACCACGGTTTTCCGTGGCTTGCCGGAGCTGGTGACGCTGTTCCTGTTTTTCTTCGGCGTACCGATCCTGCTGCAGCATCTCGTGCGATATTTCCGACCCGACGCGACCATCGACGTCAACAGCTTCGTCGCCGGCATGATTGTGCTGTCGCTGATCTTTTCATCCTATGCCAGCGAGGTGTTTCTTTCGGCCTTTCGCGCCATTCCGAAAGGTCAGTATGAGGGCGGCTATGCCATCGGCCTGTCGAACTGGCTGACCATGCGCAAGGTGATCTTGCCACAACTCCTTCGCATTGCGTTTCCCGGACTAGAGAACTGCTGGCTTAGCCTGCTCAAGGATACGTCGCTCGTGTCGGTCGTCGGCCTCGCCGAGACACTGCGCAATGCCTACACTGCTGCCCGCGTTACCAAGCACGCTTTCCTGTTTTATGGTGTCGCGGCCATGGTCTTCCTTGGTCTGGCCGTCGTTTCATCCTTTGCCACCAGCGCGATCCTGCGCTCGCTCGGCCGGCGAGAGGCACAACGATGAGCGTCACCGCCACCTTGGTCGAACGGCCGCCACCACGGGCGCGCGGCTGGCCGCGCAGCCGCGTCATCGGCTATGCGATGGTCGGTTTCTGGATCCTGTTCGGCCTCGGCATCGTCGCTTATCTGATCTTTGCCTGGAACGCCGACTTCTTCGCCAAATATGCCCCGGCCTATCTGAAGGGCCTTCAAACCACGCTGTTGCTGGTCTGCATATCGATGGTGCTCGGAGCGATCCTGTCCGTGCCGGTCGCTTATGGGCGCATGTCCAGCAACCGGCTCCTGTCCGGCCTCGCCTATTGCTATGTCTACTTCTTCCGCGGCACGCCGCTGCTGGTCCAGACCTATCTGGTCTACTACGGACTGGGATCGTTCAGGGCTGAGCTTCAAACGGTTGGCCTCTGGGATTTTTTCAAAGACGCTTTCAATTGCGGTGTGTTTGCCTTCGCACTCAACACCGCCGCCTATCAGGCCGAGATCCTGCGCGGCGCCATCGAAAGCGTGCCAAGAGGCCAGTGGGAGGGCGCCGCCTCGCTCGGCCTCCACAAATTGCAGACGCTGCGAAAGATCATCCTGCCGCAGGCGTTGATCGTCGCCTTACGTCCCTATGGCAACGAGTTGATCCTGATGGTCAAGGCTTCGGCCATCGTCGCCATCATCACCGTTTACGATTTGATGGGCCAGGCCAAGCTTGCCTTTGCCAATTCGTTCGACATCCAGTCCTATATCTGGGTCGCTCTTGTCTATCTGGTGATGGTCGAGATCTTGCGCCATGGCGTTGAATGGATCGAACGCCGGATCACGATACATCTGAAGCGTTGACTGGTCGGCTGCACCAGTCGATCGGCTCATGCGCGTCTTGACGAATTGAGCGCAGGGCCTAGAGCTTTCGCAGCAAATTTCGTTTTCCATCTGAAGGGTAAACCTATGGCATCTGTGGCATTTCTCGGTCTTGGCGTGATGGGCTATCCCATGGCCGGGCACCTCAGGAACAAGGGCGGCCACGACGTCACCGTCTACAACCGCACCGCTGCCAAAGCCGAGCAATGGGTGGCCCAGCATGGCGGTAAGCTCGCCGCGACACCGGCCGAGGCCGCCGAGGGCAAGGATTTCGTCTTCTCCTGCGTCGGCAATGATGACGATCTGCGCTCGGTGACAACCGGGGCCAACGGCGCGTTCGCCGCGATGAAAAAGCGGTCCGTCTTCATCGACAACACCACAGCATCGGCCGAGGTGGCGCGCGAACTGGCCGACGCCGCGCAAAAGGCCGGTTTTTCCTTCCTCGACGCGCCGGTCTCCGGTGGCCAGGCGGGTGCTGAAAATGGCGTGCTGACGGTGATGGTCGGCGGCGATCAGGTTGCCTTCGACAAGGCCAAACCGGTCATCGATGCCTTTGCCCGCATGGTCGGGCTGATGGGGCCGTCGGGCGCCGGCCAGCTCACCAAGATGATCAACCAGATCACCATTGCCGGGCTGGTGCAGGGGCTGGCCGAAGGGATCCATTTCGGCAAGAAGGCCGGGCTCGACATCGAGAAGGTCATCGGGGTGATCTCCAAGGGCGCAGCCGGTTCCTGGCAAATGGAAAACCGCCACAAGACGATGAATGCCGGCAAATATGATTTCGGTTTCGCCGTCGACTGGATGCGCAAGGATCTCGGCATCTGCCTTGATGAAGCCGACCGCAATGGCGCCAAACTGCCGGTGACCGCCCTCGTCGACCAGTTCTACAAGGATGTGCAGGCGATGGGCGGTAAGCGATGGGATACGTCTTCCCTGTTGGCGCGCCTGGAAAAATAGGCTGGCATGGCCGAGCTTTCGCCCCAATCTAGCGCCGACGAAATTGTCGCGCATTTGCGGTCGATCGGTTCGGAGGAAAATCGCCGCGGCATGCTGCGCTATGGCATCAAGATCGAACGCGCGCTTGGCATTTCGCATGGCATGCAGCGGCAGATTGCCAGGAAGATCAAGCGCAACCACGAACGAGCCTTCGAGCTCTGGCAGACCGGCATCATGGAAGCTCAGTTCATCGCGTCCGTCACGGCCGACCCGAAGCGCTTTTCCGCAGCTGATGCAAGGCAATGGGCGGCGTCTTTCGATTCCTGGGACATCGTCGACGGCGTCTCCGATCTCTTCGTCGACACCGACGGCTGGAAGGACCTGATCGAGGAGTTCGCGGCGGACGAGCGGGAGTTCGTTCGACGCACCGCCTTTGCCATGATGGCCTGGTCCGTCGTTCACCGGAAGCAAGAGCCGGTAGCGACTTTCCTCGGCTTCCTGCCGATCATTGAAGTGCATGCCACCGACAGCCGCAATTTCGTGAAGAAGGCCGTGAACTGGGCGCTTCGTTCGATCGGCAAGCGATCGATGGAGATGCACGGCGCTGCCCTTTCCGTGGCCGAACGACTGGCGCAGTCTCCTGACAAGACGGCGCGCTGGATCGGCAAGGACGCCGTACGGGAACTGACCAATGCCAAGATCATCGAGCGGATCGCCGCCAGAAAAGGCTAACCTGGGCAAAGTCCGGTTCACCGCGGTGACGCGAAAGACGCGAACCAATTTCGAGGGCCTGTTCGAAGCGCAGGGCGGTCCGAAATATTGCTGGTGCATGGCCTGGCGGCCCTTGCCCGGCCGCCGCGAGCATGTCCAGCACGCTGAGTTGAAACGGGCCATGATGGCGCTCGTCGAGGCCGGCACTCCGGTCGGCATTCTGGCCGAGCTCGATGGCAAGACCGTCGGCTGGTGCTCGGTCGCTCCGCGCCAGACCTACCGCAAGCTGTCGCCGCAGCAGGACGATGGCGAGACCGGCATCTGGTCGATCGTCTGCTTCTATGTGCCGAGAGCCCTGCGCGGCGGTGGACTGGCGGTCGGCCTGCTTGACGCTGCCATCGATCAGGCCTTTGCCAAGGGCGCCAAGACGATCGAGGCCTACCCGGTCGACGACGCGTCGCCGAGCTACCGTTTCATGGGGTTTCGCGACATGTTCACCGCACGCGGGTTCCATGAGATCGGCATGGCCGGCTCTCGCAGACATGTGATGCGGCTCGAGCGTTGACGCCATCGGCCACGGCGTCTTTACTCCTTCACGAAGGAAGCGGCCAATGAGCAAACATTTCCAGCCGACCACCCTGGTGCTTGCAGCCGCGTTGCTGGCAGCTAGTGCCTTCAATGCTTCGGGCCAAACCGCGCACATCTTCTGGAAGGATCTGCGCCCGGCGACGCAGGCGGTGGCCGAAGATGCCGGCCTGCCAATGATCGCGGCAAAACTGCCCGATCATGGCGAGACGCTGTCGCTCAACCTGCAGGACAAGACCGTACAATTAGCCGGCTATGCATTGCCGGTCGACCGCGATGGCGACCTCGTCTACCAGTTCCTGCTGGTGCCGTGGACGGGCGCCTGCAGTCACATGCCGACGCCGCCGCCCAACCAGATCGTGCTGGTAACGCCGGCCCGTCCCTACAAGATGTCGCAGGCCTATGAGGCGGTTGCTGTCACCGGCGCCTTGCGGCCCGGCTTGGAGAAGAGCCAACTGTTCATTCTCGACGGCGTAAGCGTCATTCAGTCCGGCTATACCGTGCGCAAAGCCGAGGTGGTGGCTGTCGACAACGTGCCGGACACGATCACGCTGCCGGTCAATTCACCGTGGACTTTCCTCAATAAAAAGAAGAACTAGCGAAGTAGCATGCCATCCGGCCACTGCGTCACTGACGAGCTACACTTAAGCTCGTTGCAATTCCAAATGCCGGGCGTAAGCTAGATCTTTTCCAGATGCGTTGGAAAGATGACCATGACTGACGCAAAGGGGTGGTACCTATTTTTGGTATCCAAGGTCCTGCAAAGAGAAATCAAGACGATAACCAACCGCCACCTTTTGTGGATCGCCGGCCTATTCATAGCTTTTTTGTTGAACGTATTCGTCTTTCCAAAACACCATGATCGCATGCATTTCGTCTATGCAACGATAGGGTATCTCTCAGTGATGATCCCGCTGGGTATTGGGCTAGAGTTGTTTAGAAAACCTCCCCCACATTGAACGCGGGCGATCACGCAGCGTTGGCGCCTGATTCCTTGTCCAGCACCATGTAATCCAGCGGCATTTCGGTGGTGTATTTGATCTGCTCCATGGCGAAGGACGACGACACGTCGCGGATTTCGATCTTGGCGATCAGCCGCTTGTAGAAGGCGTCATAGGCCGCGATGTCGGGCACCACCACGCGCAGCAGATAATCGACGTCGCCGCTCATACGGTAGAATTCGACCACTTCGGGAAATTCCTGGATGACCTCGGAGAAGCGGCGCAGCCATTCATGGCTGTGCGAATTGGTGCGGATCGACACGAAGACGGTGACGCGCACATTGACCTTCTCGTGGTCAAGGATGGCAACGCGCCTCTTGATGACGCCCTCTTCCTCGAGCTTCTGGATGCGGCGCCAGCAGGGCGTGGTCGATAGGCCGACTTTCTTGGCGACATCGGCAACCGCGAGCGTCGCGTCCTCCTGCAGGAGGCGGAGAATTTTTCTGTCGAGGCGATCCATTAAGATGCTCCCTGGTGCAGGCCGCGTTCCCTCGGGCGCGGCGCGCTTTGGGAATAGATTGGCTATACTCCCTCTTATTTCGGCCTTTCACAAGAAAGAAATTCTGCCGAATGGCACAAAAGCGAGTGATATCTTGCTTAAAGCTTAAGCAATGCGATAGCGGATTTCCGATCTCAGGAAGGGCAGCAAATCCATTTCAAACCATGGATTCTGTTTCAACCAGCCGGAGTTGCGCCATGATGGATGCGGCAGCGGCAGCACTTTCGGGCTGGCCGGCGTATCCCAGATGGCGCGCCAGTCCCTCACGGTTCCGGTCAGCGATGACCGCCGCGCCTCACCCATATGCCAGGACTGCGCGTAGGAGCCGATGGTCAGAACGAGCTCGATCTGCGGCATCAACGCCATCAACTGTGCGCGCCAGGCTGGTGCGCATTCGCGGCGGGGCGGCAGGTCGCCGCCCTTGGCGTCCTGGCCTGGAAAACAGAACCCCATCGGCACGATGGCGAATTTCTCCGTGTCGTAGAATTCCTCCGTGCTGACGCCCAGCCAAACGCGTAGCCGGTCGCCGGACGCGTCGGTGAACGGCATGCCGGACAAATGAACCTTGGTTCCCGGCGCCTGGCCGGCGAGCAGGATGCGGGCGCTGGACGACGGCAGCAGCACTGGGCGCGGCTCATGCGGCAGCGGCCGTCCCACAGGATTGTCGACGCAGATGCGGCAGGCGCGGATCTTTGCCGTCAGGCGTTCAAGCTCCGCCTCCATCTCAGGCGGAAGCGCTCGGCCGGCTCGAGACGGCGCTGTACCAGCGCAGCACGTTGGCGCACTCGTCCGGTACCTTGATGCGCGCCGGTTTCATGAAGTCGATGGCGATCATCCCGGTGATGTCGGCGATCGAATAGGCGTCGCCGGCGGCGAATTCCCGGTTTGCCAGTTCGGTGTCGAGCAAGCTCAGGAATTCGACCGCTTTCGTCTTGTTGGCTTCGCCCCATTCGGGGACTTGCGGAATTTCCCACTCTTTCATCGCCGGATGGATATGGCGAAAGGCCTGAGCGACGCAGCTGAGCAGATTGAACTCCATGCGCCTTTGCCACATCTCGACCTTGGCCTTGCCGAGCGCGCCTTGCCCGAACAGCTGCGGTTCGGGATGCAATTCCTCGAAATAGCGGCAGATGGCGACGGATTCGGTGATGATTGTGCCGTCGTCGAGCTCTAGCACCGGCAGCCGCCGCAGCGGGTTACGTGAACTGACCGGCTCCTGCCTGTGACCCATTGCGCCCATGTCGACCGGCACAAGCGGCAACTCGATGCCCTTCTCGGCGAGGAAAACCCGCACACGCCGTGGATTGGGAGCGCGGCCACCGTCGAACAGTTTCATCTCAATCCTCCCGATCTTGCGGACAGACTATAGGACACGGCGCGCTCCTCACCGGAAGCGAAAAAATTCACGCAAGGCGTCACCGAGTGAAGCAAGCGTGCCGTGCCGTCTTTCGGCCGGGCCTTCATGGTGGCTTTCGCGCCAGTCCTGTGGCTCATCGAAGGTGCCAGCCCAGATACCCACCTTGCCGGCGCGGGCAACGGCCTGCTCGGTTTCGTAATCGCCATAGGCAATGGCCCAGCCAGCCTCGACCTGTGACCGGTTGAGATCCCTGCCGCCGGCCTTGCAGTCGCCGAGGAGGCGGCCGTAGCGGTCGCGTTGCCAGCCGCTGCAGGTCACCGGATTGCCTGATATCAGCCGCACCAGCGCCTGGCGCGCCAGCCTGCCGCAGGCATAGTCGGCGCCGTCCTTGCGGCAGATCTGCTGGTATTCCGGAGCATCGATGCCGCGCATGCGGATGCGTTCAGTGCCAAGCGTGAGTGAATCGCCATCGTTGACGATCGCAGCGCCCTCCGCCTTGCGCGTCTCGAAGCGGTCGAGCCGCGCGGCGAGCAGGATCAGCAGGCCGAGCAGGATAATCGTCAGCGCGTAGTCCAGCAGCTTGCGCCACAGGCTTCGCGGCGGTGGCGGATAGTATCGCCGGCGCGGCCTTGGCGACCACGAACGGCTCATATGGCAAACAGTCTCTTAATCATTCGAACGTAGCTTAACGAATTGAGATCGCTGCGCGCATAAATTGAAGTTTCCATGCCTCTGCTACGCTCGAACACAGCGGATAAATTCATTGTGGACCGCAGGAAACCGCACCGCAACAGCGATGTGGCGCGCGCGGTGCGCAGAACGCGCGACCGTCTTTCGCAGCAGGTCGGCAATCTCGACTTCGACCGCGAGCTGCTGAAGCTGCATGCCCGCGCCATGGTGGGGGGTGCGACCGTCATTCCGCTTTTGGTGCTGGCGATCGCGGCGACCGGGCTTCTGGCGGGGACGGACAAGCAGGTCAGCATCTGGGCGCTGTTCACGCTGATCTGCTATTCGATCGTTGCCTTCATGGCGCGGCGCGTCGAACGCACCGAAGCGGCCGAACTCGACCCAATTCTGACACGCCGGGATTTTCTGATCGGCCATTCGCTGTGCGGCCTCGGTTGGGCGTGGTTCGCCTGGATCGGCTGCGCCGACTGCCAGATCGACCATTTCCAGGTGGTCAAGGCGATGGTGCTGCTGCTGGCGATGGCGGCGACCGCCATTACGGCGTCGTCGTTGCGCGGCTCGCTGCTCGCCACCTTCGTCATTCCGGTGGCGGTCTATGCCTATGCCGAAACGAAGCTGTGGATGCCGGTCGAGACGATGATGGTCGGCCTGCTGGTCGCCGCATTGCCGTTCTTCGTCTATATCGCGCGCCATCTCAACCGCTCGTCGCTGATGCTTCTGTCGTTCCGCTCCGAAAAGGATGCGTTGCTCGCCGAGGTGGAGACGGCAAAGTCGATGTCGGACGAAGCTCGTCGGCGGGCCGAAGACGCCAATCTAGCGAAGTCGCGCTTCCTCGCCTCGATGAGCCATGAGCTGAGAACGCCGCTCAACGCCATTCTCGGTTTTTCCGAGGTGATGGCCAACGAGGTGCTGGGGCCAATGAGCAACCCCACTTATCGCGACTACGCCAGCGACGTGCACGATTCCGGCCAGCATCTGCTCGACCTGATCAACGAGATCCTCGACCTGTCGCGCATCGAGGCCGGCCGCTACCAGCTCAACGAGGAGCCGGTGATGCTGCTCAACATCGCTGAAGATTGCTGCCACATGATGGAGTTGAAGGCGCGCAACAAGGACATCCGCATCGTCCAGGATTTCGAAATCACCTTGCAGCGCCTGTTCGCCGACGAGCGCGCGGTGCGGCAGATCATCCTCAACCTTCTGTCCAACGCCATCAAGTTCGCCGCCACTGGCGGCGAAGTTCGTGTGCGCGTCGGCTGGACGGCGGGCGGCGGCCAATACATTTCGGTCAAGGACAACGGGCCGGGCATACCGGAAGACGAAATCCCGATCGTGCTGTCCGCCTTCGGCCAGGGCTCGATCGCCATCAAGAGCGCCGAACAGGGTACTGGGCTAGGGCTACCGATCGTGCAGGGCCTGCTCGCCATGCATGGCGGCGAATTCGAACTTCTTTCCAAGTTGCGCGAAGGCACCGAGGCGATCGCCATCTTCCCGCTGAGCCGGGTGATGGAGGAATTGCCGGCGCTGCCGACCAAGGCGGTAGCGGCGCGTCGGCGCTAGCGGCCTGTTCTATGCTCTGACCGCTGCCGCCATGCCCGAACTGGTAAGTGCTGCGGCCTTGACCAGGCCGGCGGCAAGGGCTGCCCCTACCCCCTCGCCGTGGCTGACGCCGAGATCCAGCAGCGGCTTGAGGCCGAGCCGCTCGGCGGCAAGCCTTTGGCCGGGCTCCGGCGACAGGCCAGCTAGCAAACAATGGTCGAGTGCAGCGGGATTGGCAGCATGCAGCACGGCCGCGGCGGCGGTCGCGGTAAAGCCGTCGAGCAGCACCGGAATCTTCTGCATCCGGGCAGCGATGATGGCGCCGGCAATGGCAGCGAACTCGCGGCCACCGATCCGGCGCAGCGCCTCCAGCGGATCCTTGAGAGCAGCGCCTTGGAAGGCAAGGGCTGCATCGACCACGTCAGCCTTGCGTGCCTGCATCGCCGCGTCGGCGCCCGAGCCGGGGCCTACCCAATCGGCGCCGCTGCCGCCGAACAGGGCCGCGCACAAGGCAGCCGCAACGGTGGAGTTGCCGACGCCGAGATCGCCGAGGCAAATGAGATCGGCGCCGCCGGCAACGGCCTCCATGCCGAAGGCCATGGTGGCGGCGCAGCCGCGTTCGTCGAGCGCGGCGTCCTCAGTAATATCGGCGGTCGCAATGTGCAGTGCCAGGTCGAAAACCTTGAGGCCAAGATCGTTGGCGATGCAGACCTGGTTGATCGCGGCACCGCCGGCGGCGCAAAGCTCGACAGCATTGGCGGTCGCCGCGACAGTGCGCGGCGAAATGCCGTGACGGGTGACGCCATGGTTGCCGGCGAAGATCGCCACCAGCGGCCGGTTCACCGCCGGTGGCGCGCGGCCGCTCCAGGTGGCCAGCCAAGCCGCGATGTCCTCGATGCGGCCGAGCGAACCCATCGGCTTGTCGGCCTTGGCAAACAGCGTGCGCACGCGCGCCGCGGCCGTCTCGTCAGCCGGCGGCAGGTTCGCCAGCAGATCGCGGAAATCGTCGAAAGGCAGTGCGCTGGTCATGGCATGGGTGCTCATCTCGTGAATTGCCAAGCGGCATAGCCGCCTTGCCCGGCCGGCACAACCATCAAGCCGCAACACAGGGCTGTGCCGCAAATGCGGCTGCCGGCGGCGAAATCCGGAGGGCTTGCATTGGCTTTGCCGTTGCACCATGTGGAAGCGAGACAGGGATTCCTCAAAGGGATCTCCAAGAGAACATCATGACTGGCATCGAATCCCCCTGCATCTTGGTCTGTTCGATCGACATGAAAACCGGCTTCTGTTTCGGTTGCGGCCGCACGCGCGATGAAATCGGCGCCTGGATGGGCATGACGCCGGAAACCCGCCGCGGCGTGATGGCCGAATTGCCGGCCCGGTTGGAAACGGTCGAGCGCCGGCCCCGCCGGGAAACACGCCGCACCCGCATGGCGCGCGAGCGCGACGTCCTCTCGTGAAACGGCAAAGCCCATGAACCGACTGTTCTGGATCGTGATGGCGGCAATCGGCGTCGGGCTGGTGCTGCTGATGATCAACAACGACGCCGGCAGCACGTTCGGCATCGAGAACTCCGATTTCAGCCGGCTGGTCTGGCTGGGCGCGATCGGCGTGCTGGTCAGCGCCGGCCTTGTCCGATCCGGCCGACCGCTCGGCGCCATGGCCCGCAATCTCGGCACCTGGGCCGTGATCGTGCTGGCGCTGGTCGCCGGCTACCAGTACCGCTACGAGTTGCAGGATTTCGCCAGCCGGGTGACGGCCGGCCTCGTTCCCGGCAGCCCGCTGGCGCTGGGCGTCGAGGATGGCCATGCCACGGTGACCCTGGACAAGGCCGACAGCGGCCATTTCGAGGCCCGCATTACGGTCAACGGTGCGCCGATCCGAACCGTGGTCGATACCGGCGCCACCAGCACGGTGCTCACCGCCGAAGACGCACAAGCGGCCGGCTTCAATCCGGCTGCATTGAGCTTCACCGTCCCGGTCTCGACCGCTAACGGCATGGCGCGCGCGGCTTCCGTGAGGACCGACGAACTGGCGATCGGCGGCATTGTGCGCAGGGACATGCAGGTGATGGTCGCTGCCCCCGGCACGCTCAGCCAGAGCCTGCTCGGCATGAACTTCATCGGCTCGCTGTCGGGTTTCGACGTGCGCGGCGATCGGATGATTTTGCGCGACTGAACCGCCTAGGCGGCCTGTTCGGTGCGGCCGAAGTCGACAGCCGCGAAAGCAGCCTTCAACACATCCGGACCCGCGCCGGGTTTCGTTGCGTCGGTCGACAGAATTTGCCGGAAGCGGCGCGCGCCGGGCAGACCGTGGAATAGGCCGACCATGTGGCGGGTGACGTGACCGAGCCGTCCGCCCTGCTCGATATGCCTCGCGGCGTAATCCGCCATCGTGTCGATCAGCGCGGCAAAATCGAATGCGCCGGGTTCATCCCCATAAAACGCAGCATCGACACCGGCCAGAATGCCCGGGGTGTGGTAGGCGGCGCGGCCAAGCATGGCGCCGTCGAGATGATCGAGGTGGCGAGCAGCCTCCTCGAGCGATTGAATGCCGCCATTGATCCCGATGAATTTGTTCGGTTTTCCGGCCTTGAGGCGATAGACTCTGTCATAGTCTAGCGGCGGGATATCGCGATTTTCCTTCGGGCTCAGCCCCTCAAGCCAGGCCTTGCGGGCGTGCACCCAGAGCGCGTCGGCGCCGGCCGCGAAAACGCCGTCGGCCAGCGCATCAAGCGCGGGCTCGGGATCCTGCTCGTCGACACCGATGCGGCATTTGACCGTCACCGGAATTTTCACCGCCGCCTTCATCGCCGCCAAGCAATCGGCGACAAGCTCAGGCACTTTCATCAGGCAGGCGCCGAACGTCCCCGACTGGACGCGGTCGGACGGGCAGCCGACATTGAGGTTGATCTCGTCATAGCCGAAGGCTTCGCCGATGCGCGCCGCCTCGGCCAGCTTTTGCGTATCGGAGCCGCCGAGCTGCAGTGCGACCGGATGTTCGGTCTCGTCAAAGCCAAGCAGCCGTTCGCGTGCGCCATGGATGACGGCGTCCGCCACCACCATCTCGGTATAGAGCAGCGCACGGCGCGTCAGCTTGCGATGGAAGAACCGGCAACGCCGGTCCGTCCAGTCCATCATGGGCGCCACGGCCAGTCTATGGTCTTGATTTTTCAGCATTTTTTCTTTAACATCAAATCGTTAGAACCTGCCGAGTGCACACGAATTTACGCCAGAATACGACCCTTTTCGCCACATTTCGATCTCTCAGTGCACACGGAGCGCACACGAAAAAATGGCCACCTACACAAAGCTCTCGTCCGGTTCCTGGCGTGTCCAAGTCCGTCGCAAAGGTCGCTACGTCAGCGAGACCTTCCTGCGCCGAGACGACGCACGGCGCTGGGCAACCGAAACCGAGCGCCAAGTCGATCGCGGCGAGACGCCGACCAAGTCCCGCATAGCGCGCCTGAAAACTTTCGGCGAACTCATCGACCTTCATATCGACGACATGTGCGATGTAGGCAAGTCCCCTCGCCGCTCCAAGGCCGCAGCCCTCGATATGCTGCGAAGGCATCTTGGGAAGTGCAACATTTCTGCGCTCGATCGCGAACGACTTATTCGCTTCGGTCGAGATCGAGCCACCCAAGGTGCCGGACCAATGACTCTCGGTATCGACATCGGCTTTGTAAAACTCATTCTGGCTCACGCCGCTGCGGTGCACGGGCTGCCCGTCAAGGTCGAACCGGTTGATCTCGCGCGTATCGCCCTAAAGAGGCTTGGCCTCATTGGGAAAGGAAATCATCGTGACAGGCGGCCGACGCAAGATGAACTCGACAGTCTGATCGCTCACTTCGATTCAAATCCTCGTCAGATGGCACCGATTAGCCAGATCATACGTTTCGCCGTCGCAACCGCGATGCGCCAGGAGGAAATCTGCAAGGCACGTTGGTCCGATTTGGAAACTCGCACGCGGATGCTTCTCATCCGTGACCGGAAAGACCCGAGGAACAAGAGCGGCAACAATCAGCGCATACCGCTGTTCGCGGCGACCGGTTACGACGCATGGACCATTGTTGAGGAGCAGCGCGCCAAGCGAAGCAACGACGATGATCGAATTTTCCCATTCAATCACAGGTCAGTCGGCACCGCCTTCCGCCGAGGGTGCGGTGACCTGGGCATCCACGACCTTCATTTTCATGACTTGCGGCACGAGGGGACAAGCCGCCTTTTCGAGGCCGGATTCACGATTGAACAAGTAGCGCTGGTCACGGGTCACAAGGATTGGAAGATGTTGCGGCGATATACACATCTCAAGCCGGAAATGCTTCATACTATTCGAGCGGCAAGGGCCGCATAGACGAGGGAAGTTGGCTTGGCAGGCCGCAGTCTCTCCGCCGGCAATAACGCCTTCGATCAATGGCCGTGGTTACGATCAAGCTGCTTCGAACATAGCCTCGACGACATGTGTCGTCAAAAAGACCCGCAGTTTTGGAGACCGAATAGCCTTCTTACATCTACTTGTTTATACAGCGATATTTGGTATTTTTTGGATTGACGTGCAAGGATTTGTGTAACGGAAGTTGCTTTTTAGCCGAGTTTTTTGGCGCTTCTCGGACATTTTCTGCGCCTTTGATGATGGGACTCGAAATATAAGGGTCGGATGGAGGCGGTGCCTTCGAAAGCGACAGGCCGGGACCAATCATCGACGGAATAGCCGGCATCTGCGATAGTCTCCTCTATCATCGATGGAAGGAGCTTGTATCAATGTATCGTGGACTTCGAATTCGGATTGCTAAGACAAATCGAAATCGCTTGGATTTGGTCGATCTCGCACGGAGACAGGCCGACCATCTCGGCCCGGCTGGAATCTCGGCCAAGCGCAACCAGACCAATGAGCGGTTCCTGAAGAAGGGTTTTCTCCGGCTGGCGCCGTTAACTCGCACCCAGCGTCGGAAAGTGATGGCCCGCATCTCAAACCTGGGCGAGCCGGCTATCAAGATGCAGCCGATCAAAAACCCAAATCCCCGGCCTCGATGAAAGCTGTTGCCGCCCCCGGGTTGCCCGACATTGTCTGCCAAAGCGACAAAGACATGCAAAGCCCGTTTCTTGTGGTGCCAATATTCGCAACTCGCACGCACCGCGGATAGGTCATGACGACGGTCGCATCAAACTACCTTTACTCGACGTTGCGGGAGCGCATCGTCGAGCACGTGTTCGTTGGCGACGCCCTCCGCGAACTATGGCGGCTTGGCGTCTATGACGTCGAGGTACTCCGATCGGAATTCGACGCACACGGCTACGATCTGGTGATGGCCAGAGGGAAGATCGTCCGCCACATTCAGTTCAAGACCGGCACGCAGAAAAAACCCGGCACCGTATCGCTCTCCAGAGCTTTGGCCGAAAAGCCCAGCGGATGCGCGATCTGGATACGTCTTGAACCCGACCTCTCCATGGGACCGTTCTTCTGGTTTGGTGCGGCGCCCGGGCAGCCGCTAGCGGCGTTGCACCACCTCCCCAACTCCCGGCGCGTGACGCCCAACAAGACCGGAATCCGGCCGGTCCGCAAGAACCATCATGAAGTGCCAGGTGCAGCGTTCGTGCCTCGGAGCAGCTTGCGGGAAATCCTGGTCGACCTATTCGGAGATCTGGCGCCGACAGTGGTTCTGGAGGAATCGGAATGATCCTGCCCTACGGCCCGACGCGAGACACTGTCATGAACGACTACGTCCTATTTAAGATGTGGGGACCTCACCGGCTGTCCCTAATCAGGGGGCATCAGTTTTACGTCGAACAGGCCCGCAAGCGCCTGTTGTCACAATTCGCGAACATGGAAGCCGAAGCCGAAAGGGCCTCGGATGAATGGCTGGAGAAAAGCAGTGACCGGTTTGACCCTGACCGGCACGATCCTAGCGAATTCTACGAGGCCGCCAACGACGCCGGCATCGAGTTCTACCAGCTCCTGAGCGACATGCGCGACCAAACCCGGCTGAGTGTGATCGCGGGAATGTTTCACGAATGGGAGAAACAGCTGCGGGACTGGCTGGTGCGCGAAATCCAGCACTGGCATCAAGGAGACACCCCAATTGCAAAAGTCTGGTCTGCCGACTTCGGCAAGATTGCCGACCTCCTGGAGAGTTTCGGGTGGAAGATCCGAAGCACGGGCTACTTCAACGCCCTCGATGCGTGCCGGCTGGTGGTCAACGTATACAAGCACGGCTCCGGAAAATCCCTGGACGACCTGAAGGCGACCTATCCTGAATATCTCGAAGATCGGCTGAGGGGTTCGGGGTTGCCAGGGACTTTGGACCTGGTGGACTACACGAACCTCAAGGTAAGCGATGAC
Organism: Mesorhizobium sp. P2_F5; assembly: GCF_056403715.1. NCBI lineage: Bacteria > Pseudomonadati > Pseudomonadota > Alphaproteobacteria > Hyphomicrobiales > Phyllobacteriaceae > Mesorhizobium > Mesorhizobium sp. P2_F5. Next base: position 42,218 of record NZ_JBFUEY010000020.1, on the reverse strand, counting down.
CAGTTTCAGGCGTTCTCGGACGCGATTGTCGCGTTCTGGCGAGATGTTCCCGCCAGCGTCGCCGGATCCGAAATATTGAAGCCCCCAGAGTGGTTTAAAAAAGCCATCCTCGGCGATCGCGCCGTTCGATCATAGTTGTCCGGCTCCTCCACTATTGTGTTGAAGGTCGGAAGGCGTCGGGTTGCCCAGGAACGGCCACGTGCACCGAGGAAGCTCCCTGCGCAACCAAAACAAGTAGTCGACCATCGCCAGTACTATCCGTGGTAGTGTTGGTCCCAAGTACTGGGAGGTGCATATGACCGATTCAGACAAACCGATTGAGCCGCCACACGCGCATCCAGGTCGAGCTTTGATGCGAGGTGCAGCCGAAGGTGTCGCAAGCCTAATCCCTGGTGGAGACCTTGTGGCCAACATTATTCGGGTCACCCATCCTTCCAAGGAAGAGAAGGAACGAGGCCAATGGGAGAAGGATCTCTCTCAACGCACAAATGAGCATACCGCCAAGTTTGCTGAGCATAGCGCCAAGTTTGCCAGTTTGGACCAAGCTGTTCGCGACGTTGTCGGCGCCTACATCACGGCCAATACGGTCCATCAACACGCCAGCCAGGCGGGGCAGCTATCTTTCTTCAGATCAGGAATGTTGCGCCCGCTGGAAGCGATTGCTGCTGGCCGAGGCACGCAACAGGACCAGGAGCGGCTGCAGGAGCTATTGGCAGCCACCGCACCGGAGGTGGACGACATCATTCGAGGCCTTACCATGGCGCGCGACAGCTTGAGCGAAAATGTCGAAACCCTTGAGTTTGCGCACAAAATCGATGAGATCATTTATGGTCCGTTCGGCAAACGACCCATCCGTGAGCGCATCGAAGAGGTTATTAGGACTGATCTATCTGCGTCATATATGCGTCCTCTCGCCGAACAGATTTGCAACGAGATCGAGCAGTTCAACAGGGCAATTATCGCGCTTGGGCGGTCCGCGCTCAGGGGCGAGGCTGCGTGAGCAGACTCGACCCACTGCCGGACTACTGCTTACCTAGAACCGCGTTGCGCACCATTTGATGTTCGTCCGGCAGGTTGCGCCCGAGGATGAACTCATTGAGCACCACGGTGGATGTCGTCGCGGGCAGTTGCCCGAACGAGTGCCCTTGCCAATCCGGCGCCAGCAGCGCGGGACGCAAGCCAACGGCAACCTGTCGTCCCCCGTGCTCTATGACGAGCGGCACTGGGACACCATGAATCTCTGCCGGGCCCTTGCATTCGAGACCCTCCAGTTCAAGCAGCCGTTGGAGATTTCGCAGCAGATTGGCCTGCGCCGCAGGCGCCTTCTCCTTGGGCAGCGTGCCATCGAGCGCGTAGCGTAGCAGCTCTGCGCCGAGGTTCCGGTCAAGACGTTCCTTGAGGTACTGGTTATGATAGTGCCGCAGGCAACTCTCGCATGACTGCTCGCAGCGGGCGGGGCACTCTTCCAATAGCGTGAGGGTCTGCTGGAGGATTTGCTCGATGTTCCTCGCCGCGAGATCGGCATAGCCGGCCCCACCGGACAAGGTGTCGTATAGGTAGACGTCAAGCAGCAGCGTGTCATCCTCCCGGTTCGGGACGATACGGAACCCGGCACCGAACTCGGAAGGATCGAGATCGATTTGTGGATGCCGGCTGGCTGCCAGGCGCAAGCCTTCGGCAACCGAGTACAGGGCGTCTTCGAGTATCCTCAATTGCAAGGGGTCGCCCGTCTCGGTGACAAGCGGCTGCTTTAGGCTGATACGCAGCAACAGCAAATCGGTGGAGAAAACGTGGCCTAGGAACACGTTTTCATAGGTACCAGCACACTGATGCCCCGGCCTCGGCTTCTGGTAAGAGAATTCAATCTTGTAGGGTCGGTTGTGGGACACCTGTGGCTGCTCGTCGACCGAGGCGCGTCCGCACTGGTTGCAGATCCAGAATCCGCTGCGACCGTCCGACGTCTCCTGTCCCTTGTTGACGGTCACCAACTGGCGGTCAGTGGTGACTACGTACATGAGGTTGCTGCCGACGGGTCGCAGGCTGGGCAGATCATCCTTGCCCACCGGGACGGGAAACTGCGCGGCCGTCGCGTAGGTAATGTCCTGATCGCGATCGTCGTCCTTGAGCGCCCTGCCTTCCTCCGGCAGGAAGACCTGCGGCACCACCATGTGCGTATGTTTCAGGTCGCTTTCGCACACCGGGCAATGCGCCCCGCCCTGCGTCACGTCATTCAAATCCGCGACAAAGCTGCAGTTCTCACAGTGCACCAACGTGTGGCGTTCCTCGAAGATCGCCTCTGCGCGATTCTCGACGTCGGGCAATGTGTTCGCGACCACCCCGCCGGAGCGATAGGTTTCCTTATTGATGACGATCAGACGTCCGGGAGCATATTCGCTCAGGGCCTTGCCAATGGACTGCTGCGGCCGTTCGACGACCTCCATCTTCCACTCGTTGTTGCGCGGAACCAAGCGCTCCACAAGGAAACTCGATAGGTCCGTGGGGAAAGCATAGCTGGGCAGCAGACCCTTGGAGAACAGGAACTCCAGCAGCTCTTGATCAGCGATGGCCTCGCGCTGGGAACGCCGGTCCTCCTCCTCCTCGCCGCCTGCGGCAGTCCCGCCTTCGCCTGCGGTTGCTGCTACCAGTTCAGCCCGGAAACGGGCGAGAGTCGCCAGCAAGGCTGCGGCCTCATCGCCGATCCAGGCGTCGATCGTCCGGGGGGCGACGCGGAGGTTGTCCGGCAGCCAGTTGCGAATGAGAGGGCGCAGCTGGCCGGTTGGCGCAAGAAGCTCCTTTCGCACCCACATGTCGAAGCTTGCGACATCGAGCCCCGACATCGGCTCGCCGAGGAAAAAGTCCGTAGCCTTGCCAAGTGCCCGGAAGAGGGCCGACGATCCCGCCCCGACAGATACGTCGTGAGTGTCCATGTAGTTGTGGAAAAACGTTTGGAAGAGGTAGGCGACGATGTGGCGCCGCGCGATCTTTGGGTTATCGACCTTGACGTCGGGGTTGCGGGGATCGCCCGCGACGATCTGTTCTGGGTTGTTGTAGTAGTAGCCGTCGTGAGGGCCATTCTGCGCGTAGGTCAGCACAGTTGAAAGCGACGAGCCGCGGCGTCCCGCCCGGCCGGCTCGCTGCTGGTAGTTCTCCCGCTGCGGCGGCACGTTGCGCAAGCCTACCGCAACCAGGGAGCCGATATCGACACCCACTTCCATGGTCGTGGTGCAGCTCAGCACGTCGATCGGCTTGTCGGACTTCGCGATACGGACATCCTTGAAACGCAGTTCAAATTGTTCGGTGGTCGCGTGCACCCGTGCATTGTCGCGGTTTGACAACTGGGCGGTATGTTCCTCGACCGAAATGCTGCGTAGTTGCGCACCGCCGGTCAGCACACGTTCCACCGGGGAACGCCAAAAGCCCTTGCGCGCCCTGATATACTCGCTCTGGGAAGGCGTGACCGACTCCAGGGATCCTGAACCGCAAGCCGCGCAATGACCATGCACGGTCATCGGCAACAGCGCGGTGCAGTCGTTGCAGTGATGCCAAGTCATGTCCAGGTCGATGTGAACGATGACCTTGGCGGGATCGATGAAGATCGCGCCGGTGGAGTCAGCCAGCCCCAGTTCGTTCGCGAGTTCCTTCTCGACCAAGCCGAGGGTGGTCAGGTCGATCTGCAGGGCGGCGGCCAGCGCGGGCCGGATCGCCTTCGGAAAATTGCCGTTGCTGCCCCACGCGTTCCTCCAGCGGCCTGCCGCCGACCCACGGACGTTGCCTTCGATGGTATGGTCAAAGGCGTAGCCGTCTGCCACATGCATCAGCCACGCGGCGGCCAGGCCTGCCATATCTGCGGCGGGAAGCGCCGGCACCAAAGGGGCGGCCACACTAACAAGCTTGGCCAGCGCACGCCGGGCCGGAAAGAGGCAACCCACTGTCGTGCCGGCCAGTGAGTAATATCGGCCGCACAGTTGCCTGAGGAGAGCCATCCTGTAGCGGCTGGGCGGCGGTCCAGGGTCGAAATCGGCCAGCAATTCCTCGATAGGTTGGTCTGCATGGTCCTTTTGGAGGCGCCTCACCTGGTCCTCGATTGTTTGCGCGTCCTCCCGGTCAAAGATTGGCAAATTGCTGTCGCTCAGAACCTTGAGCACCGCGATGTAAAGACTACGGTCAGGCCGCGGTTCGCGGCCCGCTAGGAGCAATTCCCGTGTGGCCAGCGCCAACACTTGCCGGAAAATGTCCTGTTCTACCTCCCGCGGAATATCGCGAGCCAACCGGGCCGCCTTCTGCCGGCCGTCCGAAAAGAGAAGGACCTTGCGACCGCCATTAGGATACTCGCGGGTTTCGGTCCGTGAAGCCGGTTGGCTGTCCAACTGCGTCTTTACCAAGTTGGCGAACGGCGCCTCGCCCTTGGTGGCGTGGTCCATGATCGTGGATGTCTCACTGCGCAGGGTTGGTTCGCCGCAGACACAGCAATTGCCAAACCTTACGCCGTTCTTGACCCAGTCCTGGTTTTGGGTGGGCAGATAGACGCGGGTAAAGCCTTCTGCCGGCCGCTCGACGCTGTAATTAAGACGGCCGCTCCGGATGTCGAGCCAGGCGGAAACACAGTCGAGAAAGCTCGGGTTGGGCGGTTCCATCAGCACTTCCACTTCGACTAGCGGCGGCTGGCGGCCTTCACGGAATGGCCCGGACGGTGTGCTCCAGAGGAAATCAGGTTGCGGTCCATCGGCGTAGCCCCGCAAGTAGGCGGTACCGCACTCACGGTGCGTCAGGAGTTCGAAGACCCGTCCACCGCACTGGCACTGCCGGCGGTGGTGGGTATGGAGCCTGCCAAGAATCCGGCCAGGTCCCTGATGGCGTGCATGGGCACAGTTCGGATCGACGCAGGCGAATAGCCCCGGTAGGCCGCGAAAGAACATGTGCAGGCGGGTAGGCAACAGGACGCGGTCGTCCGCTTTGCGGCGCGCAAAGGGGGCCAGCGCAAGCAAGGCCGCCAGCGCGCGAGTACCGTCGGGATGCTGCTCAAACAGTTGCTCCTGCAGGGCATCCAGCGCCAGAGCCTTGCCGGATACGAGCTCAATGAGCCTTTCGAGCACTGGAAAACCGGTAAGGTTGGCAAACACGTAGTCGGGCAGGTCTTCGGCCGACGTCGGTTCCGACCAGCCCAACCCAGCGGCCAATGCGGCCACCGCGTCTCGCGCAGTCTCCGGATGGGTGGCGTATTGTTCGAAAGCTGCCAAATCAAAAACCGCGAGCTCATCGGTCACGCCGTCGCTAGGCGGGCCGCTGCCGTGGCGCTGTTCACGCGTACCCGTGATAACCGCGAACCCACGCCGCGATTGGCGCGGTAATCCAGTGAGATTGCGCGCGAACTCGTCGATCGCTGCCTCGGCGGCTGTACCCTGCCCCAAGCTGGCGCTGGTCAGGATGAAGCGCACGCGCTCGCGCGGCACGTCAAGACGTGCGAGCAGGCGTCTGATCAGCAGCGCAACCTCCGCACCACCAGCGCCCCGATACATGTGCGCCTCGTCGAGCACCAGAATCAGCTCATTGGCGCTGTCGGCGTGCAGCCACTCCTTCGTCTGCTGGAAAATGGACCGCTCGATTGGCCGCATCAGCATGTATTCGAGCATCGAGTAGTTGGTGATAAGGATATCCGGGCACGCCTGCTGGGTTTCATCGCGAGTCATCATCTCGCGGTCGCCAGGCTGGGTGATGAGGCGGCGGTCCCAATGACGATAGCGCCGTGGTGCACCGCCTTTGGGATTGGGCTTCAGTTCCTCGTGTTGCCTGCCAAAGAACGCGGTCAGGTCCTTTGAAGGCCATTGCCCAATCTTGGTAAGGCCTGACACTGTCTCGGGTGTCGCCATCAGGGGCAGGTAAAAGTTCTCGAACAGCGGTTCGATTCGCTCGCCGTCGCGCTTGGCCGAGCGCAGTCCTGGATAGGGCGATCGGCCGGTATAACTGCCAAAACGCACCGGCCGGGCGCGGCCCGCCGAGACGATAGCCGATGCAATCTCGTCGCCGAACAGCCGGCGAATGCGGCCCAGTTGATCATTGACGAGAGCGTTCATCGGATAGAGCAGCAAGGCACGGCAGCCCGGCAGCGCCGCCGTGGCTGGCCGGTCGCGTGCCTCTTGGGTCAGTTGTCCGATGATCGGCATCAGAAAGCTCTCGGTCTTGCCCGAGCCGGTACCGGTTGCGACGATCAGATCGGAGCCCGCGAAATACCTCTCAAGGGCTTGTGCCTGATGGACGTAGGGCCGGGGAAACAAGCCGACTTTTGCCGCTGCAAGCTCCGACAACACGCTTGCCACCGCTGGGGGCAGATCAAGCTGGTCATAGGGAGCCCCCAGTTCATAAACCGGGGTAGACTCAACAAATGGAGCCTGCGCGACCGCGCCGTCCTCCTGCAGCAGCAGCCGCCGCTCTTGGATGAGTGCCTGGTTGCGCACGTGGTACTGCGCCTCAATGTAGCCGCGCAGGCTTGAGCCCAACCGCCCAACCGTGGCGTGTACGCCGTGCTCGCTCTGCTCGACCCCGTTGCTCACAGCGCCCCCCCTCTCAGTCTTATCCCAAGCCGCCCAAGCGCATGTGTTACGAACGGCATGGCGCGAACCGGGAAGGCCATGGAACGGACTGACCGGGGAGTTGTGCCGTCACATTCCCAGCCAAGCGCGAGAACGCGAGCCTCCTCCATGGGCAGATCCTTGGCCAGCGTAACCTGCACCAGATCATTGTCCCGCCTCGCATTTAATGTGCGTGTAGCGCGAAGCGCGTCGTCGTAGGCAAAGCGGAACCGACGCGCGTGTCCATGGTCGACCGTTGCTGCACGCCGCAGTAGCAGCCCATCGGCCGTAGGCTCGAACTCTCCGAGATAGTACGGTCGGTTGTAGAGTGACGTTGGCTTTGCCTGCGCGCGGCACAGCCGCAAAGAGACACCGGCGAGTTCAATCTCACGGGCATTTATCCAGCGTGATCGCGACTGCTGCACAGCTTGGTCCGGAGCGTATATTTCGAGGTGGTCGGCTGGCATTGTCGCCTGCTGGAGACGTGGGCGATAGATCTTGAGCGCCTTGCCCATCCAGACGCCGATGGGCTCGGTGCGACCGAGCCAATCATCGAAGCTCTGCACGACCATCTGCGTAGCGCCGGCATTCGCATAGCGCATGACCCCTGCCGCGACGAAGCCGCCTGGCGGGAGAGCGCCAAGCAAGAAGGACACGCTATCCGATAGTGCAACGGTGCGCGGAGGTGTTGACTTCCAGTAGCCTCCAGGTGACCGCCAAAGGTCGCCCGTTTCCTCGAGCGCCTCCAGTACCTTGTTAGCCAGCGGACGCGCCTCGGCAGGCGCGATTAGGCCTCCAAGATTCGTTTCGATCATGTCGGTGAGGCGCCCTGTGAAGACGCCGTGACCATCCCGCGCTCCGTCTGCATCGCACGCAGCATGCAGGTGCGCCGCAATCAACGCGCGCCGAACCGCCTCCGGGGAGCCTTGGATCGACAAGCCGACCGTCACGCTCTCCAGCACCTCGGAGGCGGAAAGGACACGCAGTGACAGGGCCATCTCGGTGCTACTCCCTCCTGATACCAGCAAGGTCGAGCAGGAGTTGGAGCCGTGTGTCTACATGGTCCTCGCTATCGATCCGCCCGCCATCGAGTTCGTCCTCGATGTCCTCCGGTGCCAAGCCCGTCATGCGCCAAAACGGCCACAGCCAGCCATAGGAGGTGGATTGGAGCGAGGTAGGCGCATTTGAAGTACGGAAACTCTCAAGCGTGGACATGAAGGCTGTTGCAATCCGCTCGATGCGCGGGTTGCGCAACGAACGATCCTTCCGCAAAAGCCTCAGCAATTCTTCCGTTTGGGCTTTGCCTTTGGAGAGTTGCATCGATAAGGCCTTGGGATCGAGCGACACCAGTGCCCCTGCCGAGACAACGGCGTTGGCCTTCGGAAAAATGCTCCAGTCCAGCACATCCGCGTCAAACACCGGTCCCAGTTGGAGATAGAGGGGCTGCTCTGGAAACGTCGAAACCCCGTCCGTTAGTGTTGCCACCACCAAGATGCTTGCGTCCCGGATCAGGTCCGCCATCGCATCGGCCAGCAGTTCGAAGGGTGCATTGTTGACCCGCTCCAGCACCAGCGCCCCGATCGTGCCGTCCTGTTTGCCAAGTGCCGCCACCACCTCGGTGTCGAGCGTCGCTGCATCGACAAAACCGACCGGCACCCGCGCCCGCACCACATGCTTCCCGGCGAGTGCCATTGCCGTCGCACGGGCCAACTCGGTCGAGAATGATCCCTTGAGAAACACCACCCTCCCCGTCACGGCAGCGGCGAGCACTTCCTCCGCAAAGACTGCGGCGCCCGGAGACTTGAGGCCAAGCGCTGCATAGTTCGATGTCAGCAGGGCCGCAGCCTCTGTACCCGTCGCGAGGGCCTTAATCGGATCCAGCCGTTGCTCCAGCGGCACAACCCGCAGCGAAGCGGTGGACGCCACTGATGGTGCCTCGGTCTGCACCGGAGCCGGGCTGGCGTTCTGCCCCAGTTGCCCAACCCTCTCGGCGATGTCGGCAAGCTGTTGTTGCAGCTCCGCAGTGTGCTTGCCCGCCCGGTCCTCGGTGTCGCTCCAGAGCGCCTCGAGATCGGCCACGCTGCGTTCAACGGCCTTCAGGCGCCCGTCTGCCGCGTCGCTGACGCGCGCAACGGCCTGGCCATGGGTTTCCAATTCCTTCCGCACAGCCGCCAGTTCGGCAAGCACCGCTTCGAGTGCGCGCGTAGGGACGCCCTCTTCGACCACCGGGGTTGGCCGGGCCAGGAGACCGGTCACGGTCTCCGCCAATCGCGCCAGCTCGCCTGAGAACCTCTCAACGTCGCCCTGCAGGCTTTTCAACAGGTCCTCGTGGCCCTGCAGACGTTTCGGCAGGACAGACAACGCCCGGTCTCTCTCGACCGCCACCTGCGGTTTGGCGCTGCTTACCAGCCGCTCAAGCATATCGGTGGTTTCGAAGGGGCTAAACTGGAGAAGCCGCGCGATCGTCTCTGCAGCACAATTGTTGAGAAACGACTGTTCATGCAGACTGCGGAACAGTGCTTCAATCTCCGCTTGCGGCTGGTCCGCGACCACCTGTGGATGGTCTTTTGCTGTTGCATTCTCAATCGCGTCGAGCATCGCGGCGAGACCCTCGACGTCCTTCAAATGCTGTTCCGCCCACGCGCGCCACAGATAATAGTAGGCGAGGTCGGCGTGCTCCTTGTTGGCCTTGGGAGCGCCGCCCTTCTTGAGAAAGTGATGGAGCAGCGCCTGCTTGCGCTTCGGGAGGCTGGCGGCACTATCCTTACGAAAGCCGTCAACGCTAGGCAGCACCTTCAACAGTTCCCGGCTTGTCTTGCTGGTCACTTCGTTGAAGAAGGCCAGCAGTTCGCGGTCACCGAGCGCGCGTAGCCGCTTGACAGCCTGTGGCGTGGGCGACGGCTGGGTCATGTTGCGTCCCTGTTTCCGCGAATACGGGTCAAGGCAAGACGGTGGTGAGCCTCAAGCCAACGCGGCGCAATCATGGCGCGCAATGCGGTCGAAAGCGCCTCGTCGGACTGCGACCTTGAAGCAATGCCCGCCTGCCCAGCGGCGGCGAGAACCCAACGGGCATGCGCACGCGTGGCTGGTGGCAGGTGCCGGGTCGGCCCGGCCGTGGCCACCCGCATATCGAACCACCATGCGCCGAACGGACCCAAGTCCAATACCACGTCGCGTTTGGTGTCACGCAGGGCGTCTTGTAGTTCAGCGAGGGCTTCCATCGTCACTGCTTCGGCTGCCGAATGGAGATCCGCGGCGGTGGTCGCGAAGACGTGCTGGGCCCAATCGACAGCCCCCGCCGGCCGTGACCGAAGACTTGGAACAAGTCCGCGCGGAACATTGAGACCAGAAAGGTCGAGCGAGCCGGCCCGCACCTGCTCAAGTAGTGGCCGTGCCTCGGCCGAGCTCGCCGAAACCGAGCGTGAACCGAAGGTCAGAAGAGCTCCCCTTGCAGCTCGCACGACAGGTCTGACCAGTACCTCTGGCAATAGCCGCCCCTCGGCCTCCAGAACAGGCGGCGCGGTCGCCGGAAAGCCGCTGACCCGTATGAATTGCCATTGTCCCCGTGCGAGGGGTACGGAGGCACCGTCTTCACCGCTGCGTGCCAGGAGGTTTGCCTCACCATGGCCATCGCCTGCGTGGACCGCCAAGGTGAGTTCGCCCTTGGTGTCCAGGACAAGTCGCGCCGATGTATCAATGAAGTGCATGGGCGGTGACACCACGCCCCACCGACGTTTGGCCTGCTGCACCGCCAAACCAGTAGCCCGCCTGATCCACTCGGCCAGCCCTTCGTCGGCCACCTGCGGAAGCGTGACCAGCAGGCAGCTCCACTGCTTCAGGTCGGCCAGACGGCTGACTGCGAGTTGCGGCGGCACACTCGTGACGAGCTCGGCACGCTGCACGAAATAATAGGTAGCGCCCCAGTCCAAGCCGCTTACCAACGCCTGTCGGCTGCCTCTGCCGGCCGAAAAGACCGTGCTCCGCGCGGAATCCAAGCCGGATATGCGCTCCTGCACGGCGACGCCGAAGGCGTTGTCCACGTCCCCGCTGACCCAAGCCACACGGAACGCCAGGGAGTCAGGGTTAACTGCGTAGGCCTGCGCTCCAGCGTGCAGCCGGGCACAGGCTACCTCGACCCGGAATCCGTCGCCACCGCCGTCGAAAGTCAACCTGCCTCTCGGGGTGGGTGCGCGCGGAATCTGCACCTCAAGGCCCCAACGGGCCGATACCCTGCCGACCGGCGGCTGCACATGCAGAGTAAGGGCAAGGGGCAACTGAGGTGTCGTTGCCTCTGGCCGCGTTTGCACGGCCGGCTCCGCCCCTGGTCCCTGCCATCCCTCGGACGCATGATATAGGTAGCACTCCGGTCGCGCGGCACCCGAGACGTGGGCAAAGTGCGCATCACGGTAGGTGCCTTGCCGGGGGCTAACACGCGCATCGCACACAGGACAGGAGTAGCGGCGGTACCGCTGCGCCAGCGAGGCTTCTACCCGCTGTCCGCTCGCAACGTCGATGGCGAAATACATCCCTTCAGCCCGTTCGACTGGTAGGTTGCGCAGACTGCTCCTTCAACTCGGCAAGGCTACCGGCAACGGCGCCGCTCACAAGCTCTGGCACGCGGTCTTTGCGCCAATTGCGATAAGCCGGCTCACGGACGCTGCGGGGGACCATCCAGCGGCTTACGGCCAGCGCCGATACCTCTGCGACGCTTAATAGGCTGCTGTAGTCAGGGTCGGCTCCGCTCCCACGGAGGATGTCCACCGTGTTTGCAGCGAGGCTGCACAGGAACACTTGCCGTTGAATGCCGTGTTTTAGCAGTGAGTCTTTGAAGCCCAGCCGCGTCAGCGCCGCCTTGATGGTGCGCAGCCGCCAGTTCGGTCCCTTGCCGTACGCGTGGTGGTCGGCATAGCCGTGGTTGAGCTGCCGAAGATAGGCTCGCAGTTTCTCGAACAGGGCGTCTGTAATATGGAAATGCCCCCAGCCGATGGTATAACCCACCGCCTGGAAGTACCGCGTGCCGCCAAGGGCCAATCGGTTATAGACCGATGAACGCCCCATCGATGAGCTGGTTGTGACCATCAGCAGGCTGGCGTGCTTGGCGGCTCCCGAGATGATGCCGACGGACTCACCGTAGGTGTCCTTGAAGTCCCGCACTACTTCCTGCGTCCGCACGAGTGCAGCCACAGCCTTGCCGCCGAGCAGGAACGAGTACGGCGGCACAGCACCCAGCACATAGGCATCCAGCAGGTGCACCAGCCGCAGCGAACGGTCAGCGGAGTTCCAGCCGATCAACTTGTCGCGTACCGATAGATTGAAAACAGGGTCGCCCAAAGCGATGATTCCCGCGAGGCGGTCGTGACCCTCGTCCCACACTAGGTAGCGCAAACGGCGGCCAAAACCCGCCGATACAGGTACGGACCAGGTTAGCGTAGCCAGCCGGAATAGGTCGGCATCCTTGGTATCGCTGCGCACTCGCCGAAGCGCCAACCTGATGTTGGCAGGTTCAATCTCGTCGCCGTCCGCAAAATGGGGCAGGAGCTCCTCGGCACATCGGGCAAGGAACGCTGTGTTCGCCTCAAGCTTGTCCCTACGCTGCTCCCCATGGAGCTGTCGCACCGCCTCCTTGTCTTGCCCCGGCGGCAAGAGCAAGCCGTTCTTACCCTTTTTGAACCCAAGGCGCTTGAGATGCTGCCGGACCGCGCGTTTCAGTTGCGCTTCCGGCGTCGGAAATTTAACTAGTATGCCCCTGGCCATTTTCCCCCAATCCCTCTGGTTGTTCCAGATTGTTGTTTGCATTCTACAATCAATCAACAGTCTAAACGCAACATCTGCCTAGAAGGCAGGCGGTCGCCTCCACTCGACACCCGCATAAGGCCGAGATTCGTCAGCGCTGTCGATCTTTCAATTCTAATCGCCACGACATACGAGTCTAATCGCGACGGAAACCCTGCACACGATCCGGGTTGCGAGGGCATCCTGGCCGGCGCAAGTGCGATCCGCTATGAGCTGCCAATAAAAACTTCAATCTCTGGCGCTTCCTGAGGAATACCTGTCAACCTCTCGCGGGCGGTTCCGTGGAAAACGCAGCAATGATCGCCTCGAGCGTCACATTCAGTGCATTCGAAAAGGTCCTGCCCTTCTGCCAAATCGCCACGTAGTGATAGAGCGCGGATGGTTCCACTGGCTTTATTCCCAAGTGAAACGCCGCGTATTCACGCGCAATGATCTCATTGGTTATCGAAATGCCCAGGCCAGCGGAAACGTATCCGGCTTCGTGACCGTTGCAATCGAATTCCACCAGTATGTCCGGCTCGACGCCGGCGAAGCGCAACGCATTGAAGTTCATTTGGTGGGCGGCGAACTGGGGATCGATATCGACGATCGTTTCACCCGCCAGGTCTTGTGCCTCGATGCAGGTCTGTTTTGAGAAGCGGTGGTCGGGATGAAAGATGCATACGTTGCGAGCTGACCCAAGCGGTGCCCACTCAAACAGACTTGGATCCAAGGGCAACCTCGAGATTCCGAGTTCCGCCCGCCCTGCCAGGATGTGCTCGCCGATCTGCTCGTAGCTTCCCGAAATCGAGCGGACATTCGAAGCGGTCTTTGCGTGGATAATCGCCACGACCTTGGGCAAGGTCACGAAACCGAAAACAGAAGGCGCGGCAATCGCAATCCGCTGCTTTTCGTCGTTCTTCATCGCGAAGATCGACGCTTCCAGCCGATCCAGCGACGTTAGGGCAAGTTCCACGTTTCGCAGGAGTTCCCAGGCTTCCTGCAAGGGGACGATGCGGTTGGCTGATCTCTTGAAGAGTGTGATGCCGAGCGTGGTCTCGAGTTGCTTCACATGTTGACTGACGGCCGGCTGGCTTATCCCGAGCGCAACCGCTGCTCGCCTTGTCGAACCGGCCCGCAACACTTCTCGGAAGACCTTCAGTTGACTGAAGAAGGGCGTGCGCAGGCAGCCCTCGGCTGGACCGGCAACTTGACCATCGCCTGGGGTGAAGTTCGCTATGGCCTCACCGACGCCACCGGCAAGCCGGTGCCCCTGCATGGCGTGCAGGTCCTGTTTCGCCATCCGGCATACGAGAAAGAGGACGAGTCCGTCACGCTCGCCCTCGCCTCGGGCCAGGACTTCGCAGCACAGCACATGCCAAGGGATGGTGTCTGGATCATCGAAATCGACGCCGATGCCGGCCTGGCAAGACCTTATCGCGACGTGCGCAGGATCATGATTTCCAATGGAGCGCTGAAATGAGCTGCTGTGCACCGGGCGCTGAAATGGCGCTGGATCTGGTCAGCGCCGCTTCAGTCCTGCCGTCAAGCCAGGAGGTCAAGCTGGCGAGTCGATCGCTTGGCGACGACCTTCATCAGACCGACCTGTCGGTACCGACTGTTCACTGCGGCGCCTGCATACAGACGATCGAAACAGCATTGGGAAAACTCGATCACGTCGAGGCCGCTCGCGTCAACCTGTCAACGAGGCGAGTCTCTATCCGCTGGCGCGGCGACGAGGTTCCGCCATTCGTCGCTGCGCTCGGGCGCCTCGGCTACCAGGCACATCTGTTCGAAGCCGACACGGAGTCAAAGGACAAGACGCTGTCGGAGCTCATCCGCGCCGTCGCCGTTGCCGGCTTTGCGGCGGGCAACATCATGCTGCTCTCGGTATCGGTCTGGTCCGGCGCCGAAGGCGCCACGCGCGACCTGTTCCACTGGGTCTCGGCACTGATCGCCATCCCCGCCCTCGCCTTCGCTGGCGGCATCTTCTTCAAGTCGGCGTGGAATGCGCTGCGCCACGGCCGCATGAACATGGACGTGCCGATCGCTGTCGGCGTGTCGCTGGCCTACGCCATGAGCCTCTATGAGACGATCACCCATGGCGACCACGCCTATTTCGACGCGTCGGTATCGCTGCTGTTCTTCCTCCTGATCGGTCGCACGCTCGATCACGTGATGCGCGAGCGCGCCCGGACCGCAGTGAAGGGCCTGTCACAGTTGGCCGCGCGCGGCGCCATGGTGCTGCGCGGCGACGGCGCTCGGGACTATTTGCCGGTTGGCGAGATCGAACCAGGGATGCAGCTGCTCATTGCAGCCGGCGAGAGAATCCCCGTCGACGGCAAGATCATTCATGGGGCGTCGGATCTGGACTGCTCGCTGGTCACTGGAGAGAGTACGCCGCGAAACGTTGCGCCAGGTGAAACCGTGCAGGCCGGTGTCCTCAACCTCACCGGCTCGCTGACGATCGAGGCGACAGCTGCCGCCAAGAATTCGTTCCTGGCGGAAATGGTTCGGCTGATGGAAGCCGCGGAGGGCGGTCGCGCGCACTATCGCAGGATCGCCGATCGTGTTTCAGCGCTCTATGCGCCGGTGGTTCATCTCACCGCCTTCGCGACATTCCTAGGCTGGATGGCGGTGACTGGCGACTGGCACCGGGCGATGACGATCGCCATCGCTGTTCTCATCATCACGTGCCCCTGCGCGCTTGGCCTCGCCGTTCCAATCGTTCAGGTGGTTGCAGCGCGGCGCCTGTTCGAGAACGGCATCATGGTCAAGGACGGCTCGGCCATGGAACGCCTGGCGACAATCGACACGGCGGTGTTCGACAAGACCGGAACGCTCACGCTCGGACAGCCTCGGCTCATCAATGCGGCCTCGATCGATCCCACCATGCTGGCCGTCGCTGCCGACCTGGCAGCACATTCGCGCCATCCATATTCAAAGGCCATTGCCGTCTGCAGCAGCCAGCACAAATTCGATAGAGTGACCGAGCACCCGGGTTTCGGGATCGAAGCCACCGCCGCCGGAAGCACCTGGCGGCTGGGTCGCCGCGGATGGGCTGGATGGAAGGCCCGGACCGGTGGCGAGGGCAAGCATGGCTATGGCGGAACGGTGCTGACAAAAGATGGGTTCATTGTCGCCACCTTCGATTTCGAGGACGCGCTGCGCGCCGACGCCAGGGCGACGGTCGAGCAATTGAGCCGTACTGGCGTTTCCGTGGAAATGCTGTCGGGCGATACCGCAGGCGCCTGCAGCGAAGTTGCAAAAATGCTGGGTGTCGACGACTTCGTTCCATGCCTGTTGCCATCCGGCAAGGTCGAACGCATTGAGACCCTGGCGAAAGACGGACACAAGGTGCTGATGGTCGGCGACGGCCTCAATGACACGCCGGCGCTGAGCGCGGCCCATGTCTCGATCGCACCGGCCACCGCTGCCGACATTGGCCGCAACGCCGCCGATTTCGTATTCCTGCGCGAAAGCCTTCTGGCGGTGCCCCTTGCCCTGAGCGTCTCGCGCAAGGCGGGAAGCCTGATCCGGCAGAATATCGCCATCGCCATCGTCTACAATGCCGTCGCGGTGCCGATCGCCATTCTGGGCCACGTTACCCCCCTTATCGCGGCGATAGCGATGTCTGCCTCGTCATTGCTCGTGATCGGAAATGCCATGCGCCTGCAAGGCTTCGCGACGGGTGCGTCGCCCGCAATTGCGCGGCAGGACAGGCCCGCGCGGGCCGGCGCCTTGGCCCGATCCTCATGACGACGCTCGCCTATCTCATTCCGGTGGCGCTGTTCCTTGGCGCACTCGGCCTGTCCGGCTTCCTGTGGGCGTTGAGAAGCGGCCAGTACGACGATCTCGATGGCGCGGCGGAACGCATTCTCATCGACCGCGACGACGGCGCGGAGAATGCTCCTCGTTCCAAGTGACTTAGATCAAAGCGCCGCGGGTCGGGATGTCCCATCGTCGTCCAACGTAAGATCAGGAGGGTAAGGATGCGAGCCGAAGCCATCATGACGAAGCCAGTCATCACGACGGATGCGAACGCGACGATCGCCGAAGCGGCCGAGCTCATGCTTTCAAACAAAGTCAGCTGCCTCCCGGTGAAGGACAGCGACGGTGCCCTGGTTGGCATTGTAAGCAAAAGCGACTTCTTGCGCCGAGAAGAACTTGGGACTCAGCGTGTGCGTCCGCGCTGGCTGGAGTTTGATCTTGGCCCGGGCACAGTCGCTGAAGACTATGCACGCTCGAACGGACGGATCATCCATGAGGTGATGACCACAGCCGTCATTTMGGCGCCTCCAGGCGCCTCGATTGCACAGATTGTCAACTTGATGATGCAACACCGCATCAACAATGTGCCGATTGTCGATCGGGAAAGGGTCGTCGGCATCATCACGCGAACTGATTTGCTGCCTGTCCTGATCCACGCAATGCCGAAACAGGGCACAACGTCACCCGATGACGCCCTGATCCGCAAGGCGATACTTGCCGAACTGCAGCGACAAACGTGGAGCGGTGGTCACTTGATTGATGTTAGGGTCAGCGACGGCGTCGTCGAACTGACGGGGGCGATTGTCGACGAGCGTCAACGGAAAGCTGCGATCGTTGCGGCGGAGAACGTTGCCGGCGTCGGGCAAGTCAAGGACAGCCTCTTCCTCGGTACAGATCCGCTCTCTGTGATGATGGTTTCGTAGCTGCGGAAAAGCGGGGACGCAAAGCAGAGTCCTGTAGGGTTCTGCTCGCTTCCTACATCGCTTGGACGTGAGGCCGTTGGCGACTTCCTGCGGCGTATAGCGCCCTTCATGCTTGGCGAGCACGCTGTCGGCAGGCGCACTGACGGAAATGCGATGGCCGTAGCCCTCTGTCTTGGCGGGCTTGGCCACCGAGTGAATTCAGATCTATCTGTAGACAATATCGGCAGCTGATCTTCAGAGGGCCGCCAGTGACTGCGCAGGCTTGCAGAAAGATGCGGCACCAAAACTACAGCATATCAAACTTGGCGCACAAGACTGACGCAATCCGAGGGCTGTTGTTTCCCCGATTAACAGCCACCAAATTGCGCCAGCGCAAAGAAACGCTGCGTGGGGTCAGATAGCGTCTACTCATCTGCAACGGTAGAAAGACAGGAGACTGACATGATCACGCGACGCGAAGCCCTTTTCGGAGCAGCCATCGGCGCTGCCGCCGTGGCGGCATTGCCGGCATTTTCGGCAACGGTGACAAAGGCAGACATTCAGGGGCTCGCCCGCGAGAAGATCAAGCTCGTGGCGCCGCCTTTCGTGCATCCGCATGACCAGATCGCCAAGGGCGGACCGAAGATCCTCGAGTTCACCATGACGATCGAGGAAAAGCCTGTCGTCATCGATGCCGATGGCACGAAGCTCAATGCGATGACCTATGACGGCTCGATCCCCGGCCCGCTGATGGTCGTGCACCAGGACGACTATGTCGAACTGACGCTGATCAACCCCGACACCAACTCGCTTGCCCACAACATCGACTTCCACGCTGCGACCGGCGCACTGGGCGGCGGCGCGCTCACCTTGGTCAATCCCGGCGAACAGGTGACACTGCGCTTCAAGGCAACGCGAACAGGAACGTTCGTCTATCACTGCGCGCCCGGTGGTCCGATGATCCCGTGGCATGTCGTCTCCGGCATGAATGGCGCAATCATGGTGCTGCCACGCGACGGCTTGAGGAACGACAAGGGCGAGCCGGTCAAATACGACAAGATCTTCTACATCGGCGAGAGCGACTTCTATATTCCCCGCGACGAGAAGGGCAATTTTAGGAGCTACGAATCGGCCGGCGACGGCTACGACGACATCGTCAAGGTCATGCGCGGGCTGATCCCGACGCATGTCGTGTTCAACGGCAAGGTCGGATCCCTGACCGGCGACAACGCCATGAAAGCCAAGGTCGGCGAAACCGTCTTGATCGTCCACTCACAGGCCAACCGCGATACGCGGCCACATCTCATCGGTGGACACGGCGACTATGTCTGGGAACAAGGAAAATTTGCCAACCCGCCGGCCAAGGATCTGGAAACCTGGTTCATCCGCGGCGGTTCGGCAGGCTCGGCGCTCTATACGTTCCTGCAGCCCGGTGTCTACGCTTACGTCAACCACAATCTGATCGAAGCCGTGGAACTCGGGGCGACCGCTCACTTCATGGTCGAGGGCGAGTGGGACGACGACCTGATGACACAGGTCGAGGCGCCTAAACCCATCGCCACCAACTGACGGCACTCCAATTTGCCCGGACAGCGTCGCTGTCCGGGCATGGGCAAAAGCCATGTCTCCTTTCATCCTGAAGGTTGTTTCGGTCGCCACGGCGGCCGCAACGGTTCCGATGGGCTTGTCCGCCATCAGCCGGAACGGACATCGACAGTCCCACCCCGCCGCCACGACAGTTACCTTGGCCGCCGGTTCGATCGCCTATCCCCTGCCGGGCGAGTTCCTGAGGAATGGACGCCCGCAAGCGAATCCCCGTCTCAGCCGACAGTTCAATGAACCCATCGAAATCATGACCTATCAGGTCAGTGTGTCCGACTATGCGGACTGTGTGGCGGCTGGCGGCTGTCAGCCGGCACAGGAGACGCGCGCGATCGCGCCCGATGCTCCCGCTACCGGAGTGAGCTATCTCGACGCCAATGCCTACGCCCAATGGTATTCGAAGGCGACAGGCGACGACTGGCGGCTGCCATCCGACGAAGAGTGGGCGTTTGCCGCGGCCGAGCGGTTCGCAGGGGAATTTGAGGAAGTCGAAAACGATGCCAACAATCCCGCCAGGCGTTGGCTCACCAGCTACAAGGCCGAGGTGGACCTCAATCGCAAACCGGACCCCTTGCCCAGGAGCCGTGGCTCCTTTGGTGTGAATTCCTTAGGCCTCGCCGACTTTTCCGGCAACGTCTGGGAGTGGACTTCGACCTGCTATGTCCGCACCACGTTGGCTGCGGATGGAACCGATGTCGTGAGTTCGGTCGACAATTGCGGCGTCCACGTCCTTGAAGGGCTTCACAGGGCGTACATGTCGAACTTCGTCGGCGACGGGAAAAGCGGTGGCTGCGCCGTTGGCACACCTCCCGACAATCTTGGATTCAGGCTGGTCCGGGACCATCGAGGATGGGCGAACCGTTTCCTCGGCTACCTCGGCATTGCGTGAAAAAACAGAAGCGTCCGCTCCATCGCGTTTCGCCTGCTCTCCCGTCGCCTCACTGTGCCTTTGGCGTCATCAACGCGGTTCCGTAGATCAGGATGAAGCTTGCAAATGCCGCCACCCATGCGGTGCCGGCCATGTCGATCACCACGCCATAGGGCACAAAGGCGGCCAGGATTCTCAATGATCCCGCCAGAAGGACGGTCACGAAGATGAACGAGGCGCCTTTCCCAGCCTTGAGCTTTTGCCCGGTGTGCCCAAGCGTCGCGCGGGTCATCACGGCAAGCGTCATTGAGCCCACCGCGCCAGTCCCGAGCGCGTGAAGTCCTGCCGCCGCCGGAACGGCATCGGGAAAGAAGATCGACGCCGATACCAGGGCAAGACCGATCGGCACGAAGGCGTAGGCAAGATGCAGAACCAGCACCAGCGGATCCCGCAATGTGCGCTCGCCAGCCCAACGCGACAGACGCCATGCCTGGCAGACTGCCGCGACGGCCACGAGCGTTGCCGACACTCCGTGGTCGGGAGCGAGCGTCCACGCAGCCAGCGCAATGGCTGAGATGACAAGCGATGCGATGTCGAAACGATCGAACGGCGCGGGAAGCCTGCCGGGATTTTCGCGGACGAGCCAGTTGCGGGTGAAGCTCGGAATGATGCGCCCCCCGATCAGCGAGATGAACATGATCGCCGCAGCCATGCCGAGCCTGCGGCTGATATCGGATGTTCCTTCGAGGTGCGCCTCGATATGGAAAGCGCCGTTGCCGCACGCCAGAACGGCAAGCGGCAGCAGCACCTTGAGGTTGCGCCAGTTGCGCCCGGCGACGATCTCGCGTGCCGCCGCCGCGGCGACCGCAAGCAGAAAAGAGCCATCGATCACAGCGGCTGTTTGCCAGCCGATATCCGCCGAGAAGAAGACAGCGATGCGGCCGGCAAGCCACAGGACAACCAGCGTCAGCAGCGGCAGGCCTTGCACGGGCAGCCGGCCGGTCCAGTTGGGAATGGCGGTCAGCAGGAACCCGGTGACGATCGCCGGCAGATAGCCAAACAGCATCTCGTGGATGTGCCAGTCGACGGGAGCAAAAACACTATGAGCATCGAGTTCGCCCGCATACATCGGCAGCCAAAGCAGAATTGAGAGCGCGGCATAAAGCGACCCGAGGAAGAAGAAGGGCCTGAACCCATACGAAAGAAATGCGGGCCCGGTGTAGGCTCGAAGGCGGGGAATCCCCATGACTTGCATCCTCAAATGAACGGGGCCGGATGAACCGCCGTCCTCGGTCCAACCGGCCAGCGCCTGCCGTTTCATGCGGCAGGCATGGCTGTATTCGATTTCTGGTCAGTTGGCGGGAATCTGGGTGAACAGGTCGGCGAACACCGTCTTTGCTTTGCCCGCGTGCTTGACCGCCTTGGCGGCATCGAGGTTGACCGGCTTGCCGACAACGATGAGTGCGACCATGMCCATGCCGTAATGGGGCGCGCATTTGACACCGTAGACGCCCTCCTTCGTCAGCGTGACGGTGATTTCCTCGTTGGTCTTTCCCTTGAAAGGCTCGGCACCATCCGGGATCATTCCCTTGATCGACTCCGCATCGTGGCCCTTGTCGGTCGGCACGAACTTGACGGTGTCGCCGGGTGCCGCCTTGACGAAGGCCGGCTGGAAAACCATTGCGCCATTTTCGCCCTTGTTGAGCATTTGCACCACATGCTCTTCCGCGCTTGCGCCGCTGGAGAGCGCCAGGATGGAGATTGCTGCAGCGAGGATGGAGAATTTCATCGATTTGTCCTTTGTTCCGTCTTAGCGGCATTGCGCCGTTCCATGCCATTTAGCCCAATGCGGCCGGGGACAATTTGCGCTGGCGCAAACTCGGGATAAGAAAGGTTTGCCGCACGATTGGTGCGGACCGTAGGACCGTGAGGAAATCCGTTTGGTTGCGCTGGACAGATCGCTGATATCGCAGCTGCCGCTCTTCCAGGGGACGGAGCCCCAGGAGCAAAGCGAGATACTCAAAGGCGCTCGATCGTCACGCTATGCCAAGGACTCGGCGATCTTCGAGCAGGAAACCGAGGCTCATTCGTTTTTCGTGCTGATCTCTGGCCACATACGCGTCGTCCGCGCCACGCCGGATGGGCAGCAGGTCATCGCCAGATACATCAGCGAAGGCGAAATTTTTGGTGTCGCCGCGGCACTTGGCCGGACGACCTATCCCGCCAGCGCCGTCGCGGCGGTCGACTGCGTGGTGCTGGCCTGGCCCAACGCTCTTTGGTCGGAGTTGGCGCGGCGGTTTCCGGCGTTTGGGGCAACCACCTACAGGACGGTCGGGAACCGGTTGCAGGAGGCCCAGACGCGGGTGGTGGAGATGTCCACCGAGCAGGTGGAGCAGCGGGTCGCGCATGCCTTGTTGCGATTGGCAAACCAGACCGGCCGAAAGACCGACAACGGCATCGAAATCGATTTCCCGATTTCAAGGCAAGACATTGCCGAGATGACGGGAACGACGCTGCACACCGTCAGCCGCCTGCTCAGCAAGTGGGAAGACAATGGAGTCATCGTCAGCGGGCGCCAGAAAGTCACCGTGAAGGATGCGCATCGCCTTGTGGTTCTGGCCGAGAACCGCAGCAAGGCGTGATCCTCACCGTTCTCCGCGAACAGCCGATTCCAGGTCCAAAATGAAGCGGGTCTCGTCGATCCGATGCTCGCGGCATGCTTCGGCCACCGTATGGAAAGTGCCGATCGGGCAGCCAACGCAAAGCATCCTGTAGCTCAGCATGACTGCCACCGTTGCCGGCCATTTTCTCATGATCTCGTCGACGACCATGTCCCGACCGATCGAACTGAGTTCCTTCACGATGGCGTCTCCGCGATTTGCGAAGCCTCGTGATACATCCCGCTCGTGCCGCCTTCGTTGCGCTTTCGCAACTTCACAGAACCGGCGTTGAATCGTGTCGGGATTATCTTGGGGTAGGACGAGCGCCCATGGTACGGGCCGGGATCAAGGTCGCAAGACCGTCAGATGGCAGTACCAACGACGGCACCAATACCGGCGGTCAGCGCCATTGCCAGCGCCCCCCAGAAGGTGACTCGAACAGTTGCCCTCAACACATTGGCGCCGCCGGCTTTGGCCCCAATGGCGCCCAGAACCGCCAGGAACAAGAGTGAGGCAACAGACACCGTTGCGGCAAGCCAGACGGCCGGCGAAACAAGCACCATCGCCAACGGCATGGCCGCGCCAACTGAAAATGCAGCCGCGGAGGTCAGCGCGGCCTGGATTGGTCTGGCCGTCGTCACCTCCGAAATACCGAGTTCGTCACGAGCGTGGGCGCCGAGCGCGTCCTTCGCCATCAATTGGTCGGCGACCTGCAAGGCCAGCGTTGGCTCCACGCCACGTTTGACATAGATGTCCGCAAGTTCCTGTCGCTCGAAGTCTGGCTGCGTCGCCAGTTCCCCTCTCTCGCGGGCAAGGTCGGCTTGTTCGGTATCGGACTGCGAACTGACCGAGACATATTCGCCGGCCGCCATCGACATCGCGCCGGCGACCAGCCCGGCGACGCCGGCCACCAGAACATTGGAGGCCGCGGCATTGGCTGCCGCCACGCCAACGATCAGGCTGGCCGTCGAAACGATGCCGTCATTGGCGCCGAGCACGGCGGCGCGCAACCAGCCGACGCGCGATACGAGATGGTTTTCATTGTGCAGCCGGCTCATGTCATCACCGCGCGCGCCGTCCGGCAGGTCGCAGCATCCTGACCAGCACATCCGATTTCACATAGTAATGTTGCCGCAGCGCCGCTGCGGCATGGAGGCCGACGACAATGATGATCACCGGTTTGGCGAGTTCGTGAATCTCGCCCATCGCTCGAAAGCTGAAGTACCATGCCAGCGCCCCGGTAATCGGCATGCCGAAGATGAAAAGATACAGCAGGAAATGGGCGGCTGCGGCAATCCGCTTCAGCAGGACGCTTTCTTCGGGCGGCGCCGCCGGCACACCATCCCGCAGACGGACTGCAAACCGCCAGATCGCCAGCACGAGAACGGCCAAACCGACATAGACATGAATGTTCGCGTTGAAGATGTCGCCAGCTGCCGGCTCGGTACCGCGCGAGAACGCCCGGTAAGCCGGCTTGATGTCCTCACCGATCACAAGCTGCAGGATAATCAGCACCGCGATTGTCCAATGCAGCACTATCTGGGTTCCGGTGTATCCGGCCGGCTCGTTGGCAACAGTCATGGGCAGCCACCTCGTTCGAGACCTTCCTAGCTTGCTGCTTATGCGACAACCTTGATCTGGGACAAGTCAATTTGCCGTCCCCATGAGCTTTCACATGCTCGCAGCGCGACCTCTGGCTGACAGCCAGTTGTCAGCTAGGTCGTGGGATATTGCATCCGAAGCGAACCAGTTGGGTCGCCTTTGCAACGTTCAATTTGGAAACACAATTCCGATGAAACAGATTGCCCTGTCACTTTTGGTGATCGCCGCCTCCGGCGCCTATGTCTGGGATCAGGCCGGCAAACGGCCAGCCGACGATGTGCTCGGTTCGGCGCTGCCGGCAGACGCGACAGAGGTGCCTGCCGCCGCCGCGCCGATGTTCCGGACCTTGCCGGCGCCCTCACCCCAGTTCAGAACAAGGTTCCCGATCGAAAGGGAAACGACGGCGGGCATTCCCGCCAAACAGCCAAATGATCCCGTCAAGCAGACTGCCATTCCTGTGGCACCGCAACCATCGCCAGCGCCACCGGAGCAGCCAGTGGCGCCAGCTGTCACTGATCCTGTGTCATCAACCCCTTCATTCGCCATAACTCCCGCCGTCTACATACCAGTCCCCCAGCCGAGGCCGGCATATCCGGACGCGGCCGCACGTCTTGTCCCGGTGGGTATGAAGGTCGCCACACAGGGCTATGCCGACGGCGTCTACACCGGTCCGCCCGCCGATGCCTATTACGGCATCATCCAGATTCAAGCCCTCGTACAGGGTGGGCAGCTTACGGCGCTGAAGGTGCTGAAATACCCCTCTGATCGCCGCACCTCCATCAATATCAACAGGCAGGCCCTGCCTATGTTGCGCGACGAAGCGATCGGCGCCCAAAGCGCCAATGTCGACATCATTTCGGGCGCGACGCTGACCAGCAGGGCCTTTATCCAGTCGCTGCGCGGCGCGCTGAAGAAGGCATCGTCTTAGGCATGCGTGACACGCGTATTTTGATGGGCATGCCCATTACGGTCGACGTCGGCGGCGCGTCGAACCGTGAGCTGATCGAGAAAGTCTTCGGCTATTTCGAGCATATCGACCGGCGCTTCAGCACATACCGGGCCGACAGCGAGATCATGGCCATCAACCGCGGCGACGTCCCCGTCGTCGAATGGAGCGGCGAGATGACCGAAGTGTTTGCTCTCGCGCGGCAGACGAAAGACGAGACCGACGGTTACTTCGATATTCGCAAGCCCGACGGATCGCTCGATCCATCTGGCATCGTCAAGGGCTGGGCGATCCGCAATGCGGCGGCCATCGTTCAGCGAGCCGGTATCCGCGATTTCTTCATCGAGGCAGGAGGCGACGTGCAGTCCCGCGGCAAGAATGCCTCGGGCCAGGGCTGGAGCGTCGGCATCCGCAATCCCTTCAACGCCGAAGAGATCGTAAAAGTCGTCTATCCCCGCAGTCGCGGAGTGGCGACCTCCGGCACCTATGTGCGGGGCCAACACATCTACAACCCGCATGCAATTGACAGTCCGATCCAGGACATCGTCAGCCTGACCGTTATCGGCGCCGATGTGCTCGAAGCCGATCGCTTCGCCACCGCTGCCTTCGCCATGGGCCGCGACGGCATTCTCTTCATCGAGCAGACGCCTGGCCTGGAGGGCTATGTCATAGACACCAATGGCCGCGCCACACCGACAACCGGGTTCGGAGCCCTTTGCCTGCCATGATCAAAACCATCGACCGATTTCTCGATCACCTGACCATGTACCGACTGGTCCTCTACTATCTGATAGGACTGGTTGGCGCCGCGTTCGTGCTCAGCTTGATCAAGCTAGTACCGCATGATTCGATAGCGCTCGCCTTCACGACGGCACTGGCACTGGCCGCCTGCTGGCTCACCAACAAGATTTTTTCGCGGATTTTCGAGGTTCCGGCGAACAACGAGTCCGTCTACATCACCGCGCTCATCCTGGCGCTCATCCTCGATCCGGTAGCGGTCACGGACGTAAGGGGGATCGCGGCAGTGGCGTTCGCGTCGGTCTGGGCGATATCATCCAAATTCATTCTCGCCATCGGCCGGAAACACCTTTTCAATCCGGCTGCGCTGGGTGTGGCGCTGTCGGCGCTGCTGCTCGACCAGCCAGCCACCTGGTGGGTTGGCGGCAATCTGCCGCTGCTTCCGCTCGTTCTCGTGGGCGGCGTCCTCATCGTGCGGAAATTGCGCCGACTTGATCTTGTCTCGACCTTTGTGGTCGTAGCGCTGGTGACCCTTCTGGCAACCACCGACCCATCGCAGTACTGGACCGCTCTTGCGGAGACACTGGGTTCGTCGCCTCTGCTGTTCTTTGCCTTTGTGATGCTGACCGAGCCGCTGACGGCACCGACGATGCGATGGCCGCGTATCGCCTTTGCCGCCATCGTCGGCTTTCTGTTTGCTCCCAACATCCATATCGGCTCGTTCTATTTCACACCGGAACTGGCGCTGCTCGCCGGCAACCTGTTTGCCTATGCGGCAGGCCCAAAGGGACGCTTTGTGCTGACGCTCGAACGCATCGAACAATCAGCCGTCGACAGCTTCGACTTCATCTTCCGGTCGCCGCGCAAGCTCGCCTTTGAGGCCGGCCAGTATCTCGAATGGACGCTTGGCCTCGATCGTGCCGACAATCGCGGCAACCGCCGCTTTTTCACGGTCGCCTCGGCGCCGACGGAGGAAACAGTCCGCCTCGGCGTCAAGTTCTATCCGCAATCAAGCGCCTTCAAGCGCGAATTGATGACCATGAAGCCGGGCAGCACGATCCACGCCGCGCAACTGGCTGGCAACTTCACACTGCCCGCCCGGCGTGAAACCAAGATCGCTTTCCTGGCTGGCGGCATCGGCATCACGCCATTCCGCTCGATGCTGCAATATCTCATCGACCGCAAGGAGCGGCGACCGATCATCATCCTCTACGGGACCGAGGGACAGCAAGACATCGCCTATCGCGACGTGCTTGGCGCGGCCAGGCAGGAACTTGGTATCAAGACGGTCCACGCTGTGGCGCGCGGGGGTGAACGCGGGCAGTATCCCGGCTACATCGACGAGCGCCTGATACGCCTGGCAATACCCGACTACCTCGAGCGCACCTTCTACATTTCCGGCCCGCAGGCGATGGTCAAGGCGCTGCGTCAAAAGCTGCTGGCCATGGGCGTTCGCCGCTCGAAGATAAAGGTCGACTATTTCCCGGGTTTTGCCTGAAGCACGCTCAACTGTGTCGCGGCAAGGAAATGCTCACGACCAGACCCGGATCGGCGTTGGCCATGGCAAGGCGTCCGCCATAGGCTTCGACGATGTCGGAAACAATGGCCAGGCCAAGGCCGCTGCTGCCGCCCTTGCTGTCGAGCTGGACGCCACGCGACAAGGCGGACTCCCGATCGGCATCCGGTATGCCTGGACCATCATCGGCGACAGTGACGATTACCTCGCCGGCGGTTGCGGAGGCATCGACACGGACTGACGACTTTGCGTACCGGGCGGCGTTCTCGACCAGATTGCCGAGGATTTCCGACAGGTCGCCTTCGTCGATTGGCGCCAGCATATCTTCCGCGACCCCCATCGTGAAAGAAAGCTGCCTGCCGCTTGGCGTCCGTTTGACGACGGCAACGACGCCAGCCGCGACGTCAGACACAAGGCAAGATGCCTTGCCCGAGACGCCGGGCGCGAGGCGGGCGCGCGCCAGCTCCCGCTCGACATGGCGGCGGATCGCGCCGGTGCTCTTCTCGATCTCGTCGGCCAGATCCGTCTCGCCTTTTTTTCTCAACGCGCGGATGTCGGCCGAAAGAACTTGCAGCGGCGTCTTGAGGCCGTGCGCCAGATCGGTGGCGCGCGAGCGCGCCCGAGCGAGAGCCTTCTCCTGCGCATCGAGAAGACGATTGATTTCCTCAGCGAGCGGCTGCACCTCGCTTGGTGCCACCACATCGAGCCGCGCCGTTCGCTGCGCAATCACGCTTCCGACGGCGACCCGCAAGGTCTCCAGCGGTGCAAGGCCGATGGTGATCTGGATGAAAAACGCGGCCATGAGAACTGCAGCGAGCATCAGGAGAGCGGGAGCAAGATCGCGAACATATTCGCTTACAGACACCTCAACGGTTCGATGATCTTCCGCCACGATGGCACGAAAGGAGCGGCCTCCGGCATCGATGATCGTACGCTCGACCGCAATACTGAGTTCTCCGCCCGGGCCCGTGAACTCCTCGACCGTTCGCACCCCACCACTTGCGCTCCGCGCAGGCAAGAGCAGCTTGGCGTCCCACAAGGATCGCGAACGCTCGAGGCTGCCGGTGGCGACGTCCTCCACCTGCCAGTAGTAACCGGACAGTGGATTGGCAAACCGTGGGTCGGTCAGCACCGGGGTCACCACAAGGCGGCCATCGCTGGCAAAAGTCGTTGCGCCGATCAACTCGTTGAGGTCGACCGTCAGTTCGCCCACAACGCGCCGCTCGACGTGAAGCTCGAACAGATAGCGCAAGCCGGCGCCGGCGATGCCCAGTGCGACAAGAATCGAGATGGTTGCCGCCAACCACAGCCGGAAGCGGATCGAGTTACCCATCAGGCGGCATCGTCGGGCATCAGATAGCCGAACCCTCGCCTTGTCTCGATGACATCGCTGCCGAGCTTGCGTCGCAATCGCGCTACAATGACCTCGATCGCGTTCGGATCGCGGTCGTTGCCTGAATCGTAAAGATGCTCAGCCAGTTCGGTCGGCGCCACCACCCGTCCTGCATGATGCATCAGAAACGCCAGGAGCCGGTACTCCAGCGGCGACAGGGAAACGGGGATGCCGCGCAGCGATATCCGCATCTGGCGCGTGTCCAGAAGCAGCGGGCCGGACCTCAGAACGGGCGCCGCCTGCCCTGCCGAGCGACGCAGGATGGCGCGCAACCGGGCGAGTAGTTCTTCCATTTCAAAAGGCTTGGGAAGATAGTCGTCAGCCCCGGAGTTGATCCCCTCCACGCGTTCCGTCCACATCCCCCTTGCGGTCAGGATCAGAACCGGAAAACGGCGGTCGTTGGCCCGCCAACGTTTCAAGATCGTGAGGCCATCGAGCTTGGGCAATCCGAGATCCAGAATCGCGGCGTCATAAGTCTCGACATCGCCAGCGAACCAGGCAGCTTCACCATCCTTTACGACATCGACCGCCATTCCAGATGCCTTGAGGGCAGTCGCGATATCGGCAGCGATACGGGGCTCGTCCTCGGCGAGGAGGATCTTCATCAGTCGCCCTCCCCATCGCGCAGGATGACACCGGCACCGGCGTCGACGTCGATGGTCTTTCGCCGGCCATCGGCACCGACGACCTGGAACCGGTAAACCCATTTGTTGGCCTTGCGGATGAGATCGACCGCCACGACATCGCCGGGAGCTTTGGCGCGGACAACGTCCAGTATATCGGCAAGGCCCTTGATTTCGCCGTGCTCGTACAAATCCCGCGCCCGGTCATGGTCGCCGTCATCGTCCTCATCGGCACGGGCAGCGACAGGCATGGCCAGGACAAGTCCAGCGAGACCCAGCACCGCCAAACGCATCAACAGGCTTTTCATCGGCAAGGCATGTCGCACGTTCAAGCTTTCAATTTGCTGTCAATCATCCTCAGCCCGCAGCAAGCCAAGGGTCCATATCCAGGCATTATCGCGTCCAATCATGGCCGCGCCGAGAAGGATACCAGACCATGCGCAATTCCATGCTTGTCCTTGCAGCACTTGCAGGCCTCACAACCTTTGCCCTGCCGGCGGCCGCCGAATCGGACGAAGGATCATGTGGGGCGCAATCGTCCGTTGACCCATCCGGCCCGATCGACCTGCAGGCCATCCCGATGCAGGACGCCACCACTCCGAAAACCATCAAGGGTGACGACGATGCATGTGACGACCGGCAGGGCGATGAGGGCGACGAAGACGACTAGATCTCTCGTTCGCAGTGCGTGGCCCGTCGCAGCACATAACGATCACAAATGTCGGACCAAGGCTCGCTGCAAGGCTGGCAATTGTCCAAAGTCCCCTACCAATTTCTGGAGAGTTTTCGTGGTCCCCATCCAACACATCCACCCCATTCTTGTTCATTTTCCTATCGTTCTGATCTACACGCTTGCGGCTATCGACCTTGTGGCGCTGGCAGGCGGCAGCGCCGTCACAAGGAAATCGGGCACTGGCACGATCTCTACTTTTGTGGCCCTGGCTGCCGGAGTGTTCGCCATAGGGACCTGGTTCTTCGGCGGTCTCGCCCTGGATCACGCCGAAGCGGCCGGCTTCAGCAGCGATATCGCGGAAATCCACGAAAGCCTGGGGGGTATCACTGCCCTTGCCTTCCTGATCTGGGGCCTTGTGCGGCTCGCGCTTTGGATGCGGAATCGCGAGTTTCGGGCTGTAACGATCGCCATCCCTTTGATCGAGATTTGCGGAGCAATTCTGGTCACTGCGACGGCCTACTATGGTGGACTGCTTGTCTACGAGCTTGGCGTGAACGTCGCCAAGACCGCGATCGCTGGCTAACGGGAACGCGCCCGTCACTTGCGAGCCAACCTTTGGACCATTTGCCTCGACGGCAAAATGATTCAGATCAAGGCGCTTCGTGCATGTGGAGCCTAAGAAGCCGGAGGTTTGGAGAAACTCGGGAGAGCGAACATGCAAGCCGCAGCCATAATGAGCAAGCCAGTCGTCGGCATCGACCCGTCCGCATCGATCGCCGAGGCGGCAGGGTTGATGCTCTCCGAAAAGATCAGCGGCTTTCCCGTCATTCGTGGCAACGGCACGCTGGTTGGTATCGTCAGTGAGGGCGATTTCCTGCGTCGCGGAGAACTGGGCACGGAGCGCAAGCGCTCGCGCTGGCTTGAGTTTCTCGTCAGCCCCGGAAAGGCGGCCGATGAATATGTCCGTACCAATGGGCGGCGGATCGAGGAGGTGATGTCGCAAGATGTCGTGACGGCATCCCCTACCGCATCGCTCGCCGAAGTGGTCGAGCTCATGACGCGTTACCATGTCAAACGCATTCCGGTCGTCGACGCCGGGAAAGTCGTCGGCATCATCACCCGCTCTGATCTTATGCGGGCATTGCTCGGCGTCCTTCCTGATGCAGCCCCTGCAGTCATCGATGACGAACAGATTCGCCAAAACATCATGACCGAGCTAGCGATGCAGAAATGGGCCGGCAAGGACTTGATCAGCGTAACAGTGAACAAAGGCGTGGTGAAACTGAGCGGAGCCATCTTCGACGAACGCGAGCGGCAGGCAGCCATTGTAGCGGCCGAAAACGTCGCCGGCGTCAAAGTTGTCGAGGACGATCTCTTCTGCGCCGATCCCCTATCCGTCATCCTTGTTTCGTAGCGAAGGCCCGACCAACTCCGGGTTGGTGTCGCGAGCCGCTGTGCCCAGAGAGCTTGAACTTGCGTTGGAGGATAGCTCGGCAGCGAAACAGGTTCGCGCTTACGCTTCGCTGCGCTCAGATCGCGACTAGAAGGATCAATGGCCGAAGGAGCAGCAGGGCGAATGTAACAAGCGCCGCGCCGGTAACTCTCTCTGCCATTCTTTTGCCTCCGCTGAAGCGCCGACCTAGCAACAGCCACAACGATCCTGTGGCAGCTGTCATCACCAGCAGCGCAATCCAGAAGAGTCCCAGCGCCCGCAGTTCGATGTTCATCGGCACGATAGCCAGGCAATAAATAAAGGCCTTCGGGTTCAGGGCACTGGTCGCCGCAACAGAAATGGCATCGCCGTTTTTGGAAACGTTAGTCCCGGCGCTCGCCACCAGGCGCAGCCCAAGAATGACGAGCCATCCGGCTGCAATCAGCCTCAGTATCTGAATGGCATCCGGTGACACAACGGGACGCAGCGACAACCAGCACGCGGATGCGATCCCGTATCCGCATGCCTGAGCGGCTAAAAGTTTGATCGCATTCGCTCGTTTGACCGACCCCGCCATCAAAAGAGCGTTGGTGGGCCCTGGTGCAACAAAGAGCAGAAATGCTTCTGGAAAGAACAAATCGTCCACCGAAGTCATAACGTCCTCAAGGCAGATCTGCTCGATGCACTACCGTTGGTCGGCTACGTGCTGCAGTCGTGCGATCAGGTCGCTGTTACGGCAATAGTCTGGCGGGTTCTCGGCTTGCTGATGTTCGTCGAGCCAGGTCATGCATTCGTCCTGATGGCCGCAGGCACGGCAGCGGTTCACTGCCCGATTTGTGACTGCCGCATGGTCTGCCACGACCTTCAAATGTCTGTCGACGCCGACCGTCCGCATCATGCGACCCATCAGAGCCGTTCTGGCGTCGACCGAAATCAGGTAATCGAGAAAGCTCATATTGATCACTCCTGCCTACTCGCCATCATTGCCATGTTGGCGGCAGGTGGCGTTGATCTCGATCAACAGGCTGTGTGGCGCAAAACCGAAGCGACAAGGCGGTCTAGAAAGGGCCGTTGACCGGCAAGCAGTTTTGCCCGGGCCAGGTCCAGATCCAGCCATGCACTGCGATCCACCTCGGGAAATGACTGCATGCGGCCGCTGCGTCGTGGCCATTCCATCTCAAACATGTTGCTGCGCAACGTCGCGGTATCGAAATCGCCTTCCAGCGCGAAAGCCGTGATGAGTTTGCTCTTTCGCTGGCGCAACTCACCCAGTTTGAGCAGGGCCCCCTTGGACTCCCAACCTGTCTTTTCCTTGAATTCGCGCCGCGCCGCGGCTTCTGGCAACTCGCCTTCGTCATACTCGCCCTTGGCGATGGACCAGGCGCCAAGATCGCGGCTTTGCCAGAATGGGCCGCCTGGATGGACGAGCAGCACCTGCAGCCCCTTGGTCGATCCACGATAGGGCAGAATGCCCGCGCTTCTCTTCATCATCGCTTCAAGCCTCCCCACGCGGCCTATGATCTCGGGTAGGCCGCATGAGGCTTGGGCCCTCTGTCGATCATCTGGCCCGCCCTCTTCCGGTGCGACTGGCGGCTCTCCTGTCCGAAGAACCAGCGCTTGGTTGCCTCCGAGGCCAGTAGATAGAGCGCGGTGATTGCGACAAGCCCGGCAAGCACGGGTAGCGGCAAGGGCACGAAGCCGAACCAGGCTGCAAACGGCAGATAGGGGATCATGATCGCGACAACCCCGACAACCAGTGTAAGCCAGGCAAGCAACGGGCTTGGACGGCTCGCCCAGAAAGCCCTGTGCGTGCGCACGATGAGCACGATGGCAAGCTCCGTCAGCAACGATTCGACAAACCAGGCGGTCTGGAATGCCGCCTCCGTCGCATGCGCGAAGAACAGAAGGAACGCGAAGGTCGCGAAGTCGAACAGCGAACTGACCAGGCCAAAGCTGATCATGAACCGCCGCACAAAACGGATGTCCCAGTGACGTGGCCGGCGCAGTTGGTCGGCATCGACATTGTCGCTTGCTATAGCGAGCGAAGGAACGTCAGAAAGGAAATTGTTGAGCAGGATCTGCTTTGCCAGAAGCGGCAGGAAAGGCAGGAACAGCGAGGCGACAGCCATGCTGATCATGTTGCCGAAATTGGCGCTGGTGGTGATTGAAATGTATTTCATCGTGTTGGCGAATGTCTTGCGGCCATCGTCGACGCCGCGCACGAGCACGCCCAGATCTTGCTTGAGAAGGATGATATCGGCCGCTTCGCGCGCGACATCGACAGCGGTATCGACTGAGATGCCTATATCTGCCTCATGAAGGGCGGGCGCATCATTGATGCCGTCGCCAAGGTAGCCGACGACATGGCCCCTGCTCCGCAGTGCCTGAACGATGCGCTCCTTCTGGTTGGGATCGATCTCGACGAAGAGGTCGGTGTGCTGCACGCCTGCAAAGAGCGCGCTCTTCGTCAATTTCGAAAGCTCCTCTCCGGTTATGATCCTGTCGGCGCGCAAGCCGACCGCTTGGGCAAGATGCGCGGCAACGTAACGGTTGTCGCCCGAAATGACCTTTACCGCGATGCTGCGGTGGGCGAGCTCGGCAAGCGTCTCCCTGACGCCTTCCTTTGGCGGATCGAGGAAAAGCAGGAAGCCTACGAAGGCGAGATCGATTTCGTCTTTCCTGCTGAACGTTTTCCGACTCTCAAATCGGCGGATCGCCAGGCCCAGAACGCGGTAGCCGTCCGCGCTCCAGCGCCGGAATTTCTCGTCGATCACCGCCCGCTGCTTCTCATCGAGGGGTTCCAGCCCTTTCGCCGTGCTGACGAAGCCGCACGTTTCGAGGACATTTAGCACGGCGCCCTTGGTGATCAGAATATCTTTGGCGTCCTTGGTCCGCACAACAACGGATAGCCGCTTGCGGATGAAATCATTAAGGGATCTCGTCGACCTTGGTGAAAGCGGCCAATGATGCGCCCTCGCCCGGCGCACCGGCGATCGCTTCGTCCAGCGGGTTCTTCAGTCCGGCCTGCATGGTCGCGTTGAGACGTGCCCAAAGCAGGATGTCGGTTGACGGATTGCCGTCGACATCAAACGCTCCGTCGAGGTGGATCACGCCTTCCGTCAGCGTGCCGGTCTTGTCGGTGCAGAGCACGTCCATGCTGCCCAGGTTCTCGATGGCGTCGAGACGGCGCACGATGACGCCATTGGCAGCCATCGCGCGAGCCCCTCTAGCCAGCGTCACACTGATAATGGCCGGAAGGAGTTCCGGCGTAAGACCAACCGCCAGAGCCAGCGAAAACAGCAGCGATTCAATCAGCGGTCGATGCAGCATCAGGTTGGCGAAGAACACCAGGATGACAATCGCCAGCATGATCTCGGTCATCAGATAGCCGAACAGTCTTATGCCCCGGGCAAACCCTGTTTCAGGGATTTGTCGTTCCAGGGCGGCAGCGATCGACGCGAATTCGGTGCGGGCACCGGTCGCTGCCGCAAGCACGGTTGCAGTGCCGCTGCGGACCGATGTGCCGGTAAAGACCGCATTGCTGCGCTGTGCGACGGAAGCCTCCGGCATTGACCGCCCCGGTGCCTTCACGACGGGAAAGGTTTCGCCGGTGAGAACCGCCTCGCTGACATTGAAATCGCGCGCGTCCAGAATGATACCGTCTGCAGGAATGAGGTTTCCGGCCGAGAGGCGGATCAAGTCGCCCGGCACGATATCTTCGGCAGCAACCGAGCACTCGACCCCGTCACGCAAAACAATAGCCTTGCGCGAAATACGCTGTTTCAGTGCTTCGGTCGCCCGCGATGCACCGTACTCCTGGGTGAAGCTCAGGACGCAGCTTGCCAGCACGATCGCCCCGATGATCGCAGCCTCCTGGCCCTCTCCCACGAAGGCCGATACGCTGGCCGCGAAAATGAGGATCAGGACCAGCGGGCTACGGAACTGGCGCGCGAACACCACCAGGGCCGACGCGCCTGACTTCGACGCCGGTGTGTTTCGGCCGAATTTTGCGAGCCTCGATGCGGCTTCGGAAGCAGCCAGCCCCGAGGCGGACGTCTCGAGGCGTCGCAGAAGGTCATTGGTCTCGATCGACCAATAGGCACCGTCATCTGGCGAGACGGGTTGCTGGTCAGCTTCGCCTATCATCAATACGACATGAAGCGGCTGATGCCGCTCTCTTCGATCAGCGTGCGGGTGACGCCGCCAAATGCCCATTCCCTCAACCGGCTATGGCCATAGGCGCCCGAGACGATCAGGTCCGCATGGATCGAGCGTGCAAATGTCAGCAACCGGTCGCCGTCAGCCTCGCCGGCGATCAACTCGGTTCGCGCCTTGATGCAATGGTGTTCAAGAAAGGCGGCGACATCGTCAAGGCTGTCACGGATGCTTTCGTCGCGATTGGCGTCTATCGTGGCGACGACAACTTCGTTGGCCTTGGCCAGAAAAGGCAATGCATCGGCTATCGCACGCCGCGCCTCCCTGGTGTCCTTCCAGGCAACGAGTACGGTTTTTGCGGGGATATGCTCGATATTGCCTGCGGTGACCAGGACTGGCCGCCCGGCACCGAGCGCGAGGCTGCCGATATCCACGGCGCGAAAGACGTTGTCTCCATCCCGGCCGCCGGTGACAATCAGGTCGGCCGCCCTGGCCGAAACGCCGAGGAAGCGGGTCGGACTGCAGACGGCTTGCCCCCATTCGCTGGTAATCGAAGCCGGCACCAGCCTCTCGAACACTTCACGCAATTCAGCAAGCCGCTTTTCGATTTCCGTTCGCTGGATCTGCATGACCTCGCCTTCGTAGACCATGCCGTCGCCTGTCGCCACCAGAGGCGGGACATCAGCTGCCGCCAAGCCGATAAGATGGGCTCCAAATCGTTCGGCAAGTTCGATCCCGACCCGCACAATGGGTGCGGGAGTCGCATCGATGGCGAGGTTCACGATAATTGACTTGTAGGACATTGCGGATGCCTTTCGCTGAAACGGTGCAATGCGTGATGAATCGCATTCGCCAGCGCCCAAGGCCTTGATGCGCGTCAAAGACCGTCAACTGCATCCGCCAACTGCATCTGCGTCCAAAACGTCGTCTCGATCCGTTTTGCGTGTGCGGCGAGAAGTGATAGTTAGCGCCAGTAGCACCGTCTCGAACCCAGGAACCTCAGGTGATCCAAGACGAAGCGCTCAGTTTGTCGCCCGGCGGGACGACACTGAAATCACTCTTGTCACGAATGTTCGATCAGGCTCCGGGCTTTATAGCGCTCATGCGCGAGCCAGGTCACGTTTTCGAACTGACCAATGCCGCCTACCAGCGATTGATCGGCAACAGGCAAGTGATTGGAAAGTCAGTGCGGGACGCCTTTCCCGAGCTCGAAGGACATGAGTTTTTCGAACATCTGGACCATGTGTACACGACCGGCGAGCCTTATAGGGGCAAGGGGGTGAAGGTTGGTCTTCGCAACAAAGCCGACGGGCCGGTGGAAGAGCGCATCCTTGATTTCGTCTATCAGCCGGTCAAGGCCGACGATGGCCGTATCACCGCGATCTTCATTGAAGGCACGGATGTCAGCGAACTCTCCTTTGCAAACGCAGCACTTCGGCTGCGTGAGGACCATTTGCGATCGATCCTGGCAACAGTGCCAGACGCAATGGTCGTTATCGACGAACAGGGCCGGATTCAATCCTTCAGCACTGCTGCCGAAACGCTGTTCGGCTATCAGTCAGACGAGGTCATTGGTCAAAACGTCAATATGCTGATGCCTTCGCCCTATCGCGACGAGCATGATGCCTATCTGCTTCGCTACCTGACGACGGGAGAACGCCGGATCATCGGGCTCGGCCGCACCGTTACCGGGGCACGCAAGGATGGCACGACTTTCCCTATGGAGCTTTCCGTCGGCGAGATGCATCCGGGAACCGGACGCTTCTTTACCGGCTTCTGCCGCGACCTGACCGAACGCCACCGGGCAGAAGCTAGAATCCAGGAGCAGCAGCAGGAGCTGCTCCACATGGCGCGGTTTACGGCCCTGGGCGAAATGGCCTCGACGCTTGCCCATGAGATCAACCAGCCGCTCACCGCCATCACGAACTACCTCAAGGGCAGTCGACGGCTGCTTGAAAAGAGCACGGAAGAGAACGCGCCCATGCTGCGGGATGCCGTGGACAAGGCAGCTGAGCAGGCCCTGCGGGCGGGAGACGTCATTCGTCATCTGAGGGATTTTGTTGCTAGGGGCGAAAGCGAGCGCCAGGTCGAACGACTGCCCTTGCTGATCGAGGAAGCCGCGTCCCTGGCCCTGGTTGGTGCAAGGGAGATGAATCTCCTCGTCAGCTACAAGCTCGACCCGTCCGCCGAACTGGTCTTGACCGACCGCATCCAGATTCAGCAGGTTCTGCTCAACCTGATGCGCAACGCGGTTGAAGCCATGCAGGATGCATCACGACGCGAATTGAAAGTCACGACTATTGCCCGGGATGATGGGATGGCCGAGGTAAGCGTGATCGATACTGGCCCAGGTCTCGCGCCGGAGGTCTCGGCGCAACTTTTCCAGCCATTTGTGACCACCAAGAAGCAAGGCATGGGTGTCGGCCTTTCCATTTGCCGCACCATCGTTGAATCGCATGGCGGTCACATATGGGCCGAGGCGGTGCCGGCCGGTGGAACCGCGTTCCGGTTCACCTTGCGCATCGTAGAGAAAGAAGAGGTCACAAATGGCCGACAGTGATCTGGTGCACGTGGTCGACGACGACGTCGACGTTCGCAAGTCGCTCGGTTTTCTTCTGGCCACAGCAGACTTCGCTGTACGCCTGCACGAATCGGCCACAGCTTTTCTGTCGACGGCGACGAGCAGTCTCGATGGCTGCATCGTCACCGACGTACGCATGCCGGGCATAGATGGCATAGAGTTTCTGCGACAGCTCAGAGCAGGCGGACATACAATTCCGGTCATCGTGATGACGGGCCATGCCGACGTGGCGCTCGCCGTTCAGGCAATGAAGGAAGGCGCTTCCGATTTTATCGAAAAGCCGTTCGACGACGAGATGCTGATTGGCGCGATCCGCTCCGCGCTGGCCAACCGGAACCAGGCAAACGCGGCGCATCCCCAGTCTTCGGACATCCGCACGCATCTGGCGACCTTGTCGGAGCGCGAGCGGCAGGTGCTGGACGGGCTTGTGTCGGGTCTGCCGAACAAGACCATCGCCTACGATCTGGGAATCAGCCCGCGTACGGTCGAAATCCACCGGGCCAATGTCATGAGCAAAATGGGCGCGGGCAGCCTGTCACATCTTGTGCGCATGGCGTTGATCGTGGAATCCAGACCCTAGGGAGACCCTTCGAGAGGGTTGCCAGTTCTGGCTTGGGCCTGCTCCGGCTTCCAATCGCGCCAGTGGGTCGGCCGGATGTCAACACGGGCACCGGTGGTGGCGTTCTTCCAGCCTTCTCGACTCCTTACGCACGGAAATACGAGCGCATGCGTCCCCTCCTCGTCGACGACGGCGAGTTCGAGGTCGCGACCATACGGTGCGCTTAGGATAGAGTTCCACATTGTCTTAGCTTTGACGGAAACAGCGCGGCGCGCTTTGACCTGGATCATTTCTGAAATTGCGCGATGCGTTGTGGGCAAGTAAGCGCGTCGGTCGTTCCGAGCGGTCGAGGTCCAATCATTTGGTTGTGTAGGCGGTAAGCGCGCGCCGCTTGGCGACCGGCCATGCCAACCCGGCCATTGTGCGAGTTGCAAAACGGCCGGCCGCTGTCTGCATGCTGGCATCCTCGCAGCTGTTTGATCGTGATCAAGGCCCAGTTTGGCGAAGCGCCTATCATTCGAAGCAGAAGGAGATTGCCATGCAGTACATCAAGGTCGACGAAGCGCTATGGGCGTCCAGCATGTTGCCCGAGGGCATCCTGGAGCGTTGGTTCATTTCCAGCGGCGACACAATCAAGGCCGGCGAGCTAATAGCCGAAATTCGCGTCGAAGACGCGCTTCACGAGAT
Organism: Mesorhizobium sp. P2_F5; assembly: GCF_056403715.1. Lineage (NCBI taxonomy): Bacteria > Pseudomonadati > Pseudomonadota > Alphaproteobacteria > Hyphomicrobiales > Phyllobacteriaceae > Mesorhizobium > Mesorhizobium sp. P2_F5. Next base: position 3,172 of record NZ_JBFUEY010000020.1, on the reverse strand, counting down.
TGTCGCGCCAGCAAGTGGCCGCGCGACGATTGTCGCCACAGCAAATGCCGTCATCGAACCCGGTTCGATCTTGGCGACGCTGGAGTTCCAATCCGCGTGAAGCATTCGACGCCTCACCGCGACGATTGCGCTCATCAACAATAACTCAAGGACGTATAGACATGCAGACCCAACATGCCGTCGCCTGGCTCGACCATCGCGAAGCCAAGGTGTTTTTCTTCAACCGTGAGACAGCCGAAAGCGTGAGGCTTGTCACCACGCTGGCGCATCATCAGACCCACAACAAGGCAGGCAGCATCGACGGCAAGCGAGCGCCTGAAAACGATGCCTTCTACCACGATGTGGTCAACGCCCTGCAGCCAGCCAAGGAATGGCTGATCGTGGGACCAGGATCGGCAAAAGATGAACTGGCCAAGCACATCCGTGACCACCATGCGCACTTGAAGGATCGAATTGTCGGTGTTGAAACGGCGGATCATCCTACGGAGGCCCAGATTGTGGCACACGCGCGGTCGTTTTTCCGTGCCGCTGACCGGATGTTGCCCTAGCTCAGTCTGGAGTTGCTCTGATGGCCCGCTATCGGCTGCGAGGTCGATTGCATTTTACAGAGCGGCTTGCATGAACTCCGATCGCGCAGCGAACCGTCTGGTTCGGTCGGCTGCTGCGCCCATGACCTCGATCACGGTTGCTGCAAGCTGCTGATGTAGGCGATTATCGCCTCGATCTGGTCAGGGCTTGCAACCCATTCGGGCATGTCCGGATGGCCGGTCGAAATGCCCTCGGCGAGGGCTTCCTCGAGATCCGTATCGGATAGCGCTTCGATAAGGTGCGAAACGCCGGCGCGTCGGGATGGGTGCTTTGATCGGTTTTTCCAATGGCGTGGCAGCGGGCACAATTGAACTCAACCAATGCCTGGCCGCGTTCCATCAGGCTGTTGGCCTGTGCAGGCACGAATCCAAGCAGCAACGCCGCAGGTGCGCAAACCCATCGAAACCGCCGCCGGCGACGCCCGTTGCCCATATTGCTGCTCATGGTTGCAGGCCTCCGCCTTTCGATCTACGCAACTGTCTTCGCCGCTGCGTCCTCGATTGCGGTTTTGGCTTCCTTGCGCACGCGCTTGGCCGTTTCCGACGCGAGCTTGGAGGTCAGGCCCGCGACCTTGCCGGCTTCGGTTGTGTATTCCAATGTCGTATTCTGCAGGAAAGTGGAGAAGATGTCGAAGGCGTCGTTGAACTCAGCGCCGTCGATCAGGTCACCGACCAGCTTTACATCCTGCTCGTAGCGATGTTTCAGAAACCCCAGCGTTTCGATGTGATAGCGCATCATTGCCTTGAAAGCATGCGTCTGAAGAGACGCCGCAGCGAAGACGAACTTCTGGCCATTCTCCACCATCGGCAATAGTTGCATGCCGAATTGCGACGGTTGGGGATGGATCTGCATGATCGGTACTCCATTGTGAGGGTGGAAACAAAAGTGTTCACCATACGACGCTAACGCTATTCGTCGCCAGGTCGTTGATCCGGATCAACAGATGCTATCGGGCGCCACCGATATCGTTCCCGCGTTTGACACGCATCAAGGTGGTCGTTCGTTCTTCGTGACTAGCTCGCTTCAACGCAAAAGGGCTGCAGCGATGGCTTTCAAAACGATCATGGTTCAACTGGACGTGGACACCATCGCCGCGCCACGCATCTCCATGGCCTGGGATCTTGCGCAACGACATGATGCCGATCTGATCGGCTTTTGTGCAGCCGAGCCGCATTTTGTCCTGCCAAGCGGCACCGATGACCAGGCGGCGACCAAGGCCTTGTGGTGTCAGGTGGAGGAGATTGAGGGCCGCCTCAACTGCTTGAGAGAGGAATTCCTGAGCACAGTCAACGGCAGCAACCGTGCCTCGTGGTGCGGAGAAATAGGAAATCCCACTCGCCAGCTCGCACTCAATGCGCGTGCCGCCGACCTGATCCTAACTGGCTCGCCGACGGTCGATCTGATCGTCGACCATCATCGTATGCTGGATCCGGCAAGTCTCATCCTTGCAGCCGGCCGCCCGATACTCGTGGCCTCGGAAACCTTTGCGCCGATCAGCGCTGCAAGCATCCTGATAGCATGGAGCGACACGCGGGAAGCGCGCCGCGCTGTCGTCGATGCAATGCCCCTTTTGATCGAGGCCAGCAACGTTGTGGTCGTCTCCGTGGACCGGGGAAACACCGCGCCTCGGGACGATGTTGCGGACGTCGAGCGCTTCCTGGCACGCCACGGCGTGAAGGCGCGATCGGAAGTTTTGGATGCGCGCCGCTCCGAGCCGGCGGACTTGCTCCTGCGGATTGGGCACGAAATTGCGGCTGATCTGATTGTTCTGGGTGGCTATGGGCACAGCCGCGTTAGGGAAATGACCTTTGGCGGCGTGACGCGTTCTGTGCTGCGCAGCGGCTCGTTGCATCGCTTCATCTCGAACTGAGCAAAAAGACATCTCAGGCTCTCCGATATTGACATGAATCAAGGTCGGCCTTTCCCGCAAAGGGCTACGTCTAACCGTTGCCAAAGTGAGCGTAGCCGATGACGTGCGGTTCAAGAAACCGCGAGCAAACGCGGGCGGGCGCAGAGCGATATGTCATGCAGGCAACAAAACTTGGTAAGGGCCGCCGCACTGTAATTGCGCCGTTGGATCAAATTCCAGGCGGCGGAGACAGTGCGGGCACCAGCGATTGCTTAACAGGCAAAGGAAAGTCGACATGAACTATCAGCGGTTCTTCGAGGAAGCGATCGACCAGCTCCATGCCGAGCGGCGCTACCGCGTCTTCGCCGATCTCGAGCGCATTGTCGGCAAATTTCCCCGCGCCATCTGGCGTTCCAACGGCCGCGCCGAGGAAATCACCGTCTGGTGTTCCAACGACTATCTCGGCATGGGCCAGAACCCCGATGTCATCGCCGCGTTTCAGAACGCGGCCGGCAAGATGGGCTCGGGCGCCGGTGGCACCCGTAACATTTCCGGTACCAGCAACCCGCTGGTCGAGCTCGAAGCGGAACTGGCCGACCTGCACGACAAGGAAGCGGCCCTGGTCTTCACCTCCGGCTTCGTCTCCAACGAAGCCTCGATCTCGACCATTGCGCGGCTTTTGCCCAACTGCCTGATCATCTCGGACGAGCTGAACCACGCTTCGATGATCGAGGG
>NZ_JBFUEY010000019.1:0-225908 GCF_056403715.1 Mesorhizobium sp. P2_F5 | reverse complement strand
ACTGCTAATCTCCCCCCAAGTGGGGGAGATGTCCGGCAGGACAGAGGGGGGCGCCGTAGAGCGCCAACGTTAGTTTCTGGAACCACAGATTTTGACAACAAACCCGTTGCCGAAAAGCCCCCTCCTCGACGCCACCGGCGTCGCCAAGAATTACGGTGCGGTCGCGGCACTGCGCAACGCGTCGCTCTCCGTACTGCCGGGCGAGGTCCACGCTTTGATGGGCGCCAACGGTGCCGGCAAATCAACGCTGGTGAAGATCCTGACCGGCGCCATTCCGGCCAATGCCGGCCGGATCCTGATCCGCGGTGAAGCCCGCGACATACGTTCGCCTGCCGCCGCCCGCCGAGCCGGGCTTTTGCCGGTCTACCAGGAGCCGTCACTGATCCCCGATCTCGACGTTCTCTCCAATCTCAGGCTGACCGGCACGCCGGTCGAGCCGTTCCGCGCCTGGGTGCGCGAGCTCGGCATTCTTGATCTCGATTTGCGCGACATCGCACGCGACATTCCGCTGGCCGTGCTGCGCGTGCTCGACCTCGCTCGCGCGCTCGCCGTCGAGCCCGACGTTCTGCTGCTCGACGAGATGACGGCAGCCCTTCCCGCCAACCTCGCCGAGAAGGTGCTGGAAGTGGTGCGCCGCCAGGGCGATAGCGGCCGCGCCGTGATCTTCATCTCGCACCGCTTCGTCGAAATCTCGGCGCTGTGCGACCGCGCCACCGTGTTGCGCGACGGCGAGACCGTCGGTGTCGTCGACATCGTGCCGGGCGTCGAGGAAAAGATCGTCGAGCTGATGCTCGGCACCCGCATCGTCAAGACCCATGTCGCCGCGCGCAGCGCCGCCGAGAAGGCCGCGCCGGCGCCCGCCAAGCCGCGCATTGCCGTGCACAATCTGCGCGTCGGCACCAAGCTCAGCGATGTCTCCTTCGATCTCGCCGATGGCGAGGTCGCCGGCGTCGTCGCGCTCGAAGGCCAGGGCCAGGATGAATTGTTCGCCGCCCTTGCCGGCTCGATCCGGCCATCCGGGGGCACCATCGAAGTCGATGGCGCCCCCGTGAAATTTTCCCACCCAATCGACGCCATCCGCGCAGGGATTGCTTATGTGCCGGGCGACCGGTCCGAAGCGCTCGCCATGCAGCGCTCGGTGCGCGAGAACATCGCCCTGCCCTTCAGCGCCGCCTTGCGCAACTGGGGCCCGATCAACATGCGCCGCGAGCGCGCCACGGTGCTCAGCGCCATCGAGCGGCTGCAGATCGACACCCGCGCGCAAGGCGAGGTGCAGCGCCTGTCCGGCGGCAACCAGCAGAAGGTGACCATCGCCCGTTGGATCGCCGCGGATGCCCGCACCATCCTGTGCTTCGACCCGACGCGCGGCATCGATGTCGGCACCAAGCAGGAGATCTACAAATTGCTGCGCGAGCTCGCCGGCAACGGCAAGTCGGTGCTGTTCTACACCTCGGAGCTCGAAGAGGTGCAGCGCGTCTGCGACCGCGTCATCGTCATCTTCGGCGGCCGCCTCGTCGACATCTTTCCTGTCGAGGAGGCCGACGAGCCGGCGCTGATGCGCGCCGCCTACGGCCTGCCGCGCGGCGCCAAGGCCGATATCGGTATTCTGGCCGATCCCACCGCCCATGCCTCTGATGCCCCGGAGGCGAGGCCATGAGCCATTTGCTGCGCCGCCAGGGCTGGGTCGTCGGCTTGTTCGCCCTGCTCAGCGTCCTGTTCATCGCCACCAGGATCATTCAGCCGGCCTATGGCAGCAACGATTTCGGCTCGCTCGCCCGCGCGGTCCTGCCCTACGCCTTCGCGGTGGCCGCCCAGACGGTCGTCGTCATTGCCGGCGGCATCGACCTGTCGGTCGCCGCCATGATGGCGCTGACCAGCGTCACCGCGGCGTCGATGATGAATGGCGCCTCCGAGGAATACGCGCTGTTCGTCGTGCCCTTCGTGCTCGCCATGGGTTTTGCGCTCGGCGCCCTCAACGGCCTGTTGATCGTCGTCACCCGCGTGCCCGACATCGTCGTGACGCTCGCCATGCTGTTCGTGCTGCAAGGCGCTGCCCTTTTGGTGCTCGACGCGCCGGGCGGCGGCATCGCCGAATGGCTGAAGGCGCTGATCTCCGGCACCGTGCCGATCCCCGGCCTGCCAGACGCCATCGACGCCTGGCTGCCCAAGGCGCTGCTGGTGCTGATCGTCTGCTTGTGCATCATCTGGATACCGCTCAGGCGCTCGCGCCTCGGCCTCTCCATCTACGCCATCGGCTCGAGCGAGCTGGCGGCGTTCCGCTCAGGCGTGCCGGTCAAGCGCACCCGCATCATCGCCTATGCGCTGTCGGGCTTGTTCGCCGCCTTTGGCGGCCTGGCGCTGACCATGAGCACCGGCATCGGCGCCCCCATCCCCGGCCCCTATCTGCTGGCCAGCGTCGCCGCGGTCGTGCTGGGCGGTGTGGCGCTCGGCGGCGGCAAGGGCGGCCTGCTCGGCCCCATCGTCGCCGTCTTCGTGCTGCGGCTGGTGCGGACCGACCTGACGCTGCTCGCCATCGACCCGAATGTCACCGCCATTATTGAAGGCCTGATCATGGTGGCTGTGGTGATGTTCGGGGCGTTTATCACGATGCGGGGGCGGCAGTGATGAGGGTTGGGGCGGTGCTGTCGCAGCGAGGGGTCGGCGTTCCTGCGCGCCCCCCTCTGTCCTGCCGGACATCTCCCCCACGAGGGGGGAGATCAGCCGTCACATCGGCTTTCGCCAGTCTCCAACCTTGCACGAATGAGCGAGGCGCCAAAGCTGCCAATCTCCCCACAAGTGGGGGAGATGTCCGGCAGGACAGAGGGGGGCGCCGTAGAGCGCTAGCCTCCCCCACTTACCGCACCTGGCAAACCTCATCGCGAGCAAGGGCAGCGTCATGAGCACAACCGCGATTACTCCCCAACCCATCACCTTCGGCCGCCGGATAAAGCGCTTCATGGCCGACCGGCCGCTCATCCCGCTGGTTATCCTGCTCATCATCCTGGTGGTGATCCTGCAGATCCTGCGCCCAGGCATCGTCAACGAGCGCTGGATCGCCAACACCATCAAATTCGCCATCCCCTTGGCGATCCTCGCCGGATGCCAGACCATGACCATGTTGACCGGCGGCATCGACCTGTCAGTCGGCACGGTGGCAACGATGAGCGCCTTCATCATGGCGACGCAAATCGTCAACCAGGACCCGTCGGTGGCGTTCCTTTTGGCGATGATGCCGGCGGTGCTGATCGGCCTCGTCAACGGCATCGGCGTCGGCGTCTTCCGCGTCCACCCGCTGATCATGACGCTGGGAACCAGCCTGATCGGCACCGGCTGCCTGCAGGTCTACCAGCGCACGGTGATCGCGTCGGGCGCCAAAATCCCGGACTTCCTCGCCTGGCTCGGTACCGGCGTGACGTGGGGCTTCCCCAACGCGCTCTTGCTGTTCGTGCCGCTGGCGGCGCTCATCGTCTTCACGCTGGCCCGCACCGGCTTCGGCCGCCTGCTCTACGCCGTCGGCGACAATGAGTGCGCAACGCGCCTGTCGGGCGTACAATACTGGCAGGTGATCACCGCGCTCTACGTCACCTCCAGCGTGCTCGCCGGCATCACCGGCCTGCTCTATATCGGGCTGATCAAGGCGCCCTCGCTGTCGCTCGCCGAACCGCTGGTGCTGCCCTCGGTCGCCGCCGCCGTGATCGGCGGCACTTCGATCTTCGGCGGCCGCGGCGGCTACACCGGCACCATCATCGGCGCGCTGATCCTCACCGTGCTGACGACGCTGCTGACGATCTTGCAGATGCCGGAGGGGGCACGGCGGATCTTGTTCGGGCTGATCGTGCTGTTCGTGACGGCGGCGTATTTAAGGATTGTGGAGGAGAGGTAGGCGGCTGGTCCCGTAGAAGGTCGGGATAGTCGCCTATGGCTGCGCCGGCCCCCACTCCGTCTCGGCTGCGCCGAGCCACCTCTACCCCCACGTCCGTGGGGGAGAGGAAATGCCAAGCTTTCGTGAGGGAGGAACCCAAACTTTTCGAGGGAGAGGGAAACCCAAGCTTTTGAAGGCCGCAACTTCGGAGATTAGCGTTTCCTCTCCCCCACGAATGTGGGGGAGAGGTGGATCGGCGAAGCCGAGACGGAGTGGGGGGCTACCCTATGCGATTGCCATAGTCCTAGGTGGTCATGCCCAGGACGTGACGGGCTGAGACCGCCCCTTACTTCAACGAAATCGCCATCCCGCTCAAATCCGCATTCACCTGCAGCCCCACCTGCCGGCCCGTGAGCTCGAGCGTGGCGCCCTTGTCATTGGTCATGACGATCACCTGCGCGCCCTTGCCGAGCGCGCCGCCGCCGCCCGCCGCGCCGTAAACCCCGGTCGCATCGCGAACCCTGCTTATATGCCGCACGGTGCCGCGGAAATAGGTCTTGGAAACGCCAAAGGCGAAGCCGCCCGAGACGCCGCCGATCGAGATCGGATAGGAGCGGCCATGGAAGGTCAGCGTGCCCTCGCCGCCGGAGCCGCCGACGAAGAAGGCCGCCTTGTAGACGGCAAAGCGGATCGTGCCGCTGTCGGCATGCGCGGCACTGGCGGCGCTGACGGCAACAGCGGTGATGGCTGCAACCGCAAGCGAACGAAAGCTGGATGAGATGGTCATGATGAGAGCTCCTCAAGGTCGCCGCTCACCCAACAGGCAGGGCTCGTCGGCGTCGAATCAAACTTGAACAGTTTAGACGGGGATTTGGTTCCAGGCTTGGCAGGGTTGGCGCGGAAGATCGCCACGAAACAAGGACAAGCGCTTGCGGGCATACACCGATTGGAACGCCGGCGACGCCAGCCGAGGGGAAAGGTGTAGACAACGGTAGGCGGAGAACGGACGAGTTGATGGCTAAACTGGGCCGGAAGCTGACCGACTGGTTGTAGGTCAAGGCGCGAAGAAGCGGACACTCCGCCTACGACCCCGTCTCGGACGTATTCACTATCCGCAATAGCTCCGAAAGCCGGCGCCCAGGTGCATCACCGAAGCGGCCGCGCTGCGTCACAAACGAACGTTGCAGGTCACCAAACTTGACGCTGGGCTGGCCAAAGCCGACACTGAGCAGAGACAAAACAGGAGCACCTCAGTGGGAGGGCCTGACTCCGACTCTGAGATCACGATCAGCTCGCTCCGATCCGAGTTGACAGCGGCGCGCGAAGAAAATCAGGTACGCACCGCGGAGGTCGCCAATCTCCTTGAACAGCGGAATGCGACGAGTGCGATCCTCAGGGTGATCGCCGCATCGCCGACCGACATCCAACCCGTCCTGCAGGTCGTGGCGGAGAGTGCTGCGCGCTTCTGCGACACCTACGACGCCGGTATTTTCCTAGCGCGAGACGGGACACTATTCCCCAAAGCGCACTACGGCCCCATCGCCTTCGACTTCGAACCGATGCCGGTCGCACGCGATTGGGTCTGCGGTCGCGCCTTCGCTGACTGCAAGACTGTGCATGTCAACGACATAGCGGTTGCAGGTGAGGAGTTTCCTGTCAGCCAAACACTTGCCGAAAGGCTTGGCCACCGCACGATGCTCGCAACACCTCTCATGCGTGACACCGAGGCGATCGGCGCGCTCGTCATCAGGCGCATCGAGGTCAAGCCTTTCAGCGAGAAGCAGATCAAGCTGCTCAAGATTTTCGCCGACCAAGCGGTCATCGCCATCGAGAACGTGCGCCTGTTCGACGAGGTGCAGGCGCGTACACGCGACCTCAGCGAGGCGTTGGAGCAGCAGACCGCGACCGCCGATGTGCTCAAGGCAATCAGCCGGTCGGCCTTCGATCTCCAACCGGTACTGCAGACGCTGGTCGACTCGGCAATACGCCTGGCCGGGGCGGACATGGGCGCAATCACGTTGCGCGTTGGCGATACGTTGCGGTTCATGGCAGGCGACGGGCAGGCTGCTGAGTTGCATGCATACGAACGAGCCAATCCACATGTCGTGGGACGAGGGACGTTCCAGGGCCGCGCAGCGCTGGAGGGAATGACGATCCACGTGGCGGACGCGCTTGAAGACCCGGAATACGAAAGGCCGGAAGCGGCAATCATGGGCAGTTTCCGCGGAGTACTTTCTGTTCCGCTGAAGCGGGGTCAGGAGACCATCGGCGTATTCGGCATGGCGCGGCGGGCGATCGGGCTATTTTCACCGCGTCAAGTCGAACTGGTCGAGAGCTTCGCCGACCAGGCGGTGATCGCCATCGAGAATGTCCGCCTGTTCGACGAGGTGCAGGCGCGCAACCGTGAGGTGACGGAAGCGCTGGAACAGCAGACGGCGACGGCCGAAGTGTTGAAGACGATCAGCAGTTCGGCGTTCGATCTCGATTCCGTGCTGCATACGCTTGTGAAGTCCGCGTCCGACCTCTGTCATTCCGGGATGGGCTACATCTATCTGCGCCAGGGCGACGTGTTGCAGCCGACGGTGCAGATCGGATGGAGCCAAGAATTCCAGGACCACATGAACAACCTCCCGGTCACGCCGGGCCGGGGCAGCATCGCCGCCCGCGTTGCCCGGAGCGGGTCCGTGGAGCAGATTGCCGACGTTCTCGACGATCCGGAGTATACCAACATCGAAGGCCAGCGGCTCGGCGGCTTCCGCACCCTGCTGGGCGTTCCGCTGATGCGTGACGGCGCCGTGACCGGCGTGTTCGTCCTCGCCCGCTCGTCGGTCTCGCCGTTCAGTACGCGCGAAATCGAACTGGTGCAGACATTTTCGGATCAGGCGGTCATCGCCATCGAGAACGTACGGCTGTTCGAAGAGGTCGAGTCCCGCAACCGCGACCTAGCCGAGTCGCTGGAACAGCAGATGGCCACCGGCGAGATATTGCGCGCGATCTCCAGATCCCCGACTGATGCGCAGCCGGTCTTCGACACGATCGCCCAGAGCGCCGCCAAGCTCTGCGGGGCGCAATTCTGCTTTGTTGACCGGTTCGATGGAACGCTCCTGCACTTCATGGCCCACTACGGGGTGCCGCCCGAAGCAATCGAGACCATCGATCGGAGCTTCCCAATGGCACCAGGACGTGGCAGCGCCGCAGCGCGGGCGGTGAGCAGCGGCACCGTTGTGCAAATCCCCGACATACAGGCCGATCCGGATTATCAGGCCGATCCGGATCATAAGATGGGCGCGCTTGCCGATTTCTTGCATTCGCGAAGCACCGTCGCGGTGCCGATGCTCAAGGATGGCGTTCCGATCGGCGTGATCACGGTCGACCGGCTTGAGGCCGGCGATTTTCCCGATCGGCAGGTCGAACTGCTCAAGACGTTCGCCGACCAGGCGGTCATAGCCATCGAGAACGTGCGGCTGTTCGAAGAGGTCGAGTCGCGTGGCCGTGACCTGACCGACGCGCTAGAGAAGCAGACGGCTACCGGCGCGATACTGCAAGTGATCGCCGGGTCTCCTACGGACATTCAGCCTGTGCTGGACGCCGTCGCTGAAAGTGCCGCTCGGCTCTGCGACGCCTATGACGCAACGATCTATCTGCTGCGCTCCGACAGGCTGGCTGTGGGAGCGCATCACGGACCGATTCCGATTGACAGTGCTGGCTTGCCGGTCGCGCGCGACATCGTTACCGGCCGCGCCGTATTGGATCGGGTGCCGGTCCACGTTCACGACTTGACCATCGCTGGAGAGGAGTTTGCAACTGCCCGAATGATGGCTCAACGGCTTGGTTTTCGCGCGATTCTCGCGACTCCGCTGTTGCAGGAAGGAAAAGCAATCGGAGCGCTTATGATCCGGCGCATCGAGGCGCGGCCCTTTAGCGACAATCAAATCGACCTCCTCAAAACTTTCGCCAACCAGGCCGTCATCGCAATCGGCAATGTGCGGCTCTTCGAAGAGGTGCAGGCGCGCACCGCCGAGCTTGGCGAAGCATTACAGCAGCAGACGGCCACGGCCGATGTGCTGAAAGTCATCAGCCGATCCGCCTTCGACTTGCACCGTGTCCTGGAAACGCTGATCGATTCGGCCTGCAAGCTTTGCGGGTCGCACACGGGCGGAATCTACATGCTGGACAACGACGGCGACGCCTACAAACTCGCTGCCAACTACGGAATGAGACCAGAGCTTGTTGCCTACGAGGCTCGCCATGCCATCCGCGTAGGACGGGATTCTTACGTCGGACGCAGTGCATTGGAAAAAGCGGTGATCCACGTTCCTGATGTCGCCAAGGATCTCGAATACGGGTTCCCGGAACTACCAAGTCTCGGCGGCTTTAAGGCCGTCCTGTCCGTGCCGCTGATGCGCGAGGGCGTACCGATCGGCGTTTTCTCAATGGGCAAGCCGGAGCCAGGTCCCTATACACCTCGACAGGTCGATCTCGTCCAGACGTTCGCCGACCAGGCGGTGATCGCGATCGAGAACGTGCGCCTGTTCGACGAGGTCCAGGCGCGCACGGCAGAACTCGGCGACGCCCTGCAGCAGCAGACGGCCACCGCCGACGTGTTGAAGGTGATCAGCCGCTCGACGTTCGATTTGCAGACGGTGCTCGATACGCTCACGCAATCGGCCGCGCAGCTTTGCGAGGCGGATATGGCTGGCATCACTCGGCAGGAGCCGGAAGGCGCCTACTACGCCACCAACTACAATCTGCCTCCGGACTGGCTGGAGTACGTCAAGGACAAGCACTTTGTGCCCGGACGCGGCAGTGTGGTCGGGCGGGCATTGCTCGACCGCGGGATCGTGCATCTGGCTGACGTCCTGGCCGATCCCGAATACACCTTCCTGGAGTCTACGAGCGAGGTTTGGTTCCGGACCGTGCTGGGTGTGCCGTTGATGCGCGAGGGAAATCCGATCGGCGTACTCATACTGGCCCGCCAGAAAGTCCAACCTTTCACCGAGAAACAGATCGATCTGATCCAGACCTTCGCAGACCAGGCGGTCATAGCCATCGAGAATGCACGCCTGTTCGAAGAAGTGCAGGCGCGCACCGCGGAATTGAGCGAGTCGCTGCAGCAGCAGACGGCGACGGCCGACGTCCTGAAGGCGATCAGCCGCTCGACCTTCGACCTCCGGGCAGTGCTCGACGCACTGGCCGAATCGGTCACGCGGCTGTGCGAAGCGGACAACGCCTCGATCGTGCGTGAGACGGACGGCAAATTCGTCGAGGCCGCGAGTTACGGCTATCCGGCCGAGCTCGAGAAATATTTCAGCGGCTTTGTGCACATCCCGGGGCGCGGCACCGGGGTCGGTCGAGTCCTGCTCGAAGGCAAGGCCGTCCAGATTCCGGACGTGCTGGCAGACGCCAACTACACGCTGCGGGAAGGACAGCGGCTCGGCGGATACCGCACGGTGCTGGCCGTGCCGCTGCTGCGCGAGGGGCTTCCAATCGGCGTTTTCTCGCTCACCCGCTCGACGGTGCGGCCCTTCACCGACAGGCAGATCGAACTCGTCGAAACCTTTGCCGACCAGGCGGTGATCGCCATCGAAAATGTCCGCCTGTTCGACGAAGTGCAGGCGCGGACGGCCGAACTCGGAGAGGCGCTGCAGCAACAGACGGCAACGGCGGATGTGCTGAAGGCGATCAGCCGCTCTACGTTCGACCTGCAGCCGGTTCTCGACACGCTGGCGGAATCAGCGGCCAAGCTGTGCGACGCGGACACTAGCGTCATCTTCAAGCGCGACGGCGATCTCTACCGGTGGTCGGCCGACTACGGCAATTTGCCTGAAGCCGCGGTTTTCGCCAAAGCCAATCCCTTCGCCGCCAGTCGCGACAGCGTCACCGGAAGGGTGGCCCTCGAAGCCCGCGCCGTCCATGTTTCGGACGTGCTCGCCGACCCGGACTACGGGGCAACGCAGCTTCAGAAGCTCGGCGGCTACCGGACCATTCTATGCGTTCCGATCTTGCGCGAAGGCGCGCCGGTCGGCGTGTTCGCGCTGACGCGGTCACAGGTGCGGGACTTCACGCCGAGGCAGATCGAGCTCGTCGAGACGTTTGCCGACCAGTCCGGCATAGCGATCGAGAACGTCCGGCTGTTCGACGAGGTGCAGGCGCGTACCCGCGAACTGTCACGCTCGCTCGAAGATCTGAGAACCGCGCAGGACCGCCTCGTGCAAACGGAGAAGCTCGCCTCACTCGGCCAGTTGACCGCCGGTATCGCCCACGAGATCAAGAACCCGCTCAACTTCGTCAACAACTTCTCAGCGCTCTCCGGCGAACTCATCGATGATTTGAGCCGTGTACTGGCCGGAGCGCCTTTGGAGGCATCCGTGCGCGAAGAGGTCGCCGAGCTGACAGGCATGCTCAAGAGCAATCTCGACAAGGTGGTCCAGCACGGCAAGCGGGCCGATTCCATCGTCAGGAACATGCTGCTGCATTCGCGCGCGGGTTCAGGAGAGCATCGTCCGATCGACATCAATGCCGTCGTGGAGGAGAGCCTGAACCTTGCCTATCACGGGGCGCGCGCCGAAAAGCCGGGATTCAACATCACGCTGACGCGGAATTTCGACCCGCAGGCGGGGGATGTCGATCTCTACCCGCAGGAGATCACGCGGGTGCTTCTCAACCTCATCTCGAACGGCTTTTATGCAACGGCCAAGCGGAGCGCCGCGGCGAATGGCGCGGGCTATGAGCCGACGCTCTCCGTCACCACCAGGAGTCTCGGCGACCGTGTCGAAATCAGGATCCGCGACAACGGCACCGGCATTCCGCCGGAGGTGAAGGAGAAGATGTTCAATCCATTCTTCACGACCAAGCCAGCCGGCGAGGGCACCGGGCTCGGGCTGTCGCTCAGCCACGACATCGTCGTCAAACAGCATGCCGGCACGATCGACGTCGACAGCCAGCCAGGCGAGTTCACCGAGTTCCGGATTGTGCTGCCGCGCGCTGAGGCCTCGCTCGCAAAATCGGGAGGTGAAGCATGAGCCTCCTCATCCTGGTCGTCGACGACGAGCCCGACGTCGAGCCGCTGTTTCGCCAGCAGTTCCGCCGCGACATCCGAGCCAGCCGCTTCACCATGGAGTTCGCGCAATCGGCGGTGGATGCGTTGGAGCAGATCGACCACGCCGAAGGGGTGACACTGATCCTGGTGCTGTCCGACATCAACATGCCCGGCATGAGCGGGCTCGAGCTGCTGCCGAAGATCAAGGTGCTGCGGCCCGACGTCCCGGTCATCATGATCACCGCCTATGGCGACGCCGAAACCAAGAGCAAGGCGTTGGAGAACGGTGCCGAAGCGCTGCTGACCAAGCCGATCGACTTTTCGGCGCTCAGGCAACAGATCGAAACCCGGCTGGGAATGGTGGCGTGACGGCGCGCATCCTCGTGGTCGACGACGAGCCCGATCTTGAGGTCTTGATCGTCCAGAAGTTCCGGCGTCAGATCCGCGACGGCGCGGTCATTTTCCTGTTTGCCAGCGATGGTGTGGACGCCCTGTCCGTCATCGACGGCAACAGCGACATCGACATGGTGCTGTGCGACATCAACATGCCCCGTATGGACGGCCTGTCGCTGCTGGAGAAGCTGCAGCAGGCCGAGGGCCAGCAGCTTTCGACGGTCATCGTCTCCGCTTACGGTGACATGGCCAACATCCGCACTGCGATGAACCGCGGCGCCTTCGACTTCATCACTAAGCCGATCGACTTTGCCGACCTGGAGACCACGATCGCCAAGACCTTGAAGCATCGCGAGGTGCTGCACGAGGCGCATCGGCGGCAAGCGGTCGCGGAGCGCGCGCATGCATCCCTGTCGCGCTACTTCTCGCCCAATCTGGCCGAGCGGTTGGCCGGCGACGCCGACGGGTTGGCGCTAGCCGGACAGTGGCGCGAGGTCGCCTCGCTGTTCACCGACATTACCAGCTTCACAACGCTGGTGGAAACGATCGACCCTGCCACGCTAGGCGCGCTCCTCAACGACTATTTGGCCGGCATGACCGACGTCGTGTTCGCGCATGAAGGCACCGTCGCCAAGATCGTCGGCGATGCGCTGCATGTGCTGTTCGGCGCGCCTGGCGAGCAGCAGGACCATGCGGCGCGCGCGGTTGCCTGCGCGCTCGAGCTCGACGGGCTGTCGCAATCGTTTCGCGATAGCTGGCGCGACAAGGGCGTCACGGTCGGTACGACCCGCATCGGCGTCCATGCAGGTCCGGCGCTGGTCGGAAATTTCGGCGGAGGCCGCTTCTTCGACTACACGGCCTATGGCGACACCATCAATATCGCGGCGCGGCTGGAAAGCGCCAACAAGCAGTTGGGCACGCGTATCTGCGTCAGCGGGAGCGCGGCTGCAAGGGTCGACGGCTTCCGTGGACGGCCGGTCGGCGATCTGATGCTGCGCGGCAGGGCCGAGGCGCTGCGCGCGTTCGAGCCTTTGTCGTCAAAGCAGTATGATGATCCTTCGACGGCGAGCTATCTCGAAGCCTTCGGCAGATTGGAGGCCGGCGATGCAAACGCGCTTACGGCTTTCGCCGCGCAGATCGGCAAATGTCCGGACGACCAGCTCGCCAGCTTCCATCTCAAGCGGCTGCTCAACGGCGCCAAGGGAACGCGGATCAGCCTAGACTGATCTTTGCGCCTGTCGCGGCCGCGACCGTCAAGCCTCGTCGCCGGCAATGTCTGCTTTCACGGGGTGGCAAAGGTGCCCGGCCGACAAGAGGCGCAAAGCCGACATCGCAACTGACATGCCGTCGCTGTGGTGCCCCCCACCCCGCTCGCCATCCTCCCCCTACCCCACCTCCGCAAACAGCCAATCCCTGAACGTCTTCACCTTCCGCTGCCTTATCGCTTCCGGCGGGTATACCACGTAAAAACTCGAGACCGCTTTCAGCGCGTGGTCGAAAGGGCGCACCAGCCTGCCCGTCCCGAGGTCGGCTGAGACCAGCATGGTGCGGCCGAGCACCACGCCTTCGCCTTGCACGGCGGACTCGACCGCGAAGGTGGCGGAATCGAATGTCAGCCCGCTGTTGGGGTCGACGCCTTCGACGCCGGCGCTGGCGAGCCACGCCGCCCAGTCGATACGGTAGCCATCGCGGATCAGCGTGTGGTGTTTGAGATTCTGCGGCGTCTTCAGCGGATGCGGCCCTTCGAGCAGCCTCGGGCTGCAGACACCGAGATGTGGGATGAACTCGTTGGCGAGGCCAAGTCCGGCTACTTCGCCGCCATGGCCGAGCGCCTGCCGGTGGGTAAGGTCGCTGCGGCGGCCGATGTCGCGCCGGCCTATCTCTATCTGATGGAGGCCGAATTCATGACCGGCGAGACCATCCACATCGATGGCGGGCAGAGGTTGGTGTGAGCGAAAGAGGCAATCGCCTATGGCGTTCCCCCACTCCGTCTTGGCTTCGCCAAGCCACCTCTCCCCCACATTCGTGGGGGAGAGGAAATGCTAACCGCCGGAGTCGCGACCTCGAAAAACTTGGGTTCCCTCGCCCCAAAAAGCTTGGGTTTCCTCTCCCCTATGTACATGGGGGTAGAGGTGGCTCGGCGAAGCCGAGACGGAGTGGGGGCTGACGCCGACCTCTGCAATTGCTGTCGGGCGGACCAAAAATGCCAGCCTACGGATATTTCGCCGGCTTTGGCGCGTAGATCTGCGGATCGAAGTCCAGATCCTTCGGCAGCGGCAGGCTCGAGCACTGCAAATGCACCTGGCGGGCAAGCAGCCTTCGCTGCTGCTGCTGATGTTCCTTCGCCGCCGCGACGAGGCCCATGCTGTAGGGACCAAGCAGCACGCCGAAGCCCCATCCCGGCTGCCCCTTCTCGCGCGCGTCGTTGGCCATGGCGTCCGTTCGGGCCTGCTGGCATTCCGGCGTCGCCCATTTCGGGTCTTGTGTCGACAGCGAGGCTCCATATTGGACCGGCGAACTGACGCATCCTGCCGCTGTCACGGTCAACGCGACGACCATTGCAATTCTCATCCGCAAGCTTCTCCTAATGTAGGACCGCGACTACAGGACGATTCCAGCCGCAAAAAGGCAGCTTCAGGATGCGGATTTCGGAGAGCCGCTCAACCCAAAAGATTGCGCGCCGCGCGCATGAAGATGCGCGAGCCGATCGGGATCAGATCGTCGGGAAAATCATAGTCGGGATTGTGCAGCGAAGGAGTGCGCTCGCCGGCGCCGAGGAAGAACATCGCCGACTTCGCCTTGTGGCCGAAAATGCCGAAATCTTCCGAGGCGCGCATCGGCAAGGCTTCCTCGCTGCGCATAACACCTTCGTCGTCGAGCGCGCGGTTCAGATGCTCCACCGCGTCCGGCGCGTTGACGCTGGCCACGAAGATCTCGTGATAGTCGCAGCGGACCGACAGGCGATGCTCGCCGGCGATCCTGGCAGCCAGCGCTTCAGCGGCGGCAACAAGCTCGGCCATGCGCTCGTCGCGCCTTGTGCGCAGCGTCGCCCAGACCTCGGCGTAGCCGGGCGAGATGCCGAACACGGCCTCGCCCATCGTCGCGTGGGTGACGGTCACCATGCTGAAATCATCATCGGCAAAGGTACCGCGTCCGAGCGCGGGCAGCAGCGGCATCAGCGCACTCACCGCCGGCATCGGCGACACGCCGGTTTCGGGCATGGACGAATGCGCGGTCTTGCCCTCAAGCACGATGCGGATGCCGCGCGAGGCGCAGTTCACGACACCTTCCCTGAGGCGCACCTCGCCGAACGGCACGCCCGGCAGATTGTGCAGCGAGAAGGCGAAATCCGGAGCGATCTCGCCAAAGCGCGGATCGGCGACAACACCGGCCGCACCATTGCCGGTTTCTTCCGCCGGCTGGAACATCAAGACGACGCGGCCGCGCGCCGGCCTTTCGCGGCCAAGCTGGCGGCCAAGTGCTGCCAGGATCGCGGTGTGGCCGTCATGGCCGCACATATGCGATTTTCCGGGCACCTGCGAGGCATGGTCCACGCCCGAAAGCTCCTCGATCGGCAGTGCGTCCAGCTCCGAGCGGAACAGCACCGTCGGCCCTGCCTGGCCGCTGTCATAGACCGCCGCCACACCATGGCCGCCCAGGCCGGTCAGCACCTGGTCCGGGCCGGTATCGGCGAGGAAGGCGACGACCTCTCTCGCGGTCTTCTCCTCTTCGTTCGAGATTTCCGGCTGCTGGTGCAGCTTGCGCCGCCATGCCGTCAGCTCGATGATGTCGCGATTGGTCAGGGTCATGGTTGGGCTCCGCTTGGTGCTGCGGCCTTCATAGCATGCGTGAAGGCTACTCCGGCAATCCCGCCAACCGCATCGCGTCGGTCACCTCACCGACAATCTCCGGCGCCAGCCCGACCGCTGCCGACCACCGGCCGATGGTGAAATGCGGGTCGAGCGCCATCAGCCGCGCGGCCGAGGCCTTGGCCTCGTCGAGCCGGCCGAGCCTGGCCAGCGGTGCGGCCAGCCAGCCATGCAGCATGCTGAAGCCGGGGGTCATCTCCACCGCCCTCCGGCCTGCTTCTACTGCCTGCTCGTGCCGGCCGGAGAGAAAATTGCCGAAGCCGATAATGCCGTGCGGCACGCAGTTCATGGCATCCAGCGGGGAGAGCCTGATCGCCTGCTCGCCCCAGTCGATGGCGCGTGCCGCATCGCCGCCATAGGCCACCGACACGCAACCAAAGGCGTAGACGAAGGAGCAGGAGGCGTTGAGCGAAAGCGCGGTCGCGAATGCCGCGTCGGCGAGCTTGCGGTCATGCTCGACCATGCCGATGGTGAAACCGGCGAGCGCCATCGCCATGGCGTCGCCCGGACCGTGCTCGATCGCCGCATGGGCATGGCGGGCTGCCTTGTCGCGATGCTCTGCCAGCAAACCGCCGCGTAGGTAAAGGGTCTGATGCGCCCAGGCGGCAAAGCCGTGCGCAAGCGCATAGCTCGGCTCGATGGCGAGCGCCTGGTCGAGAAGCGGCAGACCCTTGGCGGCGCCCTGCGGCATGAAGGTGTAGACATCCGGCAGCGCGCGCAGCAAAAGATCGTACGCGTCGAGACTGTCGGGGCGCTTGCGCTTGACGCGCTCGATCTCGGCCCGGCGCAGATTGGGTTCTATTGCGGCGACGACGCTGACGGTGATCTCGTCCTGCAGCGCGAACACATCGGTCAGCTCGCGGTCGTACCGTTCGGCCCACAGATGGCTGCCATCCTCGGCGTCGATCAGCTGGCCGGTGATGCGCACGCGGCTGCCCACCTTTCGCACTGAGCCTTGCAGCACATAGCGCACGCCGAGCTCCTGCCCGACCTGCTTCACGTCGACCGCGCGGCCTTTGTAGGTGAAGCTTGAGTTCCGCGCGATCACGAACAGCCAGCGAATGCGCGACAGGCCGGTGATGATGTCCTCGACCATGCCGTCGGCAAAATAATCCTGCTCGGCATCGCCGCTCATATTGGCAAAGGGCAACACCGCGATGGAGGGGCGGGCGGGAATGCCCAGGTCCGGCTTCGCTTGCTGTACCGATGCGCTCGCCTGGGCACCGCCTTCCTCGCGCACGGTGCCGACGAAGCGAAAGCCCCGGCGCAGGATGGTGCGGACAAGGCGCTGCTCCTCGCCGCTGTCCTGAAGGGCATTGCGCGCGGCGTTGACGCGGCTGGCAAGCGTGGCGTCGGAGACGATCCGCCCTTGCCAGACCGCATCGACCAGATCGTCCTTGCTGACCACCCGCTCGCGGTTGCGGATCAGAAATTGCAGCAGGTCGAAGACCTGCGGCTCGACGGGGACCAGCTCATTGCCACGGCGCAATTCGCGCCGCTCGCCATCCAGAGCAAAATCCTCAAAATGATACGACAAAATGCTGTCTCCAAATCGTCCGGAAATTGCCGGTCAGGCACTTTAGCCGCGTCTTGAGTGCAAAATCAAAATGATCTCAAGCGAAAATCAAGGGGTCCTGAAGGTCCCCTCAAAGCGCGCCCGCTGCCGCCGGCGCATAGTCCTCCTGCAACAAACGTTCAACCGGCCCAACCAAGCAACCGACCAAGCTTTTGAAAAGGAGAACTCAAATGTCGAACAATGCAGCAAATTCCGTCGTCCTCGTTCATGGCGGCTTCGTCGATGGCTCCGGCTGGGACGGCGTCTACCAGATCCTCAGGAAGGACGGCTATGACGTCACCATCGTCCAGAACCCGACGACCTCGCTCGCCGACGACGTCGCCTTCACCAAGCGCGCCATTGCCGAAGCCAAGAGCGACGTCATCCTGGTCGGCCATTCCTATGGCGGCATCGTAGTGTCGGAAGCCGGCACCGATCCGAAAGTGGCTGGTGTCGTCTATATCGCGGCCTTCGCCGGCGATGCCGGCGAGTCGGTTGCGACCCTGATCGCCAACCCGCCTCCCGGCGCTTCGGTGCCGCCGATCCTGCCGCCCGTCGACGGCTTCCTGATGCTCGACAAGGAGAAGTTCGCCGCCTCCTTCGCCGCCGATGTCCGCCCTTCGCTCGCCGCCTTCATGGCCGACTCGCAGGTTCCGTGGGGCATCCCGGCGCTCGAAGGCAAGGTCACCGCTCCGGCCTGGAAGGTGAAGCCGAGCTGGTATCTGGTCGCCGCCGACGACAAGATGATCCCGCCGCCGGCACAGCGCCAGATGGCAACCCGCGCCGGTGCGACAACGGTCGAAGTGCCCGGCAGCCACGCGGTCTACGTCTCCGATCCGGCAGCTGTCGCCAAGCTCATCGAACAGGCGGCCGCCGGCATCGCCAAGAAGCGAGCCGCGTAACACGAATGAATTGCCCGGGCGCCTGACGATGCCCGGGCGTTTTTGCGCCGTCGTACCGGCCATGGCGGGGTGAGCGACATATTCCCCTCCGGGATCGTCGAGCTCATCTCCGACATCTCGCGGCCGCTCCTGAGGAGCACGGCGCACACGCCTGTGCCAAATCTTCGGCGATATCAGGCTCCATCCAGTTGAGGGCAGTTTCGGAACAACAATGGCCAGGCGGTTTGCGTTTCTCTTGGTTCGCGACTTCACCCTGTCGCCGCTGTCGCTGTTCATCGACACGCTGCGGCTCGCAGGCGATGAGGGCGACCGCAGCCGCAGGATCGAGTTCGACTGGGAGATCGTCGGCGAACGCGGCCTGCCGATCCGGGCGAGTTGCGGTGTCGAATTGCTGCCGACCAAGGCGATCGGCAATCCGGAGGAGTTCGACAATGTCGTCGTGGTCGGCGGCCTGCTCGACACCAACCGCAGCCTCAGCTCCGAAAAGGAAGCCTTCCTGTTGCGGGCCGCCGAAAAGGGCGTGCCGCTGACGGCACTCTGCACGGGCAGCTTCGTGCTCGCGCGCTACGGCCTGCTCGACGGCTACAGCGCCGCTGTGAGCTGGTTCCACATCAAGGATTTCCGCAACCAGTTCCCTGACGTGAACGCCCATGCCGACAGCCTGTTTTCCGTCGACCGGGGCCGTTCGACCTGCGCCGGCGGCACGGGAGCGGCCGACTTTGCCGGCCATTTCGTCTCGCAGTTCATCGGCCGCAAGGCGGCGGAAAAAGCCGCCAATATCCTGGTGCTCGACCGCATCCGCTCGAGCCGGGACGTTCAGCCCGTCGGCGACCTCTTTCCCGCGGCGTCGAGCCGGGCGGTGAAGCGGGCGCTGCTTTTGATGGAAAGCAACCTCCAGGAGACGCTGTCGGTGGAAGAGATCGCGAGCCGGCTGAATCTATCGCGGCGCCAGCTCGAGCGGCTGTTCGGCGCCGAGCTCGGCCTCGGTCCGATGGCCGCATATCTTGCGCTGCGCGTGCATCATGCGAAATCGTTGCTGGAGGCAAGCGACCTGCAGATCGGCGACATTGCCTATCGCTGCGGCTTTCCCAATGCCGGCCATTTCAGCCGCGTCTTCCGCCAGCAGACCGGCATCACGCCCACCCATCTCAGGCATCCCGGCCGCATATCTGGTGTCTCTGCCGGTAGTAGTGGCCCATAGGTGAATGTTCCGGACTATGACGCCATCAGATTTCGAGTGCGACCTCGGCGCCGGTATGATAATATCATACCGGCTCTGATAGGAGAAACCATGTCAGCAACTGAAAAACGCACTTTCAGCCTGCCGGCCGAGCAGGCCGCTTTCATCGACCAGCTCGTTCAGTCCGGCACATACGCCACCAGCAGCGAAGTGATCCGCGCCGGTCTTCGCGCATTGCAGGAACGCGATGCCGCCGTGGAGCGCTGGCTGCGCGAGGAGGTCGTGCCGACCTATGACAGGTGGAAGGCAGATCCTTCCCAGGCCATCCCGGTCGACCAGGTTTTTGACAGCATCCGCGCCCGTCACGCCGCCCGCCTCAAGGGGGACGTGTGAAGCGCCGGCATGTTGTCCTGTTGCCGGACGCCCAGGCGGACCTGCTATGGATATACGATACGGTCGCTCACGCATCCGGAAGCCTCACCGCCATTCGCTACATTGAGCGGATCGAGCGATTTTGCCTGGGTCTTGACTACGCCTCGGAGCGCGGAACCCGAAGGGATGATTTACGGCCAGGGCTTCGCATCGTTGGTTTCGAGCGGCGCCTGACTGTGGCGTTCGCCATAGAAGGCGATCAGGTGGTGATTCTCCGGGTGTTCTACGGTGGCGCTAACTGGGAGGACGAGTTGGGATCTACCGCTCCGTGAACGCTCGCGCGAAGGAATCCAGCATCGGTCGCGCCAGATATTCGAAGAAGGTCCGCTCGCCGGTGCTGATAAACGCCTCGACCGGCGTTCCCGGGTAAAGCTGCTCAGCTTTCACGCCCTGCGGCAGCGTGTCCGTGATCTTCAGCCTGGCGCGGAAATACGCCTCGTGCGTGGTTTCATCGATCAGCCGGTCTGCTGAAATCTGTGTCACCGTCGCCGAGACCTCAGGCGTGAGGCGCGCGTTCAGGGCCGACAGTCTGAGCTTCGCCGGCTGGCCGACACGGACTAGGTCCACATCCCTCGGCCGCAGCTTCGCGTCGACGATGAGGCCTGACGCGGTGGGCAGGATCTCCATGATCTTCTGCCCGGGGGCAATCACGCTGCCCTTGGAATTATAGGTCGACGACACCACAATGCCGGCCGCCGGCGCCTTGATTGTCGTGCGCCCCAGCACCGCCTCGGCTGCCGTGATCTGTTCGCCGATGTCGGCCAAATTGGTGCGAACCTCGTCGAGCTTGGTCAGCGCGTCCTCGACGCGTTGCGTGGTGGCGCGCTCGACCTGCGCCTGGGCTTCCACGATCTGGGTCTTGGTCGCAGCAAGGTCCGCCTCCAGCGCGCCGGCCTGGCCGACCAGATCGGCCTCGCTGCGCAAAAGCTGCGAATATTCGCTGCGGTTGGTGAGGCCCTTGTCGAGCAGGCTGGTCTTGATGCCGAGTTCCTTCTTCACGATGTCAGCCTGTTGCTGGATCGCCAGTTTCTGCGCGTCCAGTCCCAGCGCCGACTCGCGATGCATGGCGACGCGCTGCGCCAGGATCGACTGCTCGGACCGGAACCGGGCGAGCCTGGCGTCGAACTCCTTCTGCTGTTCGTGCACCAGATTGTCGAAATCGGTCTGGAACGGCGCGGGTGCCGCCTCGGTGATTGGCGCCAACCTGTCCGATCCGTCGCGCTCCGCTTCGAGCCGCGCGGCGCTCGCCCTGAGCGCGATCGACTGTCTGGTCAGCCGGTTGAGGTCGGCCTCGGCCGCCGTGCGGTCGAGGAGGACCAGCGGCTCGCCTTGTTGCACGCGGTCGCCTTCATGCACCAGCAGCTGCTCGATGATGCCGCCCTCGGGGTGCTGGATGAGGATGTTGCCGCCCGTCGCCGAGATCGTACCGGACGTGATCACCGCCCCGGAGAGCGGCGCGCTCGCCGCCCAATAGCCGAAGCAGCCGACGAAGAGCGCTACGGCCGCGTAGCCGACGATGGCCGTGCGGCGGAAATCGGTGCGCGGTCGGCTTTCGAAGGCAATGCTCTGCTGTGTCATCATCTATGACCCGAAGCGGACGCTGTGCGGACGCACGGTCGGCACGAACGAGCCCGTCACCACGGCGCTCCCGGCAACGCCCTTGCCGGCCGTGGATTGCCGCAGCACCTCGCTCGAGGGGCCGAAGGCTTCGATGGCGCCGTTGCGCAGGACCATCACGCGGTCGCAGGCGGCAGCGATCGAGGGGCGATGCGTGATCACCAGTGCCGTGACGCCCGCGCCGCGCACGGCCGAAAGCATCGCTTCGAGCGCCGCCTCCCCGCTGCCGTCGAGATGGGCGTTGGGCTCGTCCAGCACCAGAATGCGTGGATTGCCGTAGAAGGCGCGCGCCAGTCCGATCCGCTGCCGCTCGCCGCCCGACAGCACGGTATGCGACGGCCCGATCATGGTCTGATAGCCGTCGCGCAGCGTGAGGACCAGCTCATGCGCCTCGGCACGCCTGGCCGCTTCGACGATCGCGGCGTCATCGGCGGCGGGATCGAAGCGGGCGACGTTTTGCGCGATCGATCCGGGGAAAAGCTCCACCTCCTGCGCGAGATAGCCGATATGCCTGCCAAGCTGGATTTCGTCCCAGCTCCTCAGATCGGCGCCGTCGATCCTGACCGCGCCGCCGGTCGGCTGCAGCGCGCCCACAAGCAACTTCGCCAGCGTCGATTTGCCGGCGCCGCTCGGGCCGACGATCGCCACCGCTTCGCCGGCGCCGATGGCAAAATTCAACCGCTTGAGGATGGGCTCGGTGCCGAACGACGCATTCGGCGCGATGAAGAACAAATCCTGCACCGAAATCGCACCCAACGGATCGGGCAGGACGAGCTTGCGCGCTTGCGCCGGTTGCGCCGCAAGCGCGGTGTCCAGCCGCTTCCAGCATCGCCTGGCATCGACGATCTGCCGCCAGGATCCGATCAGCTGATCGAGAGGTTGCAACGCGCGCGACGACACCAGCGATGAAGCGAAGATCATGCCGGCGGTCATCTGCCCTTGCAGCACCAGCCACGCGCCGGCGCCGAGGATCGCCAGTTGCAGCATCATGCGCAGCGACCGCGATGTTGCGCTGAAGATCGCATTGGCGCTGCCGGAACGGTCATGCAGGGTCAACGCTTCGGCGACATGCTGTCCCCAGACCGCGGCGGCATTTTGCACCATGCCCATGGCGCGCAGGGTTTCGGCGTTGCGGGCAAAGGCCTGCTCCGCCTGGCTGGCCACGGCCGAGCGTTCCGCCGACATGGCATCGTTCCTGCCGATGGCAAGCTGGTTGGCCACGACCAGCAAAAACAGAAGCACGGCGCCGGCGAGCGTCAGCCAGAACAGCACGGGATGGATGAAATAGAGCAAGGCGAGGAAGACGGGAGCAAACGGCAGGTCGAACAGCACCGCCACGCCGCGCGACCTGATGAAGGCGCAGGCTGTGGCAAGATCGCTCAGCGGCGACAGCGCGCTGCCGGCATATCTGGCGCCAAGCGAGGCGGCAAATGTCCGCGCACCGAGCTTTTGGTCGACGGTCGCCGCGACGCGTTGCGCGTAGATGGCGCGGACCGCGTCGAGCAGGCCGAGAAAGCCGAGCGCGGCAACCGCCATTGCCGACAGGTAAAGCAGCGTCTCGACGCTGGAGGAGGGCAGCACCCGGTCATAGACCTGCAGCAGATAGAGCGGGATCACCAGAAGCAGGATGTTGATCAGCAGCGAGAAGACGCCGATATCGGCGATGGCGCGCAGGAAAACCGGGCGCAGCCCGATGGCTGCATCCCTGAGCGGCGCGCGGTCCCGCGGCATCGCGCCGGCCACCTAGACTGTGTGCTCGGTTGTGCTCAGATGGCTCTGCTGCAAATCGTTCAGCGTATAAGCGTGGATATAGTCGATCTTCATCTGCGCGGGCGTGGCGAGATGGTCGGGCGGCGCGCCGGCTTGACCGCCGACCGCAAGGTCGACCAGCATATACATGGGCTTGTTCATATCGGACGGCGTCGCCGCTTCCGCGACCTGGACGCCATCATAGGTCCAGACCAGCTTGTCCGGCGTCCACAACAGGCCATAGGTGTGATAGCCGTCGGTGTTCGAGACATTCACCGTCGACCCGACCGTGGTGTGGGTTCCCGTCTCATTTGTGTGCGCGGTCATGAGAAGCGCATTCGGGTTCTGGCCATACATTTCCATCACGTCGAGTTCCGGGGGCCAGGAACCGTCTTCGGGCAGAAGCCAGAAGGCCGGCCACGCGCCGGCGTTTTCCGGAAGGTCGGCCCGCATTTCGAAATAACCATAGGTCTGCGAGAAGGTGTCGTGCGTCGTCAGTATGCCGGAGGTGTATTCGTAGTTGTTGATCAGCGGCTTGATGTCGTCGGGCGCCTGCGCCGCGGTGATGGTGAGCACGCCGTTTGTCACGCTGAACGGATGGACCGAGCTGGTCGGCGCATAATTGCCGTCGATATACCATTGCAGCTCGCCGTTCTGGGGCTGCGAGCTGCCGTTCTGCGCCCCCCACCAGAAATTGGAATCCCAGGTGCCGCTCTGGCCGTTCCACAGGCTCAGCGTGTTGAAATCGTCGTTGAAGGACAGCGTCATGCCTGTCTTGTCGATCGGCAGCTCGAACTGGGCGGGCTGAAACTTGTCGATCGTGGTGTTGTTGAACACCAGCACCTCGCTCGAGCCGAGGTTCAGCTGCACGTTCGATCCCACCTGGACCATGTTCGCCTGGACGGCCTCGAACGAGGTGAAGGCGTAGCCGTTGAGGCGCACGGTGTCGGTCGCGTCGAAATCGGAGATCAGGTCGCTGCCGTTGCCCTTGGTGATGATGAAGGTGTCGGCGCCGGCGCCGCCGATCAGCACGTCATTGCCCTTGCCGCCGTCCAGCGTCTGGCTGCCGGCGCCGCCCGTTATGATGTTGTCCTGACCATTGCCGAAGGCATAGTGGCCGTCGCCGGTGACGACGAGGTTCTCGAAATTGGCGGGCAGCTTGTAGCTCATCCAGGTGTCGATCGTGTCGACGCCCGCGCCGTAGTTCTCGACCGCTTTGTTGATCGTCGAATAGAGATGGTAATAGTCGTCGCCCGCGCCGCCATACATGGTGACCTTGACGCCGGTGTCGCCCCAGAAGGAATCGTTGCCCGAGGTGCCGTAGAAGTACGGCGCTCCAGTCGCCGAGAACCAGTGGGTGGAAGCGCCGGTGTAGGGAAGCGGAATGCCCTTGGCGTTCAGGACGGTGGTCATTCGGACACTCCTTGTGCGTGTTGCCTTGGCCGCTCGATAGCCTTCGAGCGACCACCGGATCAAATTTTAGATTAATCTGTCGCTCCAGGGTATCATCCTATAGTACACCAAGAAGATAGCCATTCATCAATTAATAGATCATGTTGAGTATAATAAGCTGAGCCTAATACAATTTTAGAGAGAGACTTCAAAAATTTTAATAAATATTGTAAAATTTATGCCGAAAGATTAGGCAGATTGTCAATAATGCATGCAATTGTCGCGATGCGGCTTACCTGCCTGAAGCGACGGCCAAAATAGCGGGACGGATGGCCGCAGCCAAAGGGCCCAAAAAATTTGACAGGCCGTGTCGGACCGGGTGAAGTTCACCCGTCCTTGGGGCATCGATCAACGAAACCACAAAGGATACCAGAGACATGCCAAGCACCGTACGTTTGCACCGCGTTCTGACGACCAACCCTGAGAAGGTCTACCGCGCATTCACCGAAGCCGATGCGCTGGCCAAATGGCTCCCGCCGAACGGCTTCACCTGCTCGGTGCACAGCTTCGACGCAAAAGTCGGCGGCACGTTTAAAATGTCGTTCCGCAACTTCACCACGGGCGGCAGTCACGCCTTCGGCGGCGAATATCTCGAGCTCGTTCCAGGCGAACGCGTGCGCTACACCGACAGGTTCGACGACCCCAACCTGCCCGGCGAGATGCAGGTGACCGTGATCTTGAAGAAAGTGTCGGTCGGCACCGAACTCGACATCACGCAGGCAGGCATTCCCGACCTCATTCCGGCCGAGGCCTGCTATCTCGGCTGGCAGGAGTCACTGCGCAACCTGGCAAAGCTCGTCGAACCCGAGATCAATCAGTAGAGCCATCCGAAGCGCCGTCGGCAGCGCGGCCCAGCCCGCGCCGCCAACAATGCCGAGCCGAGCGCTCATCGCCTCATGGCCCGGTGCAGATCGGCAGCGGCTGTGGCGGTGGCGGCGGATTGTCCTTCTTGTATTGCGCGATGATCGGCTCGAGGCTCTTGCGCGGCCAGAATTTCGGCTTTCCGATCTCCTTCAGGCAGGACGCATTCCAATAGGCGCCGGATTTGCCAACGGCGGCGATGTCGCGCGATTCCGGGTAGATGTAGAGCGTCGTCGGATTGCCCTTCACCATCGAAATGATCTGGTCGGCATCGGCCGGCGACCAGCTGGTGCAGCCATTGCTGCGGCCGCCGGCATAATCGACCAACTTGCCGTAGGGCACAAAGCCGTCATGGTCGGCGTAGGAGCTGTTCGGGTTCTTGCGCAGGCACATGCCACGCAACAGCCGCGCCGCATGGCCGCCGATCACGCGTTGCCTGGCGTTCGCCGTCTCGCCTTCGCCGTCGAACTGGATGAAGGTGCGCATCAGCGCCTGGTCCTGCTTTGCGCCGACCCGGTAAAAACCCTTGAATGAGGTCTTTGCCTCGCCGGTCATATAGGCGCCACCCGCCGTCAAGGAAGAGTCCAGGGCATTGCCGAAGTTTTTTGCGCAGCGTTTCCCGTTCGAGAAATTGACGATACCCTTCAAATTGCGGCCGCCGCCATGTCCCGACGATATCGCCCGAAACGACTGCTTGGCCTCGCAGATGACGTAGTAGCGGCGCCCGAGCACACCATTGCCGAGATCGCCGGGCCGCGTTGCATCCATGGCGAAATAGCAGCCATTGTGGACCGCGCCCTGCGCGACCTTCTTCTGATAAAGCGCACGCGCCCGCTCCAGCACCACTTGCGAAATCTCGCCATCGCCATCGCCGACATGGGCCTGCAGCCAGTCCGGCATATTGGACGACCCGGCAAAAGACCGGGCCGATACCGTCACAGCGATGACGGCGACGGCAAGGATGCCGAGGATAAGAACAGCCAGAGATTTCAACCGCACCGGACAACCCTCCCGCCCGAACCGTTCTGCGATTCTCGGAAAGCCATCATAATTCGCCGCGCGCCGATCGGCGAAACACATCTTGTTCAGAACCGCACCCACTTGTCGCGCCGGTTACAGCGCCAAACTCCCTTGCTCCGCCTCCACCGCATTGGGATCGCCTGGCGCCGTTGCCCAGGCGAGCTCGACCAGCGTCACTGTGCGGCGGCCGGTGCCGTCGAGCTGGCAGACGATGAGGCCCTGTTCCTCGATATAGGTGAGCAGCCGCCGGGCGCGGCGCAGCGAATGCGAACCGTAGGCACGCGCGATCGCTGCATCGCTCGGACACGGCCAGCCCTCCTTGGCGGCGCGGGCGATCATCATGAACACGCCCTGCATGTCCTCGGGCAGCAGCGACGCGCGCACCGAGACGTCCTGCCAGGCGTCATCGCCTGCCATGTCGGCGCCAAGCCCGGCGCGGGCGCGCGTCAGCATGCGGCGGAATTCGGTGAGGTCCGGCACTACCGAAGCGAGGCCCTCGATGCGGCAGCGGACCACGAACTCCTGATAGAGCACGCCGATGACGCGAAAGCCCGCGTCGGGCTCGGCCAGCACGGCGCGCAGCACACGGTCGACGCGCCCGCGCCGCTCGGCCAGATCCTCGGCGCTGATTGCCGGCTCCACGGGTTCCGGGCGGATGTCCAGCGCCGCTGACTTCGCCGCCATCAGCTGGTCGAGCAGGTCCGGCGACGCCATCCGGCGCGGCGTGCGCATCGTCTCGGGCGGCGGCGCCGCCAGGATGATGGCGCGCGCGTCCTCAAGCGCTGTTTCCGGCATCGCCATCAGCCGTGGCGTGCCGTTGCGCGGGCTTGTCTCGGTCTGGCCGATGCGCACGCCGAGCGGACGGCGCGACAAAGCCGGGCCCAGCGCCATGAAGTGCCCGCGCTCGAGGTCGCGAAACGCCTCCGCCTGGCGCCGTTCCATGCCGAGAAGGTCGGCGGCGCGCGCCATGTCGATATCGAGGAAGGTACGGCCCATGAGGAAATTGGAGGCTTCGGCCGCGACATTCTTGGCGAGCTTGGCCAGCCGCTGCGTGGCGATGATGCCGGCGAGGCCACGCTTGCGGCCACGGCACATCAGATTGGTCATGGCGCCGAGCGAGAGTTTGCGCGCTTCGTCGGAAACCTCGCCGGCCACGGCAGGCGCGAACAGCTGCGCCTCGTCGACCACCACCAGCATCGGATACCAGTGCTCGCGGGCAACCTCGAACAGGCCGCTGAGGAAGGCGGCGGCGCGCCGCATCTGGTTTTCGGCATCGAGCCCTTCGAGATTGAGCACGGTGGAGACGCGGTGGATGCGCGCCCGCTCGCCGGCCGCCTGCAGGCCGCGCTCGGTATGCTCCTCGGCATCGATGACGAGATGGCCGTAATGGTCGCCCAGCGAGACGAAGTCGCCTTCGGGGTCGATGATGGTCTGCTGCACCCAGGGTGCGCTCTGTTCCAGGAGCCGGCGCAAAAGGTGCGATTTGCCGGAGCCGGAATTGCCCTGCACCAGAAGGCGGGTGGCCAGCAGCTCCTCAAGGTCGAGCGCCGCCGGCGCACCCGCCGTCGTCTGTCCCATCTCGATGGCTACGGTCATGTCACGACTCTCCTTGAGGAGAGGGCTTATCAACCTGACCGCAAGCCGTCGAGCGCGCCATGACCGCCCGCCCAGTGTTCCACACCTATGCTGCCAAAGCGCCACACCTCAGCCGACCTAACCCATGGGAAGGGCGCCTCAAGCGGGCTTCACCGGTGGCAATAGCGGCGCATCCAGACCGTCGAAGGGGTCACACCAGGCCTCGATGGCTTCGAGCCGGTGATACCAGCCGTGAACGGCAGGATAGTCAGCGAGCGGCAGGCCGGCGACCTCGTTGAAAGGCAGGAACGTCGCCATGCGGAAATCGGCATAGGAAGGCGACTTGCCCACCAGCCAGGGCCGCCGGGCAAACTCCGCCTCGAGAATTGCCGCCGCGATACGGAAGTCCGCCAGCCCCTCTTCGACCTTGCCCTGGTCGATCGGGCCAATCCCGTAGCGCTGCTTGGTTCCGCGCTCGAAATGCACGGTGTCGCAGGCCCGGACAAAATTCTCCTTGCCCCAGCTCAGCCAGCGGATCATGTCCGGTTGGTCGTCGCCGCCGCGCCAGAAATCCGAACCCGCCTCACGCGACAGCAGGCAGGCTATGGCGTCGGCTTCCCACAGGCTGCCGCCCGGCCATGCCAGTATGGGGACAGAAAGATTGGGATTGAGCGGCCGGAAACGGTCGGCTTGCCCCGGCGCGAAGGGCGCCGCGAACTCAAACTCGACCCTTGCCTGCAGATGGCGTGCCGTCGCAACGGCGAGGCGCGGATTGGGGTTGCGGCTGAAGAAAAGTTTCATATCTGGGCAGCCCTTGGACGCTGTTTTGTTCGATCCTATCAAACACGGAAACGTGCCCGCTCGGCAATCTGGTCGGACCACGATTCCGCTGGCGCAAGTTGCCGTTCGGCGTATCATTCCTGCGGGAGAGGGTTCTTGGCAGGAGGAAGCCAATGAACGTTGTAGCAAGCGTACCTGTCATCGACCTGACAGCTCGGAACCTTGTTTCCTCTGTGCTTTCCAAATTCCGCGCCGGCGATACCGTCTCGACCAGGGCGGCGCTCGACGCCATCCGCCGCATGGATTCGACCTGTGTCGACAGCGACGACGATCTGGTCGAACTGATCGTTATGGCGGCAATTGGTAAGACCATGGCGGTCGTGTTCGACCACCGCAAGCAGTGACGCCGGAACGAAAAACGGGTTGCGCCGTTTCGATTGTCTTCAAGTTCGAGTTGAGTTCCAGGAGTAGCGTCAATGCGCGATGAACAGTTCGACGTTCCCGTGACCATCGAAAGCGAAGGCAGCGGCCTGACCGTGACCGGAACGATGCAGGCCGCCTCGTTTCTGGTCGACGGATGGCCCGACGAAGAGCGCGGGCCGAAATACCGGTCTGCCCTCAAAGCAATGATGGATGCGATGGAGCAGCGCCGCGCGGTCGGCACGGCGCGCCGTGCCTTCACCGCCGCGGCCCGGGAAGCGCACTTGTTCGTGCGCGAAGGCCGGCATTAGCTCACTGACGTGCGGCGCGCGCCTCAGCTTCCCAGCGGATGCGGCATGTAGCCGACGAAGCCTGCGATCTTCCAGCGCCCCGACACTTTCCTGCAGAAATACAGCGTCTGCCATTTCAGCCGGTCGACCGTGCCGTCAGCCTTGGCCACCGAGCCGTTGAACTTCTTGTGCAGCACCGCGCGGTCGCCATCGACATCGATGTCGCGCATATTGGTGACACGGAATAGCGCCTCGCGCAGCGGCTCGGCGAATTTGGTCGCCGCCGTTTCCTTGGCCTGCCGCAGCCACTCGTCGCGATAGACGGCAAGGCTCGGGAATTGCAGCCGCCACGCGTCGGCGTCATTGAGGAAATGCGCATGCATGCCGAAAAAACTGTCGGCGACGAAATCGTCCTCGACCATCGACCAGTCCTGACCGATGAAGGCGTCGATGTCGCGCTGCACCAGCATTTCCCAAAGCGCGTGACGATCGGCGTCGCCTTCCGGAAACGGGTTCTTGTCGAAGGTCATTGAAAAAATCTCCTGTCGGGAAAATGCGAGGCGCAAGATGCTGGCGAGCCCCTGATAAAGCAACACGCATCTGGAAAAATCTTGCTTTCCCAAAACGCCGCTATGAGGATCATGGGGAGAGGCGTAGAGCGAGCGGCTGAAACGGAACCGCAGGCGTGATCCGCCAAGTGTGAACAGGAGTTTTCCCTTGCCCAAGCAGTGTTTTGGAACATCCCATGTGCCGCTGTCGCCGGCAGTGCGCGCCGGCGATTTCGTTTATATTTCCGGCCAGGTGCCGGTCGACAGCGACCGCATCGTGGTCAAGGGCGGCATTACCGAGCAGACCGAGCAGGTGCTGCAGAATGTGAAGGCAGCACTCGCGCTAGCCGGCTGTACCATGGACGATGTCGTCAAGACCACGGTCTGGCTCGAGGACGCGCGCGATTTCGGCGCCTTCAATGCCGTCTACGCCAAGCACTTCCCCAAAAATCCGCCGGCCCGCACCACGGTCGAATCGCGACTGATGATCGACATCAAGATCGAGGTCGAAGCCGTCGCCTACCGGCCGGTTTGATCACCAGACGCATCCCACACGGAGGCAGGCGCCGATGCAGTTCGATCTCCTGATCAAGGGCGGCCGCCTGATCGATCCGGCCTCGGGCCTGGACGCAGTGCGCGATGTCGCCATCGCCAATGGCCGCGTCGCGGCCATCGAGGCCGCGATCGATGCCGAACACGCCACGCAGGTCGTCGATGCCAGGGATTGCATCGTCACCCCCGGCCTCATCGACCTGCACAGCCATGTCTATTGGGGCGGCACCTCGCTCGGCGTCGACGCCGACCGCCTGGCCGCCAAGAGCGGCACCACCACTTTCATCGACGCCGGCMGCGCCGGCGCCGGCAATTTCCTCGGCTTTCGCCGCCATGTCATCGAGCGCTCGAAGGTGCGCATTCTGGCCTACGTCAACATCTCCTTTGCCGGCATATTCGGCTTCTCGCAGACGGTCTCGGTCGGCGAATGCAGTGACCTCAGGCTGTGCGAGCCGCGCGAGACGGTGGCGGCGGTGCGCGAGCACGCCGACGTCGTCGTCGGCGTCAAGGTGCGCTCCGGCAAGCATGCCGGCGGCACCAGCGGCATCGCGCCGGTCGATCTCGCGCTCGAGGCCGCCGACCAGGCCGGCCTGCCGCTGATGGCGCATATTGACGAGCCGCCGCCCGACCGCTCCGAAGTGCTGCCGCGCCTGCGCAGGGGCGACATCCTCACTCACTGTTTTCGCCCATTTCCCAATGCGCCGGTATTCGCCTCCGGCGCCGTGCGGCCGGACATGTATCTGGCCCGCGAGCGCGGCGTTATCTTCGACATCGGCCACGGCATGGGATCGTTCGACTTCGCGGTGGCGAAGGCGATGCTGGACGAGGGCCTGGCGCCAGACGTCATCTCGAGCGACGTGCATCTCTACTGCGTCGACGGTCCTGCCTTCGACATACTGGTCTGCATGTCGAAGCTGATGGCGCTGGGCATGCCGCTGGTCGAAGTGCTGCGCGCCGCAACGCAACGCCCGGCCGAGGCGATTGCCAGGCCGGATCTCGGCACGCTGAAGGTTGGCGGTGTCGGCGATGTGGCGGTGCTGAGGCTGCGCCCCGGCCGCTACACCTTCGTCGATGCTGTCGGCGCAGCACTTGTCGCCGACCAAAGGCTGACCTCGGACGGCATCGCCATCGGCGGTGTCTGGTGGCCAAACGAGGCCGGCGATTACAACGAGACCGAGAGGTTCGAGCCGCACGCGTCGCATACCCATGTCGAGGTTGCGGCACGGCATTTCGGACAGAGGTAATCTCCCCCCTTGAGGGGGAGATGGCCGGCAGGCCAGAGGGGGTCGGTTCGACCGGACGCGACCTACTTGCGCCAGATGACGTTAGCGCTCCACGCGCGGCGACCCCCTCTGTCGCCTCCGGCGACATCTCCCCCTCGAGGGGGGAGATCAGCAGCGCCCCGCATTACTCACCGCCCCATAAACCGGCGTCACGATCCCTTCCATCCGCGCCTTGATCTGCAGCGCAACATATTTCGAATAAAACCGCGACAGCGCCAGATTGCCGCCGTGGAACCACAGCGCGTCCTGCGCCGTCGGCTTCCACATGTTGCGCAGCTCGCCTTGCCACGGGCCGGGATCGCCCTTGACGCCGGAGCCCAGGCCCCAGCATGGCCCGACCTTGTCGGCCACCTCGCGCGAGACGATGGCCGCCACCGTTTCGTTCATCGACTGGTAGCCGGTGCAGGAGACGATCGCATCGACCGCCAGTTCGCTGCCGTCATCGAAGGCAATGCCGGTCGGCGTCAGCGACTTGATGCCGACGCCGCTCTTCACCTTGATCTCGCCATTGATGATCAGTTCGCAGGCGCCGACATCGATGTAGTAGCCGGAGCCGGTGCGGTAGGCCTTCATCAAAAGCCCGGTCTCGTCCTCGCCGAAATCGATGGCGAAGCCTGAAGCGCGCAGCCGGTCGTAGAAGGCGGCGTCTCGCGCCTTGATCACCTCGTAGAGGTCTCGCTGACCCTTGGGCACCAGCGCGAATGGCGTCGAGGCGACGATCAGGTCGGCTCTGTCGGTGGTGATGCCGCGCGCCAAGGCCTTCTCGGAAAATATCTCGAAACCGACTTCCATCAGCGTATCGGATTTCACCACCGTCGTCGGCGAGCGCTGGATCATGGTGACCTCAGCGCCGCTCTCCCAGAGGTCGACGCTGACATCGTGGCCGGAGCTTGCCGCACCAATGACGGCGACCTTTTTGCCGCGGAATTTTTCGCCGCTGGCATATTGGCTGGAATGCAAGAGCTCGCCTTTGAAGGTCTCGGCGCCGGGCAGCGCGATCTGCCGCGGCGGGCCATACGCGCCGGTGGCAAAGACAATGTGCTTCGGCTTCAGCGTGATGTGCCGGCCGACGCGGTCGACCACCACCGTCCACACTTTCTCGGCCTCGTCATAGGAGGCGCTGACGCATTTGGTGGCGACCCAGTAGTTGAGCTCCATCACCCTGACATACATTTCCAACCAGTCGCCCATCTTGTCCTTGGGCGTGAACACTGGCCAGTTCTCCGGGAACGGAATGTAGGGCAGATGGTCGTACCAGACCGGATCGTGCAGCACGAGCGAACGATAGCGGTTGCGCCAGGAATCGCCGGGGCGCGCATTCTTCTCGATGATGATGGTGGGCACGCCGAGCTGCCTCAGCCGCGCGCCGAGCATAATGCCGCCCTGGCCACCGCCGATGACCAGACAGTAGGGCTGCTCGGTGGCGCCGAGGTCGCGCGTCTCGCGCGCTCGCGCCTCCGCCCAGGTCTCGCGCGCAGGATCGGCCTTGTGGCGGATACCGAGCGGCCGCGCCGGACCTTTCTGTTCCTCGAAACCCTTGAGCTCACGCATCGCCGTGAACAAGGTCCGGCAACGGCCGTCCTTGAGCCGCACAATCCCTTCGCCCCGCGCGACA
The DNA here is from genome assembly GCF_056403715.1 of Mesorhizobium sp. P2_F5. Taxonomy (NCBI): domain Bacteria; kingdom Pseudomonadati; phylum Pseudomonadota; class Alphaproteobacteria; order Hyphomicrobiales; family Phyllobacteriaceae; genus Mesorhizobium; species Mesorhizobium sp. P2_F5. Next base: position 192,914 of record NZ_JBFUEY010000019.1, on the reverse strand, counting down.
GAGGTTTCGAAGCTGAACCAGGCCTCGACGGTGCCTTCGTCCGAAGTCGCCTCGCCCGAAAGGGTCCAGTGCGAGGGTTTCGCCGTCGCCAGCGTTGCCTTCAGCATATCGCGGATGGCGTCGTGGCCCTCCATGGTCGTGATGTTCCAGGTGAAGGCCAGCAGATCGCGCCAGTAGCAGTCGTCGACGAACAGGTTGGCGGCAGTCTCGGCATCATCAGCTTCCAGCGCCCGCTCAAGCGCGGAAAGCCATGTCGCCGCCTGTTTCGATGGGGCCATGTCGAGCATCTGTTCTTCCCTTGTTTTGCGCTCTCATTGTTTCGAAAGACGCCGCCGCCGCAAGAGGCCGCGATATCAAGCCATCGGTTTTTTGGGCAGCCCGGAAACGAGCCATCTGCCGAAAATCTTTATAGGAATTTTATATCTTTCCTCCGCGGCCCGTCTCGAACCTTTATGGCGATCGGGTCCATATTCCATTGCGAGCAAAACGCTCCGGCCGCCGTGACCGATCGAGGTACGGCGGATCGTTCTCAGGGAATTTCTGGCCTGCCAGCAGCTGGCGCCAAATACAAGCAGAAGCAAGGACCAACACAATGGACATTGTCGTCATCGGGATCGACGTTTTGTTTTTCGCTCTTTCCCTCGCCTACATCAAAGCCTGCGACGCGCTTTAAGCGGAAGGATCACACCATGCTTGTCGATTACATCCTCGGTGGCGGCGTGACCTTGTTCCTGCTCGTCTACCTGACATACGCCCTCGTTCGCCCAGAACGCTTCTGACGCAAGGCACGGAAAGCCATTCTCATGACACTCAACGGATGGATACAGATCCTCGTCTATTGCGGGATCGTCGTTTTGCTGGTGAAGCCGCTCGGCGGCTACATGTACCGCGTCTTCAACGGCGATCGCACGTTCCTGTCGCCCATACTTGGCCCGGTCGAGCGTGGCCTTTATCGCATTTCGGGAACCAGTGAACGCGAGGAGCAGCACTGGACGACCTACGCGGCAGGCATCATCTTCTTCAGCCTTGCCAGCTTCCTGGTGCTGTACTTTCTGCAGCGCCTGCAAGGCGTGCTGCCCTACAATCCGGCTGGCATGACGGCGGTCGAGCCCAATCTCGCCTTCAACACCGCCGTCAGCTTCGTCACCAACACCAACTGGCAGAATTACGGCGGCGAAAGCACGATGTCCTATCTCGTGCAGATGGCTGGCCTGACCGTGCAGAACTTCATGTCGGCCGCTGTCGGCATCGCCATTGCGGTGGCGTTGATCCGCGGCTTCGCCCGGCACTCGGTCAAGTCGATCGGCAATTTCTGGGTCGATATGACCCGCTGCACCCTCTACATCCTGCTGCCGCTCTGCATCGTGCTGACCCTCGTCTATGTCTGGTTGGGCATGCCGCAGACGCTCGGCCCGTATGTCGACGCCACCACACTGGAGGGTGCCAAGCAGACCATCGCGCTCGGCCCGGTCGCCTCGCAGATCGCCATCAAGATGCTCGGCACCAATGGCGGCGGCTTCTTCAACGTCAACGCCGCGCATCCGTTCGAAAATCCTGATGCGATCTCCAACCTGATCCAGATGGTGACGATCTTCGCGCTCGGTGCAGCGCTGACCAACGTCTTCGGCCGCATGGTCGGCAACCAGCGCCAGGGCTGGGCTATCCTGGCCACGATGGGTGTGCTGTTCATCGCCGGCGTCGCCATCTGCTACTGGGCGGAAGCGGCGGGCAATCCGCTGGTCCATGCGCTGGGCATCGACGGCGGCAACATGGAAGGCAAGGAGACCCGCTTCGGCATTACCGCCTCTGCGCTGTTCGCCGTCATCACCACGGCCGCCTCGTGTGGCGCCGTCAACGCCATGCATGATAGCTTCACGGCGCTTGGCGGCTTGATCCCGATGGTCAACATGCAGCTCGGCGAAATCATCGTCGGCGGTGTCGGCGCGGGCTTCTACGGCATCATGATGTTCATCGTCGTCGCCGTCTTCGTTGCCGGCCTGATGGTCGGCCGCACGCCGGAATATCTCGGCAAGAAGATCGAGGCCAAGGAGGTCAAGATGGCGATGCTCGCCATCCTCTGCCTGCCGCTGGCGATGCTGACCTTCACCGCCATCGCCGTGGTGCTGCCAAGCGCCGTGGCCTCGATGGCCAATGGCGGTCCGCACGGCTTCTCCGAAGTTCTCTATGCCTACACCTCGGCGGCGGCCAACAACGGCTCGGCCTTTGGCGGCCTTTCCGGCAACACGCCCTGGTACAACATCACGCTTGGCATCACCATGCTGATGGGCCGCTTCCTGGTCATCATTCCCGCACTTGCCATTGCCGGCTCGCTGGTGGCGAAGAAGACGGTGCCCGCCTCGGCCGGCACCTTCCCGACCGATGGTCCGCTGTTCGTCGGCCTGCTCGTCGGCGTCATCCTGATCGTCGTCGGCCTGACCTTCTTCCCGGCACTGGCGATCGGACCAATCGTCGAGCACCTGGCTGCCATCAACGGGCAGACATTCTGAGAAAACGGCCATGTTCTGGTTCAACCCCAAGCGCAAGAAGGCCCGGCCGCGAGCCGGCACCGAGGGGGAGGAAACTCCCCCTCCCTTCCCCAGCGTGTCCACCTTCCTCGGCCTCGCGGCAGTCATGATCGTGATCTGGCTACTGGCCTACGGGCCGCCGCACCTTTTCTCGGCATCCGATCGATCGGTGCCGGCCAACATTTCAGATACTGGAGCCACCAAATGAGCCAGTCCAAATCCGCGGTCATCATGGATGCCCGCATCCTGTGGCCCGCCATCGGCGGCGCCTTCAGGAAACTCGACCCGCGCACCCTGATCAAGAACCCGGTGATGTTCGTCGTCGCCATCGTCTCAGCTCTGACCACGGTCCTGTTCATCAGGGACCGCTTCACCGGCGGCGGCGATTTCGGCTTCACGCTGCAGATCATCATCTGGCTGTGGTTCACCGTGCTGTTCGCCAACTTCGCCGAAGCCGTCGCCGAAGGCCGCGGCAAGGCGCAGGCCGACTCGCTGCGCAAGGCGCGCACCGAGACGCAGGCCAAGCTGCTTAACGGCGATGACCGCTCCAAATTCAAGCTGGTGCCCGGCACCAGCCTGAAGGTCGGCGACATCGTGCTGGTCGAAGCCGGCGACATCATCCCGTCCGACGGCGAGGTGATCGAAGGCGTGGCCTCGGTCAACGAGGCGGCAATCACCGGTGAGTCCGCGCCGGTCATCCGCGAATCCGGCGGCGACCGCTCGGCCGTCACCGGCGGCACGCAGGTTTTGTCCGACTGGATCCGCGTGCGCATATCGGCCGCCTCGGGCCATACCTTCCTCGACCGCATGATCTCGCTGGTCGAAGGGGCCGCGCGTCAGAAGACGCCGAACGAGATCGCGCTCAACATCCTGCTCGTCGGCATGACGCTGATCTTCGTGCTGGCCACCGCGACGATCCCGAGCTTTGCCTCCTATTCCGGCGGCTATATCTCGGTGACCGTGCTGGTCGCGCTGTTCGTCACCTTGATCCCGACCACCATCGGCGCCCTGCTGTCGGCCATCGGCATTGCCGGCATGGACCGCCTGGTGCGCTTCAACGTGCTGGCCATGTCGGGTCGTGCCGTGGAAGCCGCCGGCGACGTCGACACCCTGCTGCTCGACAAGACCGGCACCATCACGCTCGGCAACCGCCAGGCGACCGAGTTCCGCCCGGTCAAAGGTGTCACCGAGCAGGAACTGGCCGATGCGGCACAGCTCGCTTCGCTCGCCGACGAGACGCCTGAGGGACGCTCGATCGTCGTGCTGGCCAAGGAGAAATACGGCATACGCGCCCGTGACATGGCGACATTGCATGCCACCTTCGTGCCCTTCACCGCCCAGACCCGCATGAGCGGCGTCGACATCGACGGCTCGTCGGTGCGCAAGGGCGCGGTCGACTCGGTTCTCGCCTATGTCAACCAGTCGACATCGGCCACTCATAGCACGCGCCCCGGCATCGACACTGTCCGCGACCTGCAGGCGATCGCCGACGAGATCGCCAAGTCCGGCGGCACACCGCTGGCGGTCGAGCGTGACGGCCGCCTGCTCGGCGTTGTCCACCTCAAGGACATCGTCAAGGGCGGCATTCGCGAGCGCTTTGCCGAACTGCGCAAGATGGGCATCCGCACCGTGATGATCACCGGCGACAATCCGATGACGGCGGCGGCAATCGCGGCCGAAGCCGGCGTCGACGACTTCCTTGCCCAGGCAACGCCCGAGGACAAGCTGAAGCTGATCCGCGACGAACAGGCCAAGGGCAAGCTGGTCGCCATGTGCGGCGACGGCACCAACGACGCCCCGGCGCTCGCCCAGGCCGATGTCGGCGTCGCCATGAACACCGGCACGGTGGCCGCCCGCGAGGCCGGCAACATGGTCGACCTCGACTCTGACCCGACCAAGCTTATCGAGATCGTCGAGATCGGCAAAGCGCTGTTGATGACGCGCGGCTCGCTGACGACCTTCTCGATCGCCAACGACGTCGCCAAATACTTCGCCATCATCCCGGCGATGTTCGCCGTCTTCTACGTCGCGCCGGGGCATACCACCGGCCCGCTGCAGGCGCTCAACATCATGCACCTGGCGACGCCGCAGAGCGCCATCCTGTCGGCCATCATCTTCAACGCGCTGATCATCATCGCGCTGATCCCGCTGTCGCTGAAAGGCGTCAAATACCGCGCCATCGGCGCCGGCGCCCTGCTCAGCCGCAACCTGCTCGTCTACGGCCTCGGCGGCATCATCGTTCCCTTCGTCGGCATCAAGGCGATCGACATGATCGTCACCGGCCTCGGCCTCGCTTAAGGAAGAAATCCATGCTTTCCCAGATAAGACCCGCTGTTATCATGATCGTCTTTTTCACTGTCCTCACCGGCCTGATCTATCCCCTGGGGATGACCGGCATCGCCCAGGCGCTGTTTCCGTACCAGGCCAATGGCAGCCTGATCGAGAAGGACGGCAAGGTCATCGGCTCCGAGCTGATCGGCCAGGGCTTTGCCGGCGACAAGTATTTCCATGGCCGCCCCTCGGCTGCCGGCGACGGCTACAACGCCGCCGCGCCCAGCGGCTCCAATCTCGGCCCGACCAACCCCAAGCTGATCGACCGCATCAAGGGTGACGCTGAAAAGCTGAAGGCGGAAAATCCGAACCAGCCGGTGCCGATGGATCTGGTGACGACCTCGGGCAGCGGCCTCGACCCCGATATCAGCCCGGACGCCGCCTATTTCCAGGTCGCCAGGGTGGCCAAGGCCAGGGGCTTCGACGAAGCCAGGGTCAAGGCGCTTGTCGACAGCCATGTCGAGGGCCGCGAACTCGGCTTCCTCGGCGAGCCGGTGGTCAATGTGCTGGCGCTGAACCTGGCTCTGGACGATACCAAGTGAGAGACCGCTTAGAAATTCGCTCCGGCGAGTCATATGGTGGTGGTTTCGAGAACCGGAGCGCAGCGGACTTTTGGGTCCGTGAGCACCGGAAGCGCAGAAAACGCCACCAGATGGCCGCCGGAATAGAATTTCTAAGCGGTCTCTCAAGCCAGGGGCCGGGGATCGACACCGTCCCCGGCGCCGTTCATGATCGAGCCTGATGCCGGACGCCAGAAGCACCGATACCAGACCCTCTCCGGACGCATTGCTCGAGCATGCGGAGCGGGAAGAGCGCGGCCGCCTACGGATATTTCTCGGCGCGGCCCCCGGCGTCGGCAAGACCTACGAGATGCTGATGGCCGGCCGCGCCAGGCTGGCAGACGGCGTCGACGTGGTGATCGGCATCGTCGAAACCCATGGCCGCAAGGAAACCCTCGCGCTGGTCGACGGCTACGAAGTCATCCCGCGCCAGAAGGTCAGCTACAAGGACCGTGTCCTCGATGAGATGGACATCGACGCCATCCTCGCCCGCCGGCCGGCGCTGGTGCTCGTCGATGAGCTTGCCCACACCAACGCACCCGGCAGCCGCCACCCCAAGCGCTATCTCGACGTCCAGGAAATCCTGACGCGCGGCATCGACGTCTACACCACGCTCAATATCCAGCATGTCGAAAGCCTGAACGACGTCGTGGCGCAGATCACCCGTGTCAGGGTGCGCGAAACCGTCCCGGATTCCATAATCGACCAGGCCGACGACATCGAGATCATCGACCTCACGCCCGACGACCTGATCAAGCGGCTGAACGAAGGCAAGGTCTATTTCCCCAACACCGCGCAGCGTGCCGTCGAAAACTACTTCTCGCCCGGCAATCTGACGGCGCTTCGCGAACTGGCGCTGCGCCGCACCGCCCAGCGCGTCGACGAGCAATTGCTCAACCACATGCAGTCGCATGCCATCCAGGGCCCGTGGGCGGCGGGCGAAAGGGTTCTGGTCTGCGTCGACGCGCGACCGGGCGGTGCGGCCCGCATCCGCTATGCGCGCCGGCTGGCCGACCGGCTGCGCGCGCCGTGGACGGCGCTGCATGTCGATACGCCGCGCTCGGCCGCCATGTCGGAGGAGGACAAGGACCGGCTGGCGACGCTGCTGCGCCTGGCCGAGCAGCTCGGCGCCGAGGTGACGACCATTCCTGGCCAGAACGTTGCACAGGACATTGTGCGCCACGCGACGGCGAACAACTTCACCCACATCGTCGTCGGCAGGCCGACCCGTTCGCGCTGGCGCGAGCTGATCGAAGGCTCGCTGACCTACGATCTCATCCGCAATGCCGGCGACATCAGCGTCCATGTCATTTCCGGAACCGAGCGGGGCACCGAGGCTGCCGCCAGGAACGTTAGGACGGCGGACGAGCAGAGGTCGTTCCAGGTCTGGCCATATATGCTGGCAACGGCCTATGTCGCGGGCTCGCTCGCCTTCAGCGCGTTGCTCGACCAGTTTCTCGATGTCCGCAATCTCGCAATCATCTTTCTCATCGCGGTGCTGACATCGGCGGTGGCCGGCGGTCTCTGGCCGGCTTTGTACGCCTGCGTCGTCAGCGCCTTGGCTTTCAACTTTTTTTTCCTCGAACCGCGCTACACGCTGACGATCCGGGATCCGGAGAGCATCGTAGCGCTCGCCGTCTTCCTCGTCGTTGCAGTCATCGCCAGCAATCTGACGGCGCGCGGGCAGCGCCAGGCGGTCGCCGCCCGCTCTCGCGCACGGGCGACGGAGGACATCTATCTCTTCTCCAAGAAGCTCGCCGGCGCCGGCACGCTCGACGACGTGCTGTGGGCTACAGCCTTCCAGATCGCCTCGATGCTGAAGCTGCGCGTGGTGCTGCTGTTGCCGGAAGACGGCACGATCACCGTCAAGGCCGGCTATCCCCCCGACGATACGCTGGCCGAGGCCGACATCGCAGCCGCCCGCTGGGCCTGGGAGCATAACCGTGCCGCTGGCCGTGGCGCCGACACGCTGCCCGGCGCCAAGCGCCTCTATCTGCCCTTGCGGACGGGCCGCACGGCCATCGGCGTCGTCGGTCTCGACAACGACAAGCAAGGGCCGCTGCTGACCCCGGAACAGCAGCGCTTGCTCGACGCGCTGGCCGATCAGGCGGCAGTCGCCATCGAGCGCATCCAGCTGGTCGCCGATGTCGATCGCGCCAGGCTCGCGGCCGAGGCCGACCGCTTGCGCTCGGCGCTGCTGACGTCGATCTCGCATGATCTGAAGACACCGCTGGCGGCCATCATGGGCGCGGCCGGCACGCTCAGGGAATTTGCCCAGTCATTACCCGAGAACGATCGGGCCGAGTTGCTGACGACCGTGCTCGACGAATCCGAGCGGCTGAACCGTTTCATTGCCAATCTGCTCGACATGACCAAGATCGAATCCGGCGCCATGGAGCCGAATTTCGCTCTCCACTATGTCGGCGACATCGTCGGCTCGGCCTTGCAGCGGGCGCGCAAGATCATCGCCGGGCACAAGACAGAGGTCGACATTCCGGCCGACCTGCCGATGCTGAAGCTCGATCCCGTCCTGTTCGAGCAGGTGTTGTTCAATCTGCTCGACAATGCCGCGAAATACGCGCCGCCGGGGTCGACGATCCGGCTGCAGGGCTGGGTCGACAATGGCTCCGTCGTGCTGCAGGTCATGGATGAGGGACCGGGCATTCCGCCTGCCGACCTGGAGCGGATCTTCGACAGCTTCTACCGGGTGCGAAAGCGCGACCAGGTCCAGGCCGGTACCGGGCTCGGCCTGTCGATCTGCCGCGGCTTCATCGAGGCGATGGGCGGCACGATCACGGCGGCGAACCGCAGCGACCGCCCGGGCGCCGTCTTCACCATCCGCATGCCGAGGCCGTCTGAGACACCCGGCATGGACGGACAAAGCACGGACGGGCAAACTTCTGGTGATCCGGCATGACAAATTCCAACGTCAGCATATTGGTCGTCGATGACGAACCGCCGATCCGCAAACTGCTGCGCGTCGGCCTCGGCAGCCAGGGCTATGCGGTCGGTGAGGCGCCTAACGCCAGAGCCGCGATCGAGATCGTCGAGGCGGAAAAGCCGGATCTGATCCTGCTCGATCTCGGGCTGCCCGGCATGGGCGGCCTCGACCTCCTGCGCAAATGGCGCGACGACGGGCTCGACGTTCCCGTGGTCATCCTGTCCAGCCGCACCGACGAGGCCGGCATCGTCGCCGCACTCGAACTGGGCGCCGACGACTACATCACCAAGCCGTTCGGCATGAACGAGCTGGTTGCCAGAATCCGCGTCGCGCTGCGCCACAAATTCCAACAGCAGGGCGAGAAGCCAGTGTTTCAGACCGGCGACCTCAGCGTCGACCTGGTCAAGCGCATCGTCAAGGTCGAGGGCAAGGAGATAAAACTCTCTCCCAAGGAGTACGACATATTGCGCATCCTGGTGCAGCACGCCGGCAAGGTTCTCACCCACCATTTCCTGTTGAAGCAGGTGTGGGGAGATTCGACCGACGTGCAGTATCTCAGGGTCTATGTCCGCCAGCTCAGGCAGAAGATCGAAAAGTCGCCCGACCAGCCGCGCTATATCACCACCGAGACCGGCGTGGGATATCGGCTACGCGAGGTTGAGTGACCGGGCGCGGGCGCTCGCTGTTCAGTCCGCCGACAATTCCGCGGTCCGGGCGAGCGCGCCGCCAAAACCGTTGAGCGGAATGGTAAAACTCACGGCCTGGCCAGTGTCGGCGGCGAAGGCGTCGATCTTCAGCGTGGTGGCGGCCTTGAGCAGCGGCGTGACGCTGGCGTCGAATGCCACCGGCACCAGGCAGCCGACGGCCTGGCAGGTGTTGAACGGCAGGCTGCCGTCTTCCAGCTTTTGGTCGTCGATAGTCAGGCTGACGCCCTTGGCCAGCGCCAGGCCGAACGGCAGCGCCAGCGTTCCGGCGGCATCCTCGCCGCTCTTGCTCGACAGCTCTATCGCCAGCAGGCGCTGGTTGGATTGCTTGTTGAACTGCTGATGCGACAGGCTGCACGCCTTCACCGTGCCCGTGATCTGGCAATTGACCGTCCAGTCGCCATGGGTTTCGGACAGCGCAGACGCGCCACCGGGCAGCGTCGGACCGGCGGCAGCGGCCGCAGGTGCTGCCTTGTCGGTCTTGGTCTGCGCCGCGACCGCCGGGCCAAGAATACAAACGGCACCCAGTAGCGCTGCGAAATATACTTGCCTGCTTTTCATCAATATGCTCCCGATTCTGCCTCGAGCCAGCCGCCATCGAGCTCAAGGTCCGCGCCCGATAAAGCGGTCAATCGATATTTTCTGTCAAGTGCGAGCCGGTCGCTTCCGCTCCTGGTTCTGCTGATTTCGGCGGCCCATGGCAGATCGGGACGAACGCCCTATATAGGGAAGGTTATGTCTGTACGGGAATGAACGGATGTCGACGCTTCGTCTATCGACAATTCTGATGTCAGCAGTGCTGGCGGCGGCGACGCTGCCCGGCATCATGCAATCTGCTGCGGCGCAGTCCGTTAATCCCAATTCCAACCGGCTGATCCAGCAGAACCAGTTGCAGCAGTTGCGCAACAGCTTTCAACGCCAGCAGTTCCAGCAGCAGCAGCAGCAATACCGCGAACAGGATCGCCAGATCGTGCCGCAACCGCGCCCCGAAGTGCCGGTCGTCAGGCAAAGTTGCCCGATTCAGATCGTCAACAACCAGATTGTGCGCGTTTGCCGTTGATATCGGTCGCTTGCGATTTACTTAGTCGACTTATCTAATAAAAATGCTTCATTGCCTCGCGGGCATTTTTGGGGTTTGCAGGCGGCGTGCGGCGGTGCGCCGGCCGACCGGGTTTTTAGCAAATGGCGACGACGAAGAAAAAGGCGGTGCGCAAGGCAAGGCGAGGCGAACGCATTCGCCAGGTCGCCGCCATCCCCTTTCGCCAGGACGTTGACGGCAATTTCGAAGTGATGATGGTCACGTCGCGCACGACGAAGCGCTTCATCGTGCCCAAGGGCTGGCCGATGAAAGGCAAGAGCGGGCGCAAGGCCGCCACCATAGAGGCGCGGGAAGAGGCGGGCGTGCTCGGCAAGACGCTCAAAGAGCCGGCCGGCAGCTATTCCTACTGGAAGCGGCTGGAAACCAACTTCGTGCGCGTCGACGTCGTCGTCTATCTCCTTGAGGTGTCGGAAGAACTGAGCAACTGGCAGGAGGCCAAAAGCCGCCAGCGGGCATGGCTCAAGCCGCAGGACGCGGCCTTGCTCATCGATGAGCCCGATCTTTCCACGCTGATGGCAAACCTGGCAATGCCTCAGCCGGCCGTGCCGGACCCGGCTTGAGCCTCACTTGCCCTCGTCATCCTCTACGGGAAATGGCCGCAGCGGCGTGCCGGTATAGGCCCACAGCCATTCGCGCGGCAGCGGGCCCTTGTTGCGGTCGCTCTGCTGCGACTGTTCCCAGGCATGCGCCAGGATCCCGACCGAGCGCGACAGCACGAACAGGCCGCGCGTCAGCGGCGGCGGAAAGCCGAGCTCGCCATAGATGACGGCAGTGGCGCCGTCGATGTTGAGCGGTATCTTCTTGCCCTTACGCCGTGCGACCTCCGCCTCGACAGCCTCGGCGATGTCGGCGAACCGTCCGCTGACGACGCCGCGCGCGGCAAAATCGCGGGTCACCTCGATCAGGCGCGGCGCGCGCGGATCGACCGGATGGAAGCGGTGGCCAAATCCCGGCACATAGCCTTTCTCCTCGGCGAAGAAGCGATCGAGCCGCGCCGAGACCGCCTCGTCGAGTGCAGCACCCTGGTCGAGCGCCACGGCGATGTCGCCGTAGAAGGACAGCGCCTGTTCGCCGGCGCCGCCATGCACGTCACCCAGCACATTGACCGCCGAAGCCATGGCGCTGTTGATGCCGACGCCGCAGGTGATGGCCATGCGAGCAATGGCGATCGACGGCGCCTGCGGCCCGTGATCGACGGCCGCCCCCAGAGCAATGCCAAGCAGCGCCGCCTGCTCCTCGCTGGGCAGTTCGCCGCGCAGCATCAGCCAGATGACAGCCGGGAAGCTGACGCGGCCGATCAGATCCTGGATCTCATAGCCGCGCAGCCGGATGATGCCGGGGCTCATCTCGATGATGCCGGTCTGCCACCATTCCTCGCCGCGCTCGCGGCCGGTCTTTTTCTCCCCCTCGCTCACGCGCTTCTCCTGGTGCGCGGCGGCAGGGCGGAAAAAACCTCGTCCATATGCTGGCCGAGCACAGGCGGCGGCAGGACAGGCAGGGGTGCCGCGCAATCGACCATGAAGCCACCGCGCACGACGGTCAGCGGCTGTTCCATACCGGGCAGGCCCTGGAAACGGATTGTCATGTCACGCTCGGTCACCTGGCGCTCCTCCAGCACCTGCGGGATCGTCAGCACCCTTCCCGCCGGCACGCCGGCGCGGTTGAATTTTTCCTCCCAGGCTGCGGCCGAGGCACTGGCCAGCGCCGTCTCGATCAGCCCCTTCAGAGCGGCGCGGTTCTGCTTGCGCGTCTCGCGTTCGGCAAAGCGCGAATCCGACGCCAACTCCGGCTGTCCGATCAGCTGGCACAGCGTGACAAACTGCTCCTGCTTGTTGGCGGCGATGTTGAGCAACCCATCACCGGTGCGAAACGCACCGGAGGGCGCTGCCGTCATGTTCTCGTTGCCCATCGGCTTCGGCTCGACGCCGGCGGTCAGATAGTTGGAGACCGGCCAGCCCAACGCCGACAGCGTGCATTCGAGCATCGAGACATCGAGAAACGCGCCCTCGCCCGATGTCTTTTGCTTCACCAGCGCCGCGGCAATAGCAAAGGCCCCGACCAGCCCGCCCAGCGTGTCGGCGACGGGATAGCCGACCCGCAAGGGTGCGGTCTCCGGCGTGCCGGTGATGCTCATAATGCCGGACAGCCCCTGGATGATCTGGTCGTAGGCCGGATTGTCACGCATCGGCCCGGTCTGGCCGAACCCCGATATGGCGCAATAAACCAGACCAGGACGGACCTCTTTCAGCGCTTCATAGCCAAGGCCGAGCCGCTCCATCACGCCGGGGCGGAAATTCTCGACCAGCGCGTCGGCCGAGGCGACCAGATCGAGGAAACGCTCGCGATCGGCCTCTTTCTTAAGATCGAGCACCACCGATCGTTTGCCGGCGTTCTGCGCCAGGAACGAGGCACCCATGCCGGCTCTGTTGAGCGCCGGCGAGGCGCCGAGCTGACGCGCCAGATCGCCGCCTTGCGGTGCCTCGACCTTGATGACGTCGGCGCCGAGCAGCGCCAGCTGATAGGCGCAGTAAGGGCCGGCCAGCACATTGGTCAGGTCGAGAACGCGGATGCCGGCAAGCAGATCGGTCATGATGTTCCAGATCGCTCAGGCATCGCCCGGCACATGCTCCGGTCCACGCCGGCGGCGATGCTCGATGAAGGCCCAGATATGCGGGCCGGCGAGACCGATGAAGGCGAGCGTCAGCAGCGTCAGCGACAGCTTGTGGGTGTAGAACACCGACCAGTCACCGTTCGAGATCGTCATCGCCCGGCGGAACTGGGTTTCGGCGAGCGGCCCCAGGATCATGCCGATGATGACAGGCGCGGTCGGGAAATCGAAGCGCCGCATCAGGAAGCCGGCGGCTCCCAGCAGATAGAGGATGACGAGGTCGATCGGCGATTGCGAGATGCCGTAGGTGCCGACGGTCGCAAACACCAGGATGCCGGCATAAAGCTGCGGCGCCGGAATTTTCAACAGCCGCACCCACAGCCCGATCAGCGGCAGATTGAGGATGACCAGGATGACGTTGGCGATGAACAGGCTGGCGATCAGGCCCCAGACCAGATCGGCCTGCGTCGTCAACAGCAGCGGCCCCGGATTGATGCCGTAGCTCTGGAAGGCCGACAGCATGATCGCGGCGGTCGCCGAGGTCGGCAGGCCAAGGGTGAGCATCGGCACCAGCACGCCGGCGGCCGAGGCATTGTTGGCGGCTTCGGGACCGGCAACGCCCTCGATGGCGCCGACCGTGCCGAACTCCTCCTTATGCTTCGACAGCTTCTTTTCGATGGCATAGGACAGGAAGGTCGGGATCTCGGCGCCACCGGCCGGCATGGCGCCGATCGGGAAGCCGATGAAAGCGCCGCGCAGCCATGGCTTCCACGAGCGCCCCCATTCGGCCGCCGTCATGTAGAGCGAGCCCTTGAGCGGCACGATCTCGTCCTTGCCGGCATAGCGGCGCGAGGCCATGTAGAGCGTCTCGCCGACGGCAAACAGGCCGACCGCGGCTATGATGACATCGACGCCGTCGAGCAGCTCGTTCGTGCCGAAGGTGAAGCGCGGCTGGCCGGTCTGCAGGTCGACGCCGATCATGCCGATGACGAAGCCGATGAACAGGCTGGTGAGGCCGCGCACCGACGACGAGCCAAGCACTGCCGAGACCGTGATGAAGGCGAGCACCATCAGCGAGAAATATTCGGCTGGCCCGAAGGCCAGCGCGAACTTCACCACCACCGGCGCCAGGAAGGCGACGCCCATCGTGCCGATGGTGCCGGCAACGAAGGAGCCGATCGCCGACGTCGCCAGTGCCGCGCCGCCGCGGCCCGAGCGGGCCATCCTGTTGCCTTCCAGCGCGGTGACGATGGTGGCGCTTTCGCCCGGCGTGTTGAGCAGGATCGACGTCGTCGAGCCGCCATACATGGCGCCGTAGTAGATGCCGGCGAACAGGATGAAGGAGGCTTCCGGCGCCACCTGGTAGGTGATCGGCAACAACAGCGCGATGGTGAGCGCCGGCCCGAGGCCGGGCAGCACGCCGATGGCGGTGCCGAGCGTGGTGCCGACCAGGCACCACAACAGGTTCATCGGCGAGAAAGCGACGGAAAATCCGTGACCGAGATGACCGAGCGTTTCCATGGCGTCAGCCTCTCAACGTGGCGATGATCGCGTCGATCACCGTGTTCAGCTGGTTTTCGATGAAGCCGGCGCCGATGTTGACGCCGAGCGCCCGGGCAAAGCCGAAATAGGCGGCCAGCGCCAGGATCAGGCCGGTCAGCGCATCGCGCAGCGTATGCTTGCTGCCGAAGCCGTAACAGACAAGCACGAACATGATGACGGAGGCGGCGGTGAAGCCGAGCGGCTGGATCAGCACCAGATTTGCCACTAGCCCGGCAACGACGATGCCCATCGCCTTCCAGTCGGTCGGTGTTTCCTTTTCCTCCTGCGGCTGCCAGCCGCCGCGCACCGCGGCGAGGATGAGCAGCAGCGAAAGCACGATCATGCCGGTCATGGTGATATAGGGAAAGACGGTCGGCCCGACCTTCGAATAGAGCGGCGACACCGGGATCGCCAGGGTCTGCCAGGCGACGGCCGCGGCGCAGGCGAGAAGCCCGACGCCGATCAACAATTCGGGCATGGCAAGGCGCGGGGGCGCCGGCTGCTGGTCGCTGCTCATCAATGTCCTCCCAATATGACCGGCATCCTCCCGCCGGCCGCATCCGCAGTTTCACTCCCACCGCATCATATGTCTATGCGGCAGGTGAAAGTCGGAAGGGGGCGGCACAAGCCTCGTTGGAGAGGCCGCCCCCAGAGCAATTCCAGGAAAAGTGCGAAGCGGTTTTCCGTCCGGAATTGCGCCAAAATAAAGTTAGAGCGGATCACCGTTTCCGTGAAACGGTGATCCGCTCTTGGAGTATTAGGCGAGGCCGAGGTCCTTGAGGATCGCGGTGATGCGTGCGGTGTCGTCGGCGAGGAATTTCGCATAGTCGTCGCCGGTCAGAAGGATGGGCGTCCAGTTGCGGTTCTTGCACTCGGTCGCCCAGGCGTCGCTCTTGGCCATGGTTTCGATCATCGTGACCATCGCCGCCTTGTCGGCGTCGGAGACGCCGGGCGGTGCAAAGACGCCGCGCCAGTTGAACAATTCGACATCGATGCCGGCTTCCTTCATCGTCGGAGCGTCGATGCCGTCCTGCCGCTTGTCGGCGGAGATGGCGAGCAGTCGGAGCGCGCCTGCCTTGATCTGTTCGGAGAACTCGCCGAAGCCGGAAATGCCGGCCGCAACCTGGTTGCCGAGCAGCGCCGACAACGCCTCGCCGCCACCGGCGAAAGGCACATAGGAGAGGTTGGTTGCCGGAACGCCGACCGTCTTTGCGATCAGGCCGAACAGAATGTGGTCGGAGCCGCCGGCCGAGCCGCCGGCCACCGGAACCTTGGTCGGATCGGCCTTAAGCGCCGCAACGAAATCGCCGGCCGTCTTGAACGGCGAATCCGCTGGCACCACCAGCGCCTCGAACTCGCCGGTGAGGCGGGCGATCGGCGTGACTTCGGAGAGGTTGTTGGCGGATTTGTTGGCGATGATGGCGCCAACCATGACCATGCCGGCAACCATCAGCGAATTGCCCTTGCCGTTCCACTGACTGATGAACTGCGGCAGGCCGACCGTACCGCCGGCGCCGCCGACATTGGTGATCTGCGAGCCGGAGATCAGCTTTTCACCGCGCAGCACCTGGTCGATGGTGCGCCCTGTCTGGTCCCAGCCGCCACCGGGCGCGGCCGGCACGAAGATCTGGATCTGCGGTGCATCCTGAGCGAAGGCGGGCGTCAAATGCGTTGCGACGAAACCGGCAGCGCCTGCGGCCGCGGTGCTCATCAAAAATCTGCGTCTGTTCAGCATGGGATTCCTCCAAATCACGACACCTCCTCCGGTGCCTGCCAGAAACGTAGCCTGAAAACAGACCCGCTCGGCAAAAATTCATGCCGATTTCAGTGCGTTCTGTCAACAGGAACGCCGTTCTACTAGACAGAACACTTCGCATGCGGCACAATCGTCCCGATCGGCCTTGGTCCGAACGAGTAACTGGAATGAAACTGTCCGCGAGATGACCGAAGCGCGATCCCAGCCGTTGCAGGCCGATGGCGTTGCCGCGCTCGACCGCGCGATCGCCATTCTCGACGCTTTCGCGACCGCCGACCGCTCGCTCAGCCTGGCCGAAATCGCGGCGCGGACCGGGCTTTACAAGAGCACCATATTGCGGCTGGCGAACTCGTTGTTGCGCGGGCAGTTGCTGGAGCGGCTCGACGACGGCCGCTACCGCATCGGGCCGGCCACCTTCCGGCTTGGCGCGCTCTACCAACGCTCGGTGGTGGCGGTCGATATCCTGCTGCCGATCATGCGCGATCTCGCCGAGCGCAGCTGGGAAAGCGTGGCGTTCTATGTCCGCTCCGGCGACGCCCGCACCTGCCTCTACCGCGTCGAATCCAAGCATCCGATCCGTTACACGATCCGGGAAGGCGACCTGCTGCCGTTGCTTACCGGTTCGGGTGGCCGCGTGCTGGCAGCGTTTTCAGGCCAGCAGGGCGAGCCTTACGAGACCATCCGCCAGACCTGCCACTATCTGTCGATCGGTGACCGCGACCCCGAGACGGCGGGCGTGTCGGCGCCGGTGTTCGGACCGGGCCGTGTTCTGCTTGGCGCCTTGACCCTCGCCGGCCCATCGACGCGCGTCGATACCGCCTTCCTGCGCCGCATGACACCGGCTTTGCTGGAAGCGGCCGCCCGCTCCACCCGCGCTTTCGGCGAGGATGCCTCGATGCTCGAGCAGGCGGCGCGCCTGGCCGGCCCCGTAGGGGCAAGCCTCAGTTCAGTTTAACCAGAACCACACGGCGGTTCTTGGCGCGGCCTGTCTCGTCATCATTGCTGGCGACGGGCGCCATCATGCCGGCGCCGGCGGCTGTCAGTCGCCCGCCGTCAATGCCGTATTTCGAAACCAGCGCTGCCCTCACCGCTTGGGCCCGCCGCGACGACAGATCGAGATTGTAGTCGAAGGCGCCCTGATTGTCGGTGTGGCCGACCACGATCACCGCCATGCCCGGCTCGTTGGTCAAAAGCGTCGAAATCTCCTTCAACGTCGGCTCCGATTCCGCCTTGATGTCGGCCTTGTCGATGTCGAAGAAGATGCCGTAGAGCGAGATCGACCCGGTGGTCGACAGCGAATCCGCCATCTTGGCCGCTTCGACCACCACCATCTTCTTGTCGCGCGCCTTGGGCTCCAGCACCTGGACGACGGCGATGGTTCGGCCGTTGAGTTCCTTGCAATAGAGGTCGTCGATCAGCGAATAGGCCTGCACGGTGACATAGGCGTCGCCGCCATCCTGCGGCACCTTGGCTGAGAAGAAGCGCTGGTCGTTGATGCCTGTGGTTACAGCACAGGCGCCGTTGGAAAAGGCCGCGTCCTTGACGTCGCTTTCGTGGAAGAAATACATCATCAGGCTCATGTCGCCGCCGCCMCCGCTCGACGACCGGTCGGCGGCGCCGCCGCACTCTTCCTTCTTGCAGTCGAACAGCACTTCGCCGCCGGCGGCCGCGATCACATCCTGATAGTTGCGCAGCACTTCGAGTGGCGAACGCTCGGCCGGCAGCACATAGGCGATGCGGGTCAGCGCTCCCTCGACCTCGGCCTTCTTGTCCGGCGCATAGATGCGATTGTTCATCGCATCACGCGCGTCCGCATCGGCACTCGGCTTCAGCGGCGACAGCGGTACGGTGAAATCGGTGTAGGCGAATTTTTCGTAGGAGACGATGAAACGACCCCTCATAGCGCTTGGCCAGGTGATTGTCGGCGGCGCCCTCTATGTCGGCGGTCGGCACCGCCGCATCGGCGCCCGCCAGCCGCACGGCCGCAAACAGCAGCAGCCCCGCCCAGAAAAGCTTCAGGAGTATCGCATTGATCGCACGCATTGGTCGGCTCCCCCAAAGCAATTCCAGGAAAAGTGTGAGCGGTTTTCCCACCGGAATTGCGTAGCTACATCACAATGGCCAATCCTAGCAGAGCGGTGGAATAGCGTCGATGAAGTGCTTCACACCAACCGTTCGAGCAGGATCGTCGGCCCATCGTGATAGGTGGTTTCCAGCACCTTCGTGTAGCCGCACTTTGCCGCGACGTTTAGCGAGCCGGTGTTCTCCGGATCGATGATGCAGACGGTTCTGGCGCCGGCAAAGGTTTCGTCGCCCCAGGCCAGCACCCGTTTGACGACTTCGCTGGCGAGACCCTTGCCATGCGCTTGCGGCGCCAGCGCCCAACCGGCTTCCGGAATGCCCTCGAGCGACGGCTCGATATCGCGCTTGAGATCATGGAATCCGGCTTCGCCGATGAAACGGCCACTGGCCTTGTCCTCGATCGCCCAGAAGCCGCAACCGAGCAGCGACCACAGGCCGGCGTGCCGCAGGAACCGCATCCAGCTTTCCTCACGCGTCCGCGACTTGCCGCTGATGAAACGGGTGGTGACGGGACTGGCCCACATGACGACATAGTCGTCGAAATCATCGATCCGGTGAGCCCGCATAATGGTCCGTTCCGTTTCGAGAACCGGAACGCCGGCTGCTTTTGGACTGTCCATGAAACTCTGCCTCCGTTGACGGTCGTCGCTTAACAGACCGACGCTCGCCAACAAGGGCCAACGCAGATCATCGTGCGGCCAGGCAAGCTATCTCGATCAATCAAAGCTAGCTGTCAGGATGTGGCGTCTATGGCGCCGATGGCTCGGTCGAAGGCAAGCCCGCCTCTGGGAATTCTGCCGAACGATGCTACCTTTCGCAACCGGTCCGGCGAGGGCCGCCTCGATACCGCCAATGGGGGGAGAACACCATGGACACCACCGATCTTGTGCTTGCCATTTTCCATCATCTGCTGGTGTTCTCGCTGGCCGGCATCATCGGCGCCGAATTCGTCCTGATCCGCGGCGAGCTGTCTGCCGCCACGCTCAAGCGACTTGCCGGCATCGACCGCCACTACGGCATCATCGCCACCCTGATCATCATCATCGGCATCGGCCGCGTCATCTATGGCCTGAAGGGTTGGGAGTTCTACGTCTACAATTGGGTGTTCTGGGCCAAGATGGCGGCGTTCGGCATCGTTGGCCTGCTGTCGATCATCCCGACCATCCGCTTCATCTCCTGGAACCGACAGGCCAGCGCCAGCCCCGGCTTCCAGGTGCCGGCGGCGGAGCTCGCCTCGGTGAAGACCTATGTGCGCGCCGAAGCCTTCATCTTCCTGCTCATCCCAATCTTCGCGGCGGCCATGGCGCGCGGCTACGGTTACTAGAGCTTTGTTTTTACGCAATTCCCAAGGGAAAGCGCTACGCGCTTTTCCCGGGAAAACCGCTTCACACTTTTCCTGGAATTGCTCTGAAGCAACGCCAACACGAAACCCAGCTCCGCCGGGCATACTCCCCACTGAGCGCCATGGTTGCGGACGACTGTATTTAACAGTTTGCGTCAGGCGACAATCTGTTAGCTTGCCTTTGTTGCCCCATCGCTGCCGGACCTGCACAGCGATTGGAAATTGATATCCTGGGAGGAGAATTAAGATGAGGAAATTTGTTGCCGCCCTGGCCGCCGCCGCGGCCGTCACGCTCTATTCGTTCACCGCCTCAGCACAGACCTATCCCGAGCGCACCATCACCGTCGTCGTGCCGTTTGCAGCCGGCGGTCCGACCGACACGGTCACGCGCCTTGTCGCCGAAGCCATGTCGAAGGATCTCGGCCAGCAGATCATCGTCGAGAATGTCGGCGGCGCCGGCGGCACGCTGGGCGCCGGCCGTGTCGCCAACGCTGACCCGGACGGCTACACGCTGCTCCTCCATCACATCGGCATGGCGACGAGCGCTACGCTCTACAGGAAGCTCGCCTACGACACCCTGAACGCTTTCGAATATGTCGGCCTCGTCACCGAGGTGCCGATGGCCATCGTCGCCCGCAAGGACCTCGAGCCGACAGACCTGAAAGGGCTGGTCGAATACGCCAAGGCCAACAAGGACACCATCACCGTCGCCAACGCCGGCATAGGGGCTGCCTCGCATCTGTGCGGCATGCTGTTCATGAGCGCCATCGGCACGCCGCTGGTCACCGTACCCTACAAGGGCACCGGCCCGGCCATGACCGACCTTCTCGGCGGCCAGGTCGACATCATGTGCGACCAGACCACCAACACCACCAAGCAGATCCAGGGCGGCACCATCAAGGCCTATGCCGTCACCACGCCGGAACGCCTTGAGGTCATGAAGGACGTGCCGACGACGATCGAAGGCGGCCTGCCCGCGGTACAGGTCGGCATCTGGCACGGCCTCTATGCGCCGAAGGGCACGCCGGCCGAGATCACCGACCGCCTGTCGAAATCGCTCCAGGTCGCGCTGAAGGACCCCAACGTCATCGCCCGCTTCGCCGAACTCGGCACCAAGCCGTCATCCGAAGCCGATGCTATACCGGCAGCGCTGAAGGCCAAGCTGGAAGGCGAGATCACGCGCTGGAAGCCGATCATCGAGGCCGCCGGCCAGTACGCCGACTGATGGCTTGAACGGGGCGCTTCTGGCGCGCCCCGTTTTCATTCGTTTTCACAGTCGCAACGGCAGGCCCAGGGCCTGGGAGGACCGTCATGAAACCTTTCGCTATCGACAGGACAAACGGCCTGTGCGCCGCGCTGTTCATCTTTTTCGGCGCCTTTTTCGCGATACAGTCGCTCGGCCTCGAAATCGGCACCGCCTTCCGCATGGGACCGGGTTATTTCCCGCTGGTGCTGGCGATCGTGCTGATCGTGCTCGGCGCCATCATCCTCGTCCAGGCGGTGCGCGTCGAGG
Source organism: Mesorhizobium sp. P2_F5 (assembly GCF_056403715.1). Lineage (NCBI taxonomy): Bacteria > Pseudomonadati > Pseudomonadota > Alphaproteobacteria > Hyphomicrobiales > Phyllobacteriaceae > Mesorhizobium > Mesorhizobium sp. P2_F5. The sequence continues at coordinate 171,911 of NZ_JBFUEY010000019.1, read as the reverse complement.
GCGAGCCGATCGGCCCCATTGCCTGGCGGGGCATGCTGTTCATCCTGCCGGCGCCGATCTTCTTCGGCCTGACGGTGCGCGGCCTCGGCTTCGTCCCGTCGATCTTCCTGACGGCGCTGATCGCCTCCTTTGCCAGCAGCCGCATGAAGCCGCTGACCGCGCTTGTGCTGTCGGCCGGCCTGACGCTGTTCTCGGTCCTGGTCTTCAGCTACGCGCTCGGGCTGCCGTTCCAGCGCTTCGGCCCCTGGCTGCCCCAATGGCTGCCGTTGTGAGGCGCTGACATGGACCTCCTCAACAACCTCGCACTCGGCTTTTCGACGGCCACAACGCCGGCCAATCTCGGCTTCTGCCTGATCGGCGTCCTGCTCGGCACGCTGATCGGCGTCCTGCCCGGCATCGGCGCCACCGCAACCATCGCCATGCTGTTGCCGATCACCTTCCAGATCGGCGACCCGGTCTCCTCGCTCATCATGCTTGCCGGCATCTATTACGGCGCCCAGTATGGCGGCTCGACCACCGCCATTCTCATCAACATGCCCGGCGAATCCTCCTCGGCCGTAACCGCGATCGACGGCTACCAGATGGCCAAGAACGGCCGCGCCGGGGCGGCGCTCGCAATCGCCGCGATCGGCTCGTTCTTCGCCGGCACGGTGTCGACCTTCCTGGTCGCCGTCTTTGCCCCGCCGCTGACGGCAATCGCCCTGCAATTCGGCGCGGCGGAGTATTTCTCGCTGATGATCGTCGGCCTCGTCTCGTCCATCGCGCTCGCCCATGGCTCGATCGTCAAGGCGCTGGCGATGGTCGTGCTCGGCCTGCTGCTCGGCATTGTCGGCACCGACATCTACACCGGCACACCGCGCTTCACGCTCGGCATCCGTGAATATGCCGACGGGTTGAACTTCGTCGCGGTGGCTGTCGGCGTCTTCGGCGTCGCCGAGATCCTGCGCAACCTCGAAAACGAGCACGAGCGCTCGGTGCTGATCAAAAAGGTCTCCGGCCTGATGCCGACCCGCGACGACTTCAAGGCCATGGCGGCACCGATCGTGCGCGGCACCATTATCGGTTCGGCGCTCGGCATCCTGCCCGGCGGCGGTGCGGTCCTTGCGTCCTTTGCCTCCTATACCGTGGAAAAGCGCGTGTCGAAAAACCCGGGGGAGTTCGGCAAGGGCGCCATCGCCGGCGTCGCCGGACCGGAATCGGCCAACAATGCCGGCGCCCAGACCTCCTTCATTCCAATGCTGACGCTGGGCATTCCGGCCAACCCGGTCATGGCGCTGATGATCGGCGCCATGATCATCCAGGGCATCGTGCCCGGTCCCAATGTCGCGACCGAGCAGCCAGCGTTGTTCTGGGGCATCATCGCCTCGATGTGGATCGGCAATCTGATGCTGATCGTCCTGAACCTGCCACTGATCGGGCTTTGGGTGAAGCTGCTGACGATCCCTTATTACGTGCTCTTCCCGATCATCATGGCGTTCTGCTCGATCGGCGTTTACAGCGTCAACACCAACGCCTTCGATCTCCATGCCGTCGCCTTCTTCGGCCTGCTCGGCTACGTCCTGACAAAGCTGCGTTGCGAACCCGCACCGCTGCTGCTCGGCTTCGTGCTCGGCCCGCTGCTCGAGGAAAACCTGCGCCGCGCCATGATCCTGTCGCGCGGCGACCCCTCGACCTTCGTGACGAGGCCGATCAGCGCCGGCCTGCTGTTCGTCGCACTCGCCGTGCTCGTCGTCGTCTTCCTGCCGTCGGTCAAGAAGAAGCGCGAAGAGGTGTTCGTGGAGGAGAACTAGTTCCCCTTAGATATCCGCTGGGCCGAGCGCCGCGATCGGCACCAGCGGCGCCGGCACGTCGGTGGTCTTCTCCGCCGACTTGCAGATATCGGCGATGACGCAAGACGGGCAATCGGGCTTGCGCGCCTTGCAGACATAACGGCCATGCAGGATCAGCCAGTGATGCGCATGGCGCATATACTCGTCCGGGATGATCCGCAGCAGCCCTTGCTCGACCTGCTCCGGCGTCTTGCCCGGCGCTAGCCCAAGCCGGTTGCCTATGCGGAAAATGTGGGTGTCGACCGCCATCGTGTGCTGGCCGAACGCCATGTTGAGCACGACATTGGCGGTCTTGCGCCCGACACCCGGCAGCTTGACCAGTTCATCCCTGTCACCGGGCACCTCACCGCCATAATCGCGCATCAGCACCTCTGAGAGCGCGATGACATTCTTGGCCTTGTTGCGCCAGAGCCCGATGGTCTTGATGTACTCGCCGACCCTGGCCTCGCCCAACGCCAGCATCTTTTCAGGCGTGTCTGCGATCGTGAACAGCGCCCGCGTCGCTTTGTTGACGCCGGCATCGGTCGCCTGTGCCGACAGCACCACCGCCACCAGCAGCGTAAAGGCATTGACGTGCTCGAGTTCGCCCTTCGGCTCCGGCCGCTGCACCGAAAACCGCCGGAAGATCTCATCCACTTCGGCGGCGCTGTAGAGTGAGCGGACCCTTGCCGGCCGCGGCCGCGGCTTGGCGTTCGAGCCGTCGCGCCGCCCGGGCGGCAGTTCGATTTTCGGCGTGGTTGAATTTTTCGGCATTGCGGATTTTTTGGACTTGGGGCTCGCCATACCCTTCCTATAATATCCCCTCATGAGCGACACAAACGCCTCATCGCAAGCTGACGAGCCATTCTTCCAGGCGCTGCTGACGCCGCACCGGTCGCTCGGCCGCACCGGCTTTGCTGTGCTGATGGGCGCCTTGCTGTTCGGCTGGGTGGTGACCGGAGCGTTCTTCCTGTCGCGCGGCGCCTGGCCGGTGTTCGGTTTCTTTGGGCTCGATGTGATCGCCGTCTACATCGCCTTCCGCGCCAACTATCGCGCCGCCCGCGCCCGCGAGGAAGTGTCGGTCTCGCGCACCAGCCTCGACATCCGCAAGACAGCGCCCTCGGGCCGGTCCGAAGCGCATCGCTTCAACCCGTTCTGGGCCCGCTTCTCCGTCTCTCGTCACGCCGAGATCGGCATCACGAAAATGGTGGTGGAAGCACAGGGGCAGAATGTGCCGATCGGGTCTTTCCTCGACCCCGGCTCTCGTGAGAGTTTTGCTGCTGCTTTTTCACGGGCACTGACAAAGGCCAGATCGTGACTTGAAGCTATACTTGTTTTCTGATCTCATCTCCAATCTTGGAGATGGGAGGAAAGTCATGATCGATCGTTATACAAAAGCCGTTTTGACCTTGATCGGCGTCATGCTGTGTGTGATTTCATTTCAATTATCTTTTCGCGACGCGATAGCTCAAAATTATGGCTCTGAGCGAAATTGCGGCTGGAATGCCAAGGAAGCCTGTTTCGTCACGACTCAGCCATATGATAGTTTTTCCAGTAGCGGCAATACGTGGCTGAGGGTCTCCAAATAAGCAGGCTTACAATTCTATTCAAAACCGGTAGCGCAGGATCCTGCCGACCTTGCGCAATGCAGGAATGTGTCTCCACAGCCCAATGAACAGTTTCGCCGACCAGCCCATGTGAGCTGTGCGTTCAGCGCTATAGGCCGAGATGTCGTCGACAAAGCGCAGCTTCGGAACGGCCCGCTCCAGCGCGTGCGGGTCGTCGATCGCCCAGTGGACCTCGGCGCCCGTCGCCCTGATGGTCGGATTGAGTCGAAGCAGCTTCAGGCCGAAGCGGCTGTAGACGTCGAACATCAGCTCGCCGCCGGCAAGATGCGAGACAAGGCGCGACAACAGGCGTGGCCCCTCCTCCGCCGGGAGATAGGGCGTCAGCCCCTCCATCACCACGACGGCCGGGCGGTTGCGGGGCACTTGGGCCAACCAGTCCGGGTCGGTCACCGAAGAGCCGACGAGGTGATAGCGCTCCCGGGACGGGTAAAGCTTGCGCCGGAGCGCGATGACATCGGGATAGTCGACATCGAACCACTCCACGCCTTCAGGCGGATCGACACGGAAGATGCGCGTATCGAGCCCGCAGCCGAGATGCAGCACGATGGCGCCGGGATTCCTGGCGATGAAATCTTGAACGCGCACGTCGAACGTCCTGGCCCGGATCGCCAGGCCGATGCCGAGATTGGTGTCGACCTTGAGGCGCGAAAAATCATAATCGATCTTGCGCACGGCGTCATCGGCGAAGCGATCCCCAAGCAGCGAATGCGGCAACCGGCTCTCCAGCGCCTTGCCGTAGAGCGTCATCAGCAAGGTCTCCCTTGCCCCGCTCAGGCTTACCTTTTCGCCGGCCATCGGCATCTCCTGCTTGGCAATCCAGTGTCTATCTGGGCCAGTGTCTATCTGGGCCAGCTTCTATCTGGGTTTGCGCCGCAACAAGGCAAGTTTCGGGTGGTTGCAAAGGGCGCAAAGACCGATATTCGCGATCAAGGAGATATTGCCATGAACGCCCAGATGACCATGAATACGCAGATGAAACCGACAGCGATCCTGCAGAACGACATCACCCCCGAAGGCAGCGACTACGAGGTCGTGCGCCGCGCCATCGAGAAGATCAGCCTCGACTACCGCGACCAGCCCTCGCTGGAAGCTTTGGCAGCCGATGTCGGCGAGACGCCGACCGGGCTGCAAAAACTGTTCACCCGCTGGGCCGGCCTGTCGCCAAAGGCCTTCCTGCAGGCGGTCACCCTCGACCATGCTCGCAAGCTGCTCGATTCCGGCATGCCGCTGCTCGAAACATCGTTCGAGCTCGGCATGTCCGGCCCCGGCCGGCTGCACGATCTGTTCGTCACCCACGAAGCGATGTCGCCGGGCGACTACAAGACGCGCGGCGAAGGGCTGACCATCCGCTACGGCCACCACATCTCGCCCTTCGGCATCGCCCTGATCATGGTCACCGACCGTGGCCTTGCGGGGCTGGCCTTCAACGATCCGGGTGGTGAGCGGGCGGCCTTCGCCGACATGTCGGGCCGCTGGCCGAACGCCACCTATGTCGAGGACATGAGCGCCACCCAGCCCTATGCTGCACGCATCTTCGATCCGACGCTGTGGCGCGCCGACCAGCCGCTGCGCGTGGTGATGATCGGCACCGACTTCCAGCTGCGTGTCTGGGACGCTCTGCTGAGGATCCCGATGGGCAGGGCCTGCACCTATTCCTCGATCGCCGCCGGCATTGGTGCGCCAACGGCCAGCCGGGCAGTGGGTGCGGCGGTCGGCGCCAACCCGTTGTCCTTTGTCGTGCCGTGCCACCGGGCAATCGGCAAGTCCGGCGCTCTGACCGGCTATCATTGGGGCCTGACGCGCAAGCGCGCCATCCTCGGCTGGGAAGCGGGCCAGACCGCCTCCTGAAGCACCCCGCATCAAACAACACCGGCGAAAACCCTTCGCCGGTGTTTTTCTTTTCTGCGAGCCCTCGGAAATCGCGCAAAAATTCTGCCTGCTCTGGCAAGCCGCCGGCTTACGGGTTAGCGTCCCGCGCATTCCGCTGGAGGCATTTTCTTGATTATCGTTGTCGGCTCGATCAACCTCGACCTTATCGCCAATGTCGACCGCTTGCCCTCGCCGGGAGAGACGGTCCGCGGCTCCGGTTTCACCACCGCGCCCGGCGGCAAGGGCGCCAACCAGGCGCTGGCCGCCGCGCGCGCCGGCGCCAAGGTGCGCATGGTCGGCGCCGTCGGCAAGGACAACTTCGCCACCGAGGCGCTCGCCCTGCTTGTGGCCGGCATGGTCGATCTCTCCGGCGTCGGCCAGAGCTTCGCCTCCACCGGCACGGCGCTGATCCTGGTCGGCGCCGACGGCGAGAACGTCATCGCCGTGGTGCCGGGCGCCAATGATTCGGTGCTGCCGGGCGATCTCGCCAAAGCCTTCCTTGGGAGGGGCGACGTCGTCCTGCTGCAGCACGAAATCCCGCTGCAGACCGTCGATTCAGCGCTTGATGCCGCACGCGCCGCCGGCGCCATCACCGTGCTCAACACCGCTCCCTTCCGCGGCGAGGCGGCAGCGTTTCTCGGCAAGGCCGATTACGCCGTCGCCAACGAAACCGAATTCGACCTTTACGGCGAGGCGCTGTCGCTGAAAGGCCGCGACCGCCCGGCGCGCATGCGCGACTTCGCCGGCAAGACCGGCCGTACCATCGTCGTCACGCTCGGCGGCGACGGCGTGCTGGCGGCGACGCCGGACGATTTCCTGACCGTGCAGGCGTTGAAAATTACCCCGGTCGACACGGTCGGCGCCGGCGACACGTTTTGCGGCTATCTCGCTGCCGGGCTGGCGTCCAACCTGCCGCTCGAACAGGCTCTCACCCGCGCCGCAGCTGCCGGTTCGCTCGCCTGCCTGAAGCCCGGCGCCCAGCCGGCGATCCCGCTGGCGGCGGATGTCGATGCCGCCCTGCGAAACAACGCCGGATAACAGCCATGCGCCCCGCCACGAAGCATGCCGTGCCGCCGGCCGGCGATATCTGCCGGATGTCCGCCGTCGACCTCGCCGAGGCGATCCGGTTGCGCCGGCTGTCTGTACGCGAGGTGGTCACGGCCTTCCTCGACCGCATCGACGCGGTGAACCCGCTGGTCAACGCCATCGTCTCATTGCGCGAGCGCGCCGACATTTTGCGCGAGGCCGACGCGGCTGACGCGCATCTGTCGCGGGGCAAGCCGACCGGCACCCCGTTCGGCCTACCGATGGCCATAAAAGACCTCGCCATGACCCGTGGGCTAAGGACCAGTTCCGGCTCGCCGATCTTTGCCGATTTCGTGCCGCAGGAAGACGATTTCTTCGTCGAGCGCATCCGCAATGCCGGCGCCATCATCATCGGCAAGACCAATGTTCCCGAATTCGGGCTGGGATCCAACACCTATAACAACGTGTTCGGCCCGACGTTGAACGCTTTCGATCCGACGCTGACCGCCGGCGGCTCGAGCGGCGGCGCTGCGGTTGCCCTTGCGCTGAACATGGTTCCTGTCGCCGACGGCAGCGATTTCGGTGGCTCGCTGCGCAATCCGGCCGCCTGGAACAATGTCTTTGGCTTCCGCCCGTCGCAAGGGCTTGTGCCGGGCGGGCCGGACGTCGAGGTCTTTCATGCCCAGATGGGCGTCGACGGGCCGATGGGTCGCAACATCAGGGACATGGCGCTGCTGCTCGATGTGCAGGCGGGCTACCATCCGCAGGCGCCACTGTCCTGGGAGAAACCCGGCTCGTTCCTCGAGGGCCTGGCCACGCCGGCAAAAGGTGGCCGCATCGGCTGGCTTGGCGATCTCAACGGCCATCTGCCTGTCGAGCCTGGCATCCTCGATCTGTGCGAATTCGCACTCGGCCACTTCGCGGAGGCATCCTTCGTGACCGAGCCCTTGCTGCCGGATGTCGATTTCGAAGCACTGTGGCAGGCCTTCGTGACCCTGCGCCAGGCGACCGGCGGCTCGTCGCTCAAAATCCACTATGACGATCCGCACAAACGGACCCTGCTGAAACCGGAAGCCATCTGGGAGGTGGAGAACGCCATGCGGCTGACGGCGCCGCAAATCCGCGCGGCCTCGGTCGTCCGCACCTCCTGGCACCGAATGCTGCTCTCCCTGTTCGAGCGCTTCGACCTCATCGCTCTGCCGACGGCGCAGGTGTTTCCTTTCGACGTCGGCATCCACTGGCCGCGTGAGGTCGCCGGACGCGCCATGGACAGCTACCACCGCTGGATGCAGGTTTCAGCCTTCGCCACGCTCGGCGGCTGTCCGGCGCTCAACGTGCCCGTCGGCTTCGACGCCAAGGGCAGGCCGATGGGTATGCAACTGATCGGCCGGCCGCGCGGCGACCTCGCCGTGCTACGCGCGGGCGCGGCCTATGAGGCGACGCTGCCATGGCAGGTCGGAGCGTCCTGACGTCAATTCGCGACCGAAGGCGACCTGTCCTGACGGCTTGCACCAGCGTCGCTGGCGTGCATTGATCAGGCCCTGACGCGCCGTGCGAGGCGTATTCTGTCTGAGGAAATCCCCGAGGAATCCCCATGTCGCTGGAACTTTACGCCGCCTATGTTCTTGCTTGCATCGTCATCATCCTGGTGCCCGGCCCGACGGTGACGCTGATCATCGCCAACAGCATCCGCCATGGCGCGCGCGCCGGGCTTGCCAATGTCGCCGGCACGCAGGCCGGGCTTGCCGTCATGATCGCCATTGTCGGTATCGGCCTCAACACGCTGATATCAGGCATGGGCCACTGGTTCGAATGGGTGCGCCTGATCGGCGCCGCCTATCTGATCTGGATGGGCGTGCAGATGTTTCGCGCCAAGGGCACGCTGAACGCCGACGGCACGGCGAGGAAGCCGCGCGGCGGCTTCTTCCTGCAGGGCCTGCTGGTGGCGCTGAGCAATCCGAAGACGCTGGTTTTCTTCGGCGCCTTCTTCCCGCAGTTCATCGCCCCGCAGGGCAATTACACGCTGCAGATCGTCGTCATGGGCTTCACCGCCATGATCTTCGCCGCCGTCTCCGATTCAACCTACGCGCTCGCCGCCAGCCGCGCCGGCCGCCTGCTTTCGGCCAGCCGCATCAAGCTGATGTCCAGGATCAGCGGCAGTTTTTTGGTCGGCGGCGGCCTGTGGCTGGCGTTTTCAAAGGCGAAGTGAGCGCGCCTTTACCTTCTCCCACAAGGGGAGAAGGTAAAAAGACCCCCTACAGCCGCGCCAACCTCTCCACCAGCAGCGCGAAAAAGGCGTCATGGTCGATGTCGCGCATCACCATGGCGTTCTTCGGCCGCTTGGTCACGCCCCACCAGTCGATCACGGTCATGCCCATGGTGAGCTCGGAGGCCGTTTCCACCGTGACGTTGCAGTTGCGGCCCTTGAACAAATCCGGCTTCAAGAGATAGGCGATGACGCACGGGTCGTGCAGCGGACCGCCATCGGTGCCGTATTTCTCCTCGTCGAAGCGTTCGAAGAATTCCAGCATCTCGGCAGTCGCGGTGCCGACCCTGGTGCCGAGCTGGCGGATGGCCTGCGTGCGCTTGGCCGTGGTCAGCGCCTTGTGGGTGACGTCGAGCGGCATCATGACGATCGGAATGCCGGATTTGAACACCAGGTCGGCGGCCTGAGGGTCGACATAGATGTTGAACTCGGCGGTCGGCGTGACATTGCCACCCTCGAAGAAACCGCCGCCCATCAGCACGATTTCCTTGATGCGCGGCGCAATCTTTGGTTCGCGCATCAGCGCCAGCGCGACATTGGTGAGCGGTCCGAGCGCGCACAGCGTGATCGTGCCGGCCTCTTCCTTCATCAGCGTCTCGACGATGAAATCGACCGCGTACTGGTTCTGCAGCTTCATCTTCGGGTCGGGCAGTTGCGGGCCGTTGAGGCCGGTCTTGCCATGCACTTCCTCGGCGGTGACGAGTTCGCGCGCCAGCGGGCGGATGGCGCCGGCATAGACTTTGATATCGGGTCGACCGGCCAGTTCGCAGATTTTTCTGGCGTTCTTCTCGGTCAATTTCAGCGGCACGTTGCCGGCAACAGCGGAGATGCCGACGATCTCGAGTTCGGCGCTGCCGAGCGCCAGCAATATGGCGACGGCATCATCTTGGCCGGGATCCGTGTCGATGATGATCTTGCGGGTCTGGGGCATTTCATTTCCTTATGCGGGGGAGTCTTTTTGGCGGGGGTTTTAGACGGCTTGAACTTGGCCGCGGCGCGGACCATATCAAGACCATCGGGAAAAATGCCATCCGGGTTTTTCCAGTTTATGTCGCTCCAAAGAGGACAGTGTAACATGAGCCGAATGACGCCCTTCTCCAGCCCGCTTCTCCTGGGTTTCGATGCCATGGAAAAGACCTTGGAACGATTGGCGAAATCCGGTGACAGCTATCCTCCCTACAACATCGAGCGCCTCAGCGGTGCCGACGGCAAGGCCGAAAGGCTGCGCATTACGCTCGCTGTCGCGGGATTCGCAGAAAGCGATCTCGATGTCACCACGGAGGAAAACCAGCTGGTCGTGCGCGGCCGTCAGACCGACGACACCGAGCGCGAATTCCTCCACCGCGGCATCGCCGCGCGCCAGTTCCAGCGCTGTTTCGTGCTGGCCGACGGCATGCGGGTGATCGCAGCGGAACTGAAGAACGGCCTTTTGTCGATCGATCTCGATCGGCCGGAGTCCGAACGGCTGGTACGGAAAATAAATATATCGGTGAAAGACTGATCTTTACCGATGGCTCTCATGCGGGATGGCCTTGAACGGCGTCCTCGCGCCAAGGAGGCTTTGAAATGACCAGAACTGACGAAACCATCACCATGACCAGCGGCGAATTCGCCCATCTCGGCGAAGGCTCGGTCGCTTACCTCCGCAAGGTCTCGAGCGACGAACTGCTCGGCCGCTTCCCCAATCTCGGCGAAATAGCGCCCGGTATGGTCCTGTGGGCCCTGTTTGCCGCCAACGGCCAGCCGATCCTGCTTTCGGATGCGAAAGACCGGGCTTTGGCCGGAGCCATGGAAAACGACCTGACGACTGTCGCCATTCACTAAACCATGATCCCGAAAAGCGGGAACCGGTTTTCGGGCAAGATCATGGTTGATCGATAAGAATAGGCGATAGCAGTCAGTGTTCGAAATGGAGAGGGCCGCCCATGGCGGCCCCTGGAAGGCTTAATCCAACAAAACCTCAGGCCGCGTGCGAAGCCTGTGTGTCCGACAGCAATGCGTGGATGGCGACCGCATCGCGCGTACCCCTGATCTTGGCCACCGTATCGGCGTCGCGCAGCACCCTGGCGATGCGCGACAGCGCCTTGAGGTGATCGGCGCCAGCGCCCTCCGGAGCCAGCAGCAAGAACACCAGATCGACCGGCTGGTCGTCCAGCGCCTCGAAATCGACCGGCGTCTCCAGCCTGGCAAAGACGCCGGCAATGCGCTTCACCCCGGCGAGCTTGCCATGCGGAATGGCGATGCCGTTGCCGACGCCGGTGGAGCCCAGCCGTTCGCGCTGCAGGATGGTGTCGAACACTTCGCGCTCCGGAATGCCGGAAATCGCTGCCGCTCTCTCGGACAGCAATTGCAGAAGCTGCTTTTTGGAGTTCGCCTTCAACGCCGGCAAGATCGCCGGAACGTTGATAAGATCGCTCAGATCCATGCTTGAAAATCCCTTATTCGCCTGCCGTCGCCAGTCCTCGCCCCTCGCGCGGCTGGCTATTATCTCTGTGCGACTGTTGTCGTCACGCCCGTGCGACCCATTGTCGTCACGCTTGTGCGACTTTGGTCGTGGACGGGTCGATCCAGCCGATATTTCCGTCCGGCCGCCGATAGACGATGTTGAGGTGGTCGTTTCCGGCGTTACGGAAGACGAAGACCGGGCTCTCCTTGGTGTCGAGCTCGATGACTGCCGACGCCACCGACATGGTCTGCAGCGTCATGGTTGATTCGGCGACGATGGCCGGGGCGAAATCCTCCGGAAACTCCTCGTCGTCGTCGGCAAGCGGCGCCATCACCGTATAGGCGATGTCGGTGATTTCACCATTGCCATTGCCTGAATTGTGCGATTTCAGACGGCGCTTGTAGCGTCGAAGCCGGGTTTCGAGTCGATCCGCCGCCGCCTCAAAGGCAAGCGTTGGATCCTGGGCATCGCCGGTCGCCTGCAGCGAAGCGCCGGAATCCAGCCTGATCATGCAATCGGCCGAATAGCGCGACCCCGATTTGATGACGGTGACATGCCCTGAAAAACCGCGATCGAAATATTTACCGATCGCTTCGCCGACACGATCGGTGATGCGCGTACGAAACGCATCGCCGATATCCATGTGCTTTCCCGATATGCGCAGCTTCATCTGAAAACTGACCTTCCTTGCTCAGGCTTCAAACTGGCCAGAGTTTATACTCGTGGTCCGTGCGCACAAGCTTTGCGGCGTCAACTTGCGCCGATTTTAGATCCGAACTTTCCGGTTGATCACAATCCGCCTTCTTGGCCGTCCCGTGGCCTTCATCGTGACGGACCATCCGCATGCGGGCCGCGAGCCCGTCTCATGCGGGCGGGCTTCTAGACACTTCATTGCGGCTTGTCAATGAAGGTCCAAAGTTGTGGAAATCCAGCCATAGCAAAAGCCGTGCCGGGCAAGCAGAACTAGCGCCCGGCGCTGGCCAAAGCGCGCTTTTCACGCCGCCGCTGCACCGATGAGGGAATGTTCATGCCCTCGCGGTACTTGGCCACGGTGCGCCTGGCAATATCGACGCCGCTCTCCTTCAACATGTCGACGATGGCGTCATCGGACAGCACGTCGGCGGGCTTTTCCTCGTCGATCAGCTGCTTGATGCGGTCGCGCACCGCTTCCGAGGAATGCGCCTCGCCACCGCCCGACGCCGCGATCGAGGCAGTGAAGAAATAGCGCAGCTCGAACACGCCGCGCGGCGTCAGCATGTATTTGTTGGCCGTCACCCGGCTGACGGTCGATTCGTGCATGCCGATGGCGTCGGCCACCGTGCGCAGGTTGAGCGGCCTGAGGTGGCGGACGCCGTGGACGAGAAAAGCATCCTGCTGGCGCACGATTTCCGACGCCACTTTCAGGATCGTCTTTGCCCGCTGGTCGAGGCTGCGCGTCAGCCAGTTGGCGTTCTGCAGGCATTCGGCCAGGAAATCCTTCTCCGCCTGGTTCTTCGCCTGCGGCGAAACCTGGGCGAAATAGATGTGGTCGACCAGCACGCGCGGAAGCGTCTCGGCATTGAGCTCGACCGTCCAGCTGCCGTCATTGGCGGCGCGGACCTCGACATCGGCGACGATGGCGTCGCTGGTGCCGCCCGAAAACGCCGTGCCCGGGCGCGGGTCGAGCGCGCGGATTTCGGCCAGCATGTCGAGGAGATCCTCCTCGTCGACCCCGCAAAGCCGCTTCAGCGTCTGGAAATCGCGCCGCGCCAAGAGTTCGAGGTTGGCGACCAGCGTCTTCATCGCCGGATCGAGGCGATCGCGCATGGCAAGCTGCAGCGACAGGCATTCGGCAAGGTCGCGCGCAAACAGGCCGACCGGCTCGAATGTCTGGCAGACGACCAGCACCTTGGCCACCATGGCTTGATCGCCGCCCAGTCGCTTCGCGATCTCGGCGGGATCGGCGCGCAGATAGCCGGCCTCGTCCATGCCATCGGCCAGTTCGCTGGCAATCAACCTTGCGGCCGGATCGGCGAAGGCAAGCGCGATCTGCTCGCCGACATGCTGGCGCAGCGTGATCGCCGCGGCGGCCATGTCGCCGACGTCGAAGCCTTCGGACGAGCCGGACGAGCCATTGCCGGTGGCCGACTTCCACTGCGCCGTCAGGTCGGGACCGAGCCGCTCGCGGGTGCCGGGATCGTCGGGAAACAGGTTTTCCAGTGAGCTGTCGAGCTTGTCCGAGATCGCTTCGGCGCTCCAGACCGTCTCGCTCTCGAACCAGTCGCCGTCGGCGGCAGGCTCAGGCGCGGTATCGCCCTTCTGCACCTGGTCGCTTGCGGCATCATCCTGGGGCTCGGCGCGCTCCAGCAATGGATTGCGCTCGATCTCGTCGTCGATGAAATGGTCGAGCTCGATATGGGTCAGCTGCAGCAGCCTGATCGACTGCATCAGCTGCGGCGTCATCACCAGCGACTGGGATTGTCGTAGCTGTAATTTCGCCGCCAGCGCCATGGTTCGGTTTCAAACGCCCTTCTACACCCGGGAGCCTACACATCAGAAGCTGCCGGAAAATGAATTTTTCCGACCCTCCATAGAAACTGGCCCAGCTTTTGCTTGTCAAGGCGAACGACGGCAAAAGGGCCTTACCGGAGCATTATCTCACGCAAAAATCGGAGAAAAAGGCCCGGCGAGGCGGCAAAATTCGCGTCAGGAAACAAATTTCACGCTCAGAGCGTAAAACCCTCACCAAGGTAAAGCCGGCGCACATCTGGGTTTGCCACCACTTCGTCGGCGCGGCCATGCGTCAGCACCTGGCCGGCATGGATGATGTAGGCGCGGTCGATGAGGCCGAGCGTTTCGCGCACATTGTGGTCGGTGATAAGCACGCCGATGCCGCGCGCCGTCAGATGGCGCACCAACTGCTGGATGTCGGCCACCGCAATCGGGTCGATGCCGGCGAAAGGCTCGTCGAGCAGCATGTAGGCCGGCCGCGTCGCCAAGGCGCGCGCGATTTCCAAGCGCCGCCGCTCGCCGCCGGACAGCGACATGGACGGCGCCTTGCGCAGATGGCTGATGTGGAATTCCTCGAGCAGTTCGTCGAGACTGCGCTCGCGCACCTTGCGGTCCTTCTCGACCACTTCGAGCACGGCACGGATGTTCTGCTCGACATTCAGGCCGCGGAAGATCGAGGCTTCCTGCGGCAGATAGCCGATGCCGAGGCGGGCGCGGCGGTACATCGGCATCGAGGTGACATCGAAACCGTCGATCTCGATCGTGCCCTCGTCGACCGGCACCAGACCGGTGACCATGTAGAAACAGGTAGTCTTGCCGGCGCCGTTGGGCCCGAGCAGCCCGACAGCCTCGCCGGCGCGCACACCGATGGTGACGCCGCTGACCACCTTGCGACCCTTGTAGCTCTTGGTCAGACCCTTGGCGATCAGGGTGCCCTTGAACTTCGCGGAATCGACGGTGACTGTGGCCGGTGCAGCAAGTTTGCTGGCCGCCCGTCCCGGAAGGCGGGTCAGCAGCGACGATATGCCAGTCATTCGGGCTTCGGCGCCTCGGATTTCGGCGGCGGCGTCATCGACATGATGACGCGCCCGCCGCAGCCATCAACCTGAGCCAGGCCGCTCTTCATCTGCACGGTGAGCTTGCAGCCCTTGAGCACGTTGGGGCCCTGCGACAGCACGACCTCCTTGCCCGACAGGACAAGCACCTGCGTCTTCATGTCGAATGTGGCGTTGTCGCCAGTGGCGATCTGGTCATTGGACTTGATGTAGACCTTGTTCTTGACCACCAGGTGGTCGATGTTGGCCGAACCTGTCATCGCCGACGCGCCGGCCGCCGCACCCTTGGCGGCATTGGGGTCCTTGACGTAGTAGACCTCCATGCTGCCGGCTTTCAGCAAAGTCGGCCCTTGCGTGACGGTGACGTTGCCGCTGAACAGCGCCATGCTGTCGGCCTGGCGGACCTCCAGCTTGTCGCTTTCGATCTGGATCGGCTGGTCACCCGACAGTTTGAGCCCGGATTGGCTGCTGGCGCTGGACTGAGCCCAGGACGGCGCCATACCCAGCAACAGCAAGGCCGAAGCTGCGGCGACAAGCCGTGCCGAATTACTGGGACGCATTCGATTCTCCGCTCTTTGCCTCTGCCGCCTTCATAGTGGCCGGATCGATGTGAACGCTTACCTTGTTCTCGAAAACGACAACCTTGCCATTTTCCTCGACCGCCATCGAACCCGCCGTGATCCGCGAGCCGTTACGGCTGACATCGACCGGATCACCTGTCTTCATAGAGCCTTTGCCCATGTCGAGGAAGACCGATTTGAAGATGGCAGCGACGCCATCGGTGGTGGTGACGGTGACGTCGCTGGTCATGTCCATCGTGTTGGCGCTGCGGTTATAGATGCCGCGCTTGGCGTCCACGGTCGCCACATTGTCGGCCGTCAGCGGCAGTTTGGCATGAATACCTTCGAGTTCTATGATGTCCTGCTTGCCGACGTCCTGGATGGCACGCAAGGCCGTCAGCGAATAGGGCAGCTTGCCCTTGGTGAAGCCGTTGAGCTTAGGGTTGGCCATCACCAGCTTGCCATCCGCGAAAGCGGTGCCGTCTGCCTGTATCGAAATGTTGATCGGCGCCGCGAGGTAGGAATAGACCGGAAAGGCAACCGCGATACCAGCGGCAAGCACCGGCACTGCAAACTTAAGCACGCGCACGCGGCGCGAATGGCGCTGGGCGCGGTCGAAGGCATCGCCGCGCGTGCCCGCTGGCGCCGTGGGCGCCAAGGCCGCATCGGCGTTGGTCGTTTCGTTCGATCGCGCTAGCATGACTGTCTTCTAGTAAACCCTTGTCCGCCAAAACACCTGCTATAGGTGGGTTGCCGGCCCCCGCAAGCAAGCACAAGCGGAGGAAAACCACAAAAATGTGACGGCCGTTGTTTTTGCAAACGGAAATCAGGCGACACAATTTCGGCACTTCATAGCAGAAACGAACGCGCCGCGTCATTTTTTCCTGAAATGCCTCCGTCCTGAAGGTCGCTTCGTCGCAGGCCCGTCAGGAAGAGGTAGCCGGGCGCGGACGCTTGCTTTAAAAGCATCGCTTCCCACCGACTATGAGGCAGACCATGGCACTGAGAGCCGACGACCTGATCGACCGCCGCCGCTTGCGACGCAAGCTGACCTTCTGGCGCGGCGTCGCCATCGCCATCGTGGCGCTCGGGGTGGTTGCGCTTGCAGGCTGGTTTTATGGCGAAGACCTCGGCGGCTCTTCCGTCGACCACATCGCCAAGGTCAGGATCGAAGGCACCATCACCGAGGACGAGGAACTGATCAAGCGGCTGGAAACCATCCGCACGTCCTCGCAAGTCAAGGGCGTCATCCTGGCCATCGATTCGCCCGGCGGCACCACGGTCGGCGGCGAATCGATTTACGAAGAGGTGCGCAAGCTTGCCGCCGACAAGCCGGTGGTGGCCGAGGTCGGCACGCTGGCGGCATCGGCCGGCTACATGATCGCCAGCGCCAGCGACCACATCGTCGCCCGCAAGACCTCGATCGTCGGCTCGATCGGCGTGCTGATCCAGTATCCCGATGTCAGTGGCCTGATGGACAAGGTCGGCATCAAGCTCGAGGAAGTGAAATCCTCGCCGCTGAAGGCCGCGCCCTCGCCTTTCAAGCCGACCAATGACGATGAGCGCGCCATGGTCCGCAAGCTTATCCTCGACAGCTACGACTGGTTCGTCGGCATTGTCGCCGAGCGCCGCAAGATGACCCGCGAGCAGGCACTTGCCCTGGCCGACGGTTCGATCTTCACCGGCCGCCAGGGCCTCGCCAACGGTCTGATCGACGCTGTCGGCGGCGAGAGCGTGGCGATCGACTGGCTGGCGACCAAGGGTGTCGACGCCAAGCTCAAGGTAGTGGAATGGAAGGACACCGAGCGGCGTGGCGGCTTCCTGTTCTCGAAGGCAATAGCGCGCAGCGTGGGCGGCGCGCTCGGCCTGCCGGACGCCAGCAGCGACGTTCTACACGAAATTGGCGCCGATCGCTTGTTTCTTGACGGTCTCGTTTCCGTCTGGCACCCTTGATCTGCCGTTTGGGGCGAGTAAAAAAGCAAATAAAATCATCCCGATAATTTGACCGCAGCGCTTTCACGGGGACCTTTCTGATGATCAAATCCGAGCTTGTGCAGATCATTGCCACGCGCAACCCGCATCTTTTCCTGCGCGACGTCGAAAACATCGTGGGGGCGATCTTCGACGAGATCACCGATGCCCTTGCCGAAGGCAACCGGGTCGAGTTGCGCGGCTTCGGCGCTTTTTCGGTGAAAAACCGCCCTGCCCGGACCGGCCGCAACCCGCGCACCGGCGAATCCGTCGAGGTCGAGGAGAAGTGGGTGCCGTTCTTCAAGACCGGCAAGGAATTGCGTGAAAGGCTGAACGGCGGCAAATAAGCGCGGACTTGACGCGTCGGCCTTCTCAAGGCCTGCCCTCCCCAAGGAATCTCTATGTTCAACCGCTTCATACTTATCGTGGTCTTCGTGCCGCTGGCCGTCATCCTGATTGCGCTGGCCGTCGCCAACCGCGAACTGGTCGCCTTCACGCTCGACCCGTTCAACCCCGGCAACCCGAAGCTGACGCTGAACTTGCCGCTGTTCATCTTTCTGTTCGTGGCGCTGGCCATCGGCATGGTCGTCGGCAGCCTGGCGACCTGGGTCAAGCAGGGCCGCTACCGCAAGCTGGCGCGCCAGCGCGGCGTCGAGGCCGAGAATTTGCGCCAGGCGGTCAGCCGCGTGCCGGCCGCGCCGCAAGGCTCAGGCCAGGGGACGGCGCTGCCGAAGCCAACGGCCTGAGCGGCGCTTTTATCTTCGCGGAGTTTTGCATGCTGACCATTTCGGCCGACGCTGTCGACCAAGCGCTGACCTTTCCCGGGCTGGTCGAGACATTGCGCACGGCCTTCCGCGACGGCGCCGTGCAGCCGGTCCGCCATCACCATGGGGTCGAGCGGCCGGACGGTGCCACGTCCACGCTGCTTTTGATGCCGGCCTGGACCGACTTCCATGCCGCCGGCACCTCGGTTGGCGGCCATATCGGCGTCAAGATCGTCACCGTATCGCCTGACAACAACGCCATCGGCAAACCGGCGGTGATGGGGCTCTATCTCCTGCTCAACGGCGCCACCGGCGAGCCCGAGGCGCTGATCGACGGCCAGCGGCTGACGCAGTGGCGCACCGCTTGCGCCTCGGCTCTGGCCGCCTCCTATCTCGCCCGCGAGGACGCCTCGCGGCTCTTGGTGGTCGGCGCCGGTGCGCTGTCGCCGTTCCTGGCCAAGGCGCATTCGGCGGTGCGGCCGATCAAGACCATCCGCATCTGGAACCGCACGCCGGCCAATGCCGAAAAGGTCGCGGCGGATTTGCGTGCGGAAGGTCTCAACGCCGAAGCAGCCAGCGATCTCGACGCCGAGCTTGCTGAGGCCGACATCGTCTCATCGGCGACGATCACGACGACGCCACTCGTCAAGGGCGCGCTGTTGAAAGCAGGCGCGCATGTCGATCTGGTCGGCGGCTTCACGCCGACCATGCGCGAAAGCGACGACGATGCGATCACGCGCGCCCGCATCTATGTCGACACCCGCGCCGGCGCCACGAAGGAAGCCGGCGACATCGTCCAGCCGCTCGCCTCCGGCGTGCTGAAACCGGAAGCCATCGTCGCCGATCTGCATGAACTGGCGCGCGGCGAAAAACAGGGCCGGCAGGGCGCCGGTGAGATCACCCTGTTCAAGTCGGTAGGCGCCGCGCTCGAGGACCTCGCCGCCGGCATTGCCGTCTACAACGCTCTCAAGCCGTAGCGTCTGCCGGCGTCACGGCGTCAGCCTTGCGATCGAACTTCCGGATCGCTTCCGCGCTGACCGGAGTGAAGAAATTCACCAGATTGCCATCGGGATCGCGCAGCAGCAGCGATCGATTTCCCCATGGCATCGTCGTCGGCGTCTGCACGAAGTCGCCGATGGTTTCCGTCAGCCTGCTGTACTCCGCGTCGACATCGCCGACGCGAAACTCGATGATCACCGAACGGTTGGCGGCTGGCTGCGCCACATCAGTTCCGAACAGCGCCAGGGTGCGCGTGCTGCCGATCGCCAGCGTGCAGGAGGGCGTTGCCAGTTCGGCGAAATCTTCGGTGAACCAGGTCGCGGCAAGCCCGGTAATCGCCTCGTAGAATGCCACAAGAGGCTTGATCTGGCCGGTGATGATGCGGATCGAGACGAAGTCCATGATAGCCTCCTGGCCAAGCGCGACGGGATTTGATGACAATGCGCTTGTCGCACAAGGCTGCTGACAAGCTGGTGTCAGCAGCCTTGTCACCATTTTGCCGTGCCGATCCGGCGGCTGAAGACCTCAGGCTGCCTTTGTCGTTTCGGCGCCCATCGCCTCGGCGATCAGTGAGAAATCATGCGCGGTGATTTCGAACAGGCCAAAACGCAGCTGATAACCCCAATTCGATTTGCCCGCGGTGAAGTCGAGTTGTTCGAGCAGCGGCTTGATCGGCGCTTCCTTCGCCTTGGCCCATTCGACATCGCGCCGGAACGACGTGAAGCCGGCGCCCATATCGCCCTGGTAGGGCTCACCTTCGCGCACGGTGCCAACTGCCGTGAAGGACTGCAGGCTGTCCTTCTCGCGCAGAATTGTGGTCGGCGAGTAGTAGACAATGCCATCACCGGGCTCGATGCGACGCAGGGGTGCAGCCTTGCCGTGGTTGACCTGCATGAAGCCAGCCTCGCGGCCGCGCCGCACATGTTCGGCGGACGCAACCGCGATCCAGTATTTCGTCATCGTGGCTCTCCTCAATCATTAGGGCAAAAGACGCGCAGGCGATGGCCATCGGGATCGAGCGCGACAAAGGTGTGGCCAAAATCCATATCGACCGGCGCCTGGAGGATTTTCAGGCCGCGCTGGGCCCATTCGTCATGCGTTGCTGCGACGGTGGCGATGTTGCCGACCGCGAAGGCGACTTCGCCGCCGCCACCGGCCGCACTTGCCGCCGGCTCGACGGTATGGCGCGACCACAGGCCGAGCATCAGCCCGTTGTCGAGCGCAAACAGCACGAAGGTCGGCGAGCTTTGCACCGGCTCACGGCCGAGCAAAGCGGTGTAGAAAGCGCCGCTCTGCTGCGGCTGATCGACATAAAGGATGACGAAATTCGGGGTTGCCATGGGTCTGTCTCCAAGTTGAATGTTTCGACTTGGAGACCATAGGACGAGCTGCTGTCAGATTCTGGCAGCAGCGATCATCGACTGCGCAGCCTGTCGACCACCCGCCATTCCTTGAGCAACGCCTGGCGGCGGCGGGGATAGCGCATGTCCGTGGCGTTGAGACCGGACATGCGGTCGGCGCGAAAATGCCTGAAGTCCTGGCGCGTCTCGCACCAGGCCACCACCACCCGCACCTTGTCGAAAAAGCCGAGCGCGAACGGCCAGACCATGCGCTCGGAAGCGGCGCCGCCGGCATCGCGGTAGAGAAAGCCGAGTTTTCTCTCATTACGGATCGCCTGGCGCACCAGGCCAAGGTCGATGCCTTCGACGGCCTCGCCGCGCGGCCCGACCAGCAGCGTATTTGCATCGAGATCCTCGCGTAGATCGTCTGGCAGCACGGCGGCGATCTTGGCCAGCGCGTCGGCGGCGGCCGCCGAAAGACGCTTGTCCGGTTGCATGGCAACCCAGCGCGATCCCAGCACAATGGCCTCGATCTCCTCATCGGTGAACATCAATGGCGGCAGCATGAAGCCGGGCTTCAGCACATAGCCCAGCCCCGCCTCGCCCTCGATCGGCGCGCCTTGCCCCTGCAGCGTGGCGATGTCGCGGTAGAGCGTGCGGATCGAAACGCCCATCTCACCGGCAAGCGTGCGGCCACTGACCGGCCGGCGATGCCGGCGCAGGATCTGGATCAGGTCGAGCAGGCGTTCGGAGCGGGACATGATTCCAGATTTGCCTGTTTCCTCAGCGAGGTCCACCACCTCAGACATTCGTATGCTGGACCATTTTGTTTGCGCAGCCGGTGACCCTATGTCAAAAGCGGCCTGCCGCCTCCGGAGACGCTCCTGCTTGAAGTCTTTTCGCGACAAACGCCGCGACAACCGTCCGCCCGCAAAGGGCAGGGCCGAACACGCGCGGCCGCGGCCGGCCGCTGCGCCAGCGAGACCGGAACCCAGGCGCCACGAAACAAAACCGGACGACCGGTCTGATCCCAAGCCGCCGCCGCGCATCCTTGCGCGCCGCGACGGCGCCTTGCCGGCCGAACGCCTGCCGGTGATCCTCGAAGTGGCGCCCAATCAGGATTATGCGCTGCTCGACAGCGGCGCCGGCGAAAAACTCGAACAATACGGGCCCTACCGCATCGTGCGGCCGGAAGGCCAGGCGATCTGGCAAAAGGCCTTGCCGGCCAGGGACTGGGACCGCGCCGACGCCATCTTCACCGGCGACACCGACGAGGAAGGCATCGGCCGCTGGCGCTTTCCCAAAATGCCGCTCGGCGAGACCTGGCCGATGAAGCATGACGGCATCGACTATCTCGGCCGCTTCACCTCGTTTCGCCATGTCGGCGTCTTCCCCGAGCAGGCCTCGCACTGGGACCATATGGCCGCGCTCATCGCGGCGGCAAAGCGGCCGGTCAAGGTGCTGAACCTGTTCGGCTATACCGGCCTTGCCTCTCTCGTGGCAGCCCGCGCCGGCGCCGAGGTCACCCATGTCGATGCCTCGAAGAAGGCGATCGGCTGGGCGCGCGAAAACCAGGAAATGGCCGGCCTCGGCAGCAAGCCGATCCGCTGGATCGTCGACGACGCGGTGAAATTCGCCGAGCGCGAGGAGCGCCGCGGCAGCCGCTACGACATCGTCCTGTTCGACCCGCCAGCCTATGGCCGCGGCCCCAAGGGCGAGGTCTGGCAATTGTTCGAGGATCTGCCCGGCCTGACCGATCTCTGCCGCGCGATCCTGACGCCGAAGCCGCTCGCCGTGGTGCTAACCGCCTATTCGATCCGCGCCTCCTTCTTCGCTATCCATGCCTTGATGCGCGACACCTTTGCCGGCATGGGCGGCACGGTTGAGTCAGGCGAACTCATCATCCGCGAGCAATCCGCCGGCCGGGCGCTGTCGACATCGCTGTTTTCGCGCTGGGTGGCCTGAATGCCCGGGAGTCCTGAATGCCCGGGAGTCATAAATGAATGAACGGCACGCCGGCGCGCCGGGGCAGGTCAAGGAAGTCACCAGCCTCGCCAACCCGCTGATCAAGGACATCAAGGCGCTGGCGCAGAAGAAATTCCGCGACCAGCAGAATGCTTTCATGGCCGAAGGGCTGAAGCTGGTGATCGACGCGCTCGACCTCGGCTGGTCGATCAGGACGCTGGTCTTCGCCAAAGCCGGACGCGGCAATGCGGCCGTCGAGAAGGTAGCGGCGCGCACGGTTGCCGCCGGCGGCACCGTGCTCGAAGTGTCGGAAAAGGTGCTGGTCGCCATCACCCGCCGCGACAATCCGCAAATGGTGGTCGGCGTCTTCCAGCAGAAACTTCTGCCGCTAAGAGATATCCGCGCTCACGATGGCGATGTCTGGGTGGCGCTCGACCGGGTGCGCGATCCCGGCAATCTCGGCACCGTCATCCGCACCGTCGATGCCGTCGGCGCCAAGGGCGTGATCCTGGTCGGCGAAACCACCGATCCGTTTTCGGTCGAGACCGTGCGCGCCACCATGGGCTCGATCTTCGCCGTGCCGGTGACCAAGGCGACGCCGGAAGCGTTCCTGGCGTGGCGAAACAGCTTTTCAGGCCTCGTCGTCGGCACCCATCTGAAAGGGGCGGTCGATTACCGCTCGGTCGATTTCTCCAGAGGTCCGGTGCTCCTGATGATGGGCAATGAACAGCAGGGCCTGCCCGACAATCTGGCCGAAAGCTGCGACAGGCTGCTCCGGATCCCGCAGGCCGGCCGGGCCGATTCACTCAACCTGGCGGTCGCCACCGGCGTCATGCTGTTCGAGATCCGGCGCGGCGCCCTGAAGCTTGCCCCTGAGGATACCAAACCGTGAAATCTTGGTCTCCCTACATCCTGCTGGCCATTGTCGCCTTTGCGCTCGATCAGTGGATAAAATATCTGGTCGAGACCAACCTCGCCTTTCAGGAGAAGATTGATCTGGTGCCGTTCCTGGCGCTGTTTCGCACCTTCAACACCGGCATTGCCTTCTCGATGTTCGAGTCCTTCGGCGACACCGGTCTGGTGGTGATTGCGGTTCTCGTCGTCGCTTTCGTGCTCTATCTCGCGACGCGTACACCGCCCGGCCATGTGCTTGCCCGCATCGGCTTCGCGCTGATCGTCGGCGGCGCGCTGGGCAATCTCGTCGACCGCGCTACGTATGGCCACGTCATCGACTACATCCTGTTCCACACGCAGACTTGGTCCTTCGCCATCTTTAACCTCGCCGACGCCTGCATCTCGGTCGGCGCCGTGCTGGTCGTCTTCGACGAACTCATCGGCTGGCGGCGCGAAGTGAAGCCGCAAGGTCCCGATGCTTGAACGCCCAACTCTTTTGACCAATTGACCTCGCCGGACCGTCGCCGCACAGTCCGGCCAGCCTTTGCCGGCATTCACAGCTGCTCGACCGAGGAGAAAAAAGTGTCCGAAACCTTCAAAGCCATCCTCGTTTCTCGCGACGCCGAAAAGAAGCAATCGGTCGGGATCGTCGATTTCAGCGAAGCCGATCTGATGGAAGGCGACGTCACCGTCGCGGTCGAGGCGACGACGGTCAATTACAAGGACGGGCTGGCCATCACGGGCAAGGCACCGGTGATCCGCCGTTGGCCGCTGGTGCCTGGCATCGATTTCGCCGGTACCGTTCTCTCGTCGTCGCATGCCGACTGGCGCAAGGGCGACAAGGTGATCCTTAATGGCTGGGGCGTCGGCGAAACGCATTTCGGCGCCTATGCCGGGCGCACCCGCGTCAAGGGCGACTGGCTTGTGCCGCTGCCTGACGGCATCACTGCCCACGATGCGATGGCGGTCGGCACCGCCGGCTATACGGCGATGCTGTGCGTCATGGCGCTGGAGCGGCACGGCATCCTGCCGGATCGCGGCCCGGTGGTGGTGACGGGTGCCGCCGGCGGCGTCGGCTCGGTCGCGGTCTCGCTCCTGTCCAGCCTCGGCTACCATGTCATCGCCTCGACCGGCCGCAACGCCGAAAGCCCCTATCTGATCGACCTCGGCGCCGCCGAAGTGATTTCGYGCGACGAGCTGTCCCAACCGGCCAAGCCGCTGGCCAAGGAGCGCTGGGCCGGCGGCATCGATGCCGTCGGTAGCCACACGCTGGCCAATGTGCTGTCGATGACGGCCTATGGCGGCGCGGTCGCCGCCTGCGGCCTGGCCGGCGGCATGGATCTGCCGTCGAGCGTCGCCCCGTTCATCTTGCGCGGCGTCTCTTTGCTCGGCATCGATTCGGTGATGGCGCCCAAGGCGGTGCGTATGGAAGCCTGGCGCCGCATCGGCACCGATCTCGATCTGGAAAAGCTCGCCGGCCTGTCGACGACCATCGGCTTCGACGGCATCATCGCCGCCGCCCAGGACATCGTCGAGGGCAAGATCAGAGGCCGCGTGGTCGTGGATATGTAAGGCTTAAGGCGGCGAAAGTGCATTACTGCTAAAATTCGAACGATCCGCCGCAATCTTCCATAATCTCTATCTGCCAAGGATTTCCGCATGATCGCGGAGTCCGCCAGGAAAGAGAAGAGCCATGCCGAGAGCGTCGAAGGGCCGAGCCCGGCGACGCCTAGGCGGCAGCATGTTGCCCCGCCGCCGCTGGCGCCGGATTTTCCGCGCGCCACGCACGAGGGCCTGCTGTTCCTGACGGTCGTCGCCAGTGTCGTGCTGGCGGGCCTGTCCCACCTCACCGGCGCGCCGATCTTCATCACGATCGGCCTGCTGGTGACAGGCCTCGCCGGCGTCGCCATGCATCTGCGCGGCCGCCGCACCGTACACCGCGCGAACGCCTTGCTCGACGAAACCGCCGCCCGCAGCCGCGCCGAGATCGAGACGTTGGCCGACCGCATGTGGGAGATGCAGGAGAGCGAGGAGCGTTTTCGCGGGCTGATCGATGCGCTCGGCGATCTCGTCGTCCACCGCGACCGCGACGGCCACATCGTCTATGCCAACAAGGTTTTCGCCGGCCTCGTCGAAACCGATCAGCGCGATCTTGCCGGCAGGACGCTGGCTGACCTCGGCATCGATGTCGGTGTCGTTCCCGACGCCGCCTTTTCCGATCACGAATGCCTGAGTTCCACCGACGTCTCCATCCGCACGCCGAACGGTCCGCGCTGGTTTTCGTGGATCGAACTGTCGGTGCGCGACAAGGATAGCGGCGCCGTTTCGCACCGGGCGATTGCCCGCGACATCACCGCCCGCAAGCGCGCCGAATCTTCGCTGATTACCGCGCGCGAGCGCGCCGAATACGCCAGCCAGGCCAAGTCGCGCTTCCTCGCCACCGTCAGCCATGAGATCCGCACGCCGATGAACGGCATCATGGGTATGGCCAAGCTTCTGGCCGACACCAATCTCTCGCCGGAGCAGCGCACCTATGTCGCCGCCGTCTCGACCTCGGCCAGCGCCCTTTTGGCGCTGATCGAGGATTTGCTCGATTATTCCAAGATCGAGGCCGGCCGCTTCGACCCGGAGCCGCAGCCGACATCTTTGCGCGAGGTTGCCGACAACATCATCGAACTGATGGCGGCGAAAGCCTTCGCCAAGAACATCGGCCTCGGCTGTCATGTCGAACCCGACGTGCCGCAGATGATCATGGCGTGCTGGTCTCGGTTGCACGGGTGCGCACCGAGACCAGCGACCGCATCTGCTTCACCGTCGCCGACACCGGCCCTGGCCTGCGCGAAGAGGACATGGAACGCATCTTCGAGGAATTCGAACAGTCCGACGGCACCTCGACCCGCACCCACGGTGGCGCCGGCCTCGGCCTTGCCATATCGAGGCGCCTGGCGACGGCCATGGGCGGCTCCATTTCGGTGTCGAGCCGGCTTGGTGAGGGATCTGAATTCGTCTTCGAGCTCCCGGCCACAGGGGCCACCGAAGCGCCGCAGAACCGGCAGAATATCCTCGCCGGCCGGCGCGCCGTGATCGTGTCGAAGAACGCGGTAGAGGCCAATGCCATAGCCCGCACCATCCGCGCCCATGGCGGCGTTATCGACCTCGCCACAACTGCTCCTCAGGCAGCGCCTTTCGCCGAACATTGCGACGCGCTGTTAATCGACGCCGCCATGGAAGACAGCGACGGCAGGCTGCTCAAACGCCTGCGCCAGAGCGGCTTTGCCGATTGCGAGGCGATCACGCTGATCGCGCCGACCGACCGTGGCATGCTTGGCGAATTCCGCGCCAGCGGCTACGCCACCTTCCTGGCAAGGCCGGTGCGCGGCGAAACGCTGATGCGGGTGCTGTTGACCAGCCATTCTCCAGTTTTGCCCCTGCCCATGAAGCCGGAAAAAAGCGGTGCGTCATCGCTTCGGGCCGCTGGCGGACGCCAGCATGGCCTGTCGGTGTTGATCGCCGAAGACAACGATATCAACGCCATGCTGGCCCGCGCGACGCTACTAAAGGCCGGGCATCGCGTAAAAGTCGTCGGCAACGGCAAGGCGGCCGTCGAGGCGGTCACCGAAGCCGGAATGAAACACCGCTTCGACGTGGTGCTGATGGATTTGCACATGCCGGTGATGGACGGGCTGGATGCGATTGCCGCCATCCGCCGGCACGAGGAAGAAATGGCCGTGCCGCCGGTTCCGATCATGGTTCTGTCGGCCGACAGCCAGGAAAAGACCCGCCACACAGTGCTCGCCCATGGCGCCAGCGGCTTCGTCACCAAGCCGCTCGACCCCGACGCGCTGGTCCATGCTGTCGAGGGTCAGGTGGCCGCCTGAGGCCGTTCTGGCGGCCCCTCCCCATCACGTAAGGTAGCCGGTTGAGGGTTTTCGCCAGCCGACGAAGTATTGCCCGCAGCGCCGTATCACGGTACTGTCACAATCCTGTTGCACCTACACCGTATCCCCGTGCCAAGAGGGATGGCTCGAAGGAGAATCACTCGTGCATACAGTTATGCCGGAATGTGACACTCGGCCCAACGCGGGCGGCGCTTTGCTCGCCGCGCGTAACGCTGATGCTGTTGCAACAGGCGCACCGCTGGGCCGGATCGGCAATCTCGAAGTGCGGCTTGCCCGCAACGAGGCCGAGATCGCTGCCGCGCAGGAAGTGCGCTACCGGGTATTTTATGACGAGCTTGGCGCCAGGAAGGATCTGTTCCAAGCGCAGGACCGGCGCGACGCCGACCGTTTCGACCCCCTTTGCGACCATCTGCTGGTACTGGACACCTCGATCTCCGGTCCCGAGCACCGCCGCATCGTCGGCACTTATCGCCTGCTGCGGCAAGAAATCGCGGCGACCGCAGGCGGCTTCTATTCCGAAGGCGAATTCGAGCTGACCAAGCTCATCGCTCGCCATCCCGGCCAGCGCTTCCTTGAGCTCGGCCGCTCCTGCGTTCTTAAGGAATACCGCTCCAAGCGCACCATCGAAGCGCTGTGGCAAGGCATCTGGGCCTATATCAAACACTATGAAATCGGCGTGATGACCGGCTGCGCCTCGTTCCACGGCACGGTGCCGGCTGCGCATGCCGAGGCGCTCACCTATCTTGCCCATCACTGCCGCACCAACTCGGCCTGGGATGTGCGGGCGGTCTCCGGACGCTATTGCTCGATGGACCTGATGCCGATCGAGGCGGTCAACGCCAAGGCGGCGATCGCGGCGATGCCGCCGCTGGTCAAGGGCTATCTGCGCGTCGGCGCCCGCATCGGCGACGGCTGCGTCATCGACCGCGAATTCTCCACCGTCGATGTGTTCGTGGTGATGCCGGTCAAGGAAATCGGCGCCCGCTACGTCAACTATTATGGCGGGGAAGCACAGCGTTTTGCGGCGTGATAGCGAATAGCGAATAGCGAATAGCGAATAGCGAATAGAAAGTTGCGCGGGCCTTGTCCAGTTCAACCCTATTCGCTACTCCCTATTCGCTATTCGCTTCTTCACGGGATATCCTCCGGCCGCCGCCCCGGGCGGCTCTTGTAGGACGGAAACGTCCAGCCGAATTTGAGCGCGCCGCCGCGCACCAGGAAAGCCGCGACAAAACCGGCGATATCAGAGGCGAGCGGCGGCAGACCGGCAAGATCGCCAAGCGTATAAAGGCCGGCGCCCGCGAGCGCCGCGCTGACGTAGATTTCGGGCCTCAACAGCACCGACGGCTCGCCGGCCAGCAGATCGCGCAGGATGCCGCCGAATGTGGCGGTCAGCACGCCCATAATGACGGAGACGACCGGCGAGCCGGTGATGGCCAGCCCCTTGGCCGCGCCCATCACCGAAAAGGCCGCCAATCCGATGGCGTCGAGCCAGAGCAGCCATTTCCAGCGGGATTCGACGCGGTGGGCGATGAAGAAGACCAGCACAGCAACCACTGCGCAGATCAGCACATAGCCGGAGTTGGCGACCCAGAAGACGGGCAGGTTGAGGATGACGTCGCGAAGCGTGCCGCCGCCGATGCCGGTGACGCTGGCCAGAAACAGGAAGCCGATAATGTCGAGCTGCTTGCGCGAAGCCGCAAGCGCCCCTGTCGCGGCAAAGACGGCGACGCCGGCATAGTCGAGGAGGTCGATGGCGTTTGAGGGCATGAGGCAATAGGGATTAGGAATTAGGGGAAGTATGAATAACACGAAGCCGTGCGATTGATACGGCCCCTACTGCCTATTGCCTTGCCTCACGCATCCTTCTCAGCCTGCTCGTTCACCGGACCCGGCTCGACCGGCGCCTCGCCTGCCGTGATCTTGGGGCCGCCCTTGGCGACGCCGACCATGGCGGGCCGCAGTACGCGCTCGCCGATCGAATAGCCCGGCTGCACGACCTGGACCACGGTGTTGGCGGGCACGTCGGGATTGGGCACTTCGAACATTGCCTGATGGAAATTCGGGTCGAACTTCTCGCCTTCCGGCGTCAGCTTCTTCACCCCGTGCCGCTCGAGCGCGGACAGCATGGCGCGCTCGGTCAGGTCGACACCCTCGATCAGCGCCTTGAAGCCGGCGTCTCCACCGGCCTTGGCCTCGGCGGGGATGGCGTCGATCGCGCGGCGCAGATTGTCCGAGACCGAAAGCATGTCGCGGGCGAAATTGGCCACCGCATAGGTGCGCGCGTCATGCACGTCGCGGGCTGTGCGGCGGCGCAGGTTTTCCATTTCGGCCGCGACGCGCAGCGCGCGGTCCTTCAGTTCCTCGTTTTCCTTCAGCAGCCGCACCAGCGCTTCATAGTCGCCGTCAATGCCGCCTTGCGTGCGCTCGGCCTCGGCCGTTTCGATATCCTCGGGCGCGCGTTCGTCTTTTGTCTGGTCGCTCATCGCCGTTTCCCGTCATTCGAATGGTTTGGATTTGCGCCCGATATCGAGGTTTGGCGGTCAAAAATCAAGGGGCAAGCGATGCTTCGAGCCGCTCTGAGGGCCCTGGCACGCATCGCGAAGATCTTTCGAAATTAATTCAAATTTTACCGTAACAGCCGGCTTTGCTTGCCAATACCCCGCTATGGGGGAACCATTCCGATGCCGGAGGAGTTTCGAAGCCAACAAGGATTTTGGGACAATGACAGGCAACAACGGCAACAGGAGCGAAGAGCTCGCCGCCGACATCAGACGCCAGTTCGGGACCGAGGCAACGAAGCGCTTCCTGCGCAGCTTGCCGGCATTCCGAACCGAGGCCGACATTCCGGAGCATTTTCGGGACCTGCTCGACCGTCTGGACGGCATAGAAGCCAGCGTGGCAGGCGGCCAACGCCGGCAATAGCGGCGCAATCGCGCGACAATTACGCGCAGTAATTTTGCGTGAGCTTTGCCTTGCGGCGGCGGCAAGCCACGCCTATGCTTCCTGATGAACATGATTTCCCCCGAGACGGCCGCCAACAGCAAGCGCGCCTGGCTGAAGATTCTGGCGCGCTATAAGAAGCCCGACCGGCGGCGCAGCACCCTCGAACTTGCCATCACCCTCATTCCTTTCGTCACGCTGTGGGCGCTTTCGTCGGCCGCCTATTCCTACGGCCACTGGTGGGGCCTGATCCTCATCCTTCCCGCCGCCGGCTTTCTGGTGCGGATCTTCATGATCCAGCACGATTGTGGCCACGGCTCCTTCTTTGCCAACCGCACCGCCGACGACTGGATCGGCCGCGCGCTCGGCGTGCTGACGCTGACGCCCTATGATTGCTGGCGGCGCGCGCACGCCACCCATCACGCCAGCGCCGGCAATCTTGACGAGCGCGGCATGGGCGACATCAGGACGTTGACGGTTGCTGAATATCGGCAGCTGTCTTGGCGGGGACGCCTTGCCTATCGGCTCTACCGCCACCCGCTGGTGATGTTCGGCCTTGGCCCGATCTGGCTGTTCATCTTCGAACAGCGGCTGCCGATCGGCATGATGCGCGGCGGCCTGACACCCTGGGTGTCGTCGATGACCACCAATCTCGCCATTGCGATTGCCGCGGCCCTGCTCATCTGGTGGATCGGCCCCGGCGCTTTCCTGGTCGTCCACCTGCCCATCGTCATTCTCGCCGGTTCGGCCGGCATCTGGCTGTTCTACGTCCAGCACCAGTTCGAGGAGACTGAATGGGCGAAGGACGAAGAATGGGAATTTCAGCACGCCGCGCTGCACGGCTCGTCCTATTATGACCTGCCGCCGGTGCTGAACTGGTTCACTGGCAATATCGGCGTCCACCACGTGCACCATCTCTCGGCCAAGGTGCCGGGCTACCGACTGCAGGAAGTGCTGCGCGATTATCCGGAACTGCGCGGCATCGGCCGCGTCACGCTGCTCGACAGCCTGCGCTGCGTCAAGCTAGCGCTGTGGGACGAACAGCGCCGCAAGCTGATCTCGTTTCGCGAAGCGCGGGCCTTAGCCTAAAAGCAATTCCAGGAAAAGTGTGAAGTGGTTTTCCCGGGAAAAGCGCGCAGCGCTTTCCCTTCGGAAGTGCGTAAAACAAAGAAACAAACCGCCGCACCAAAGGCGCGGCGGCATCTCCCAAAAACCGGCTCAGGCAGCCTTGCGCTCGTCGCGCATCAGCGCCTTGCCGTCGCGGATTTCGGTGCCAAGCACCTTCAGGCATTCGCGCATGAAGGCGGCGAGGCCGGGCCAACCCTTGGCCGACACCAGATTGCCGTCGACATGGGCGCCGGTCGGCGCGACATCGATGTAGATGCCGCCGGCAAGCGTCACCTCCGGCTCGCAATATTGCAGCGCCGCAACCTCCCGGCCACGCACCACGCCGTCGACCGCGATCAGGATCTGCACGCCATGGCAGATGGTGAAGATCGGCTTGCCGGTCTCATGGAAATGCCTGACCAGCGCCTGCACCCTTTTGTCGATGCGGATATATTCTGGTCCGCGCCCGCCCGCGGCATAGACGGCGTCGTATTGCGCCGGATCGACCTCGGAAAACGTCTTGTTCAAGATGTAGTCGTGGCCGAGCTTTTCGGTATAGGTCTGATGGCCCTCGAAATCGTGCAGCGAGGTCTTCAAGATGTCGCCGGCCTTCTTGTCAGGGCAGACGACGTGCACCGTATGGCCAACCGCATGCATGGCCTGTTCAAAGACGAAAATCTCGTATTCCTCGCTGAACTCGCCAACGAGCATCAATATCTTCTTGCCTGCCATGCCGGTCTCCTCCCTTTGCTGGCCATTATTTCGGATCGCGAAATAATGGCCCTATCCTAGGGGCAGGCTCGCGACAGGGAAAGCCCAAATCGCACAATTGGTCTGACCAGATTGAGTTTTTTCGCCTTGAGCTGAGCGGCAGAGCAGCGCATTCAGGGAGAAGCAGCACAGTTGGTCCGACCACGAGGCGAGAAAATCAGGCACCTGCCCTGATCATGTCGACCGCCTTTTCGGCAATCATGATGGTCGGTGCGTTGGTGTTGCCGCCGATCAATGTCGGCATCACCGACGCGTCGACGACACGCAGTCCCTGCAGCCCGCGCACCTTGAGCTCAGGATCGACCACGGCCATGGCATCGACACCCATCTTGCAGGTGCCGACCGGGTGATAGATCGTGTCGGCGCGAGCCCTGATATGCGCCATCAGCGCGGCATCGCTGGAAACGCCGGCGGTATAGATTTCCTTGTCGCGGTACTTCGCCAGCGCCGGCGCCTCCAATATGCCGCGCATCATCCTGGCACCCTTGAGCAGCAGGTCCCCGTCCCGCTCGTCGGACAAAAAGCGCGGATCGATGCGCGGCGGCGCCAGCGGGTCCGGGCTCCACAGCCCGACCTCGCCGCGCGAATGCGGCCGAAGCACGCAAACATGGCAGGAGAACCCGTAGCCCAGATGCAGCTTGCGACCATGATCGTCGACGATGGCGATGCAGAAATGCAGCTGCAGATCGGGCCGGTCGATCGCCGGATCGGATTTGAGGAAGGCGCCGCCTTCCGCATAGGGCGTGGCGATCATGCCGGTGCCGTTTCTGCGCCAGCGCAGCATATGCCTGAGCAGGCCAGGCAGACCACGCAGGCCGATACCCATCATGTCGGCATCCTTCGATGTCCAGGCCAGGATGAAATCGAGATGGTCCTGCAGGTTCTTGCCGACCCCGGGCAGATCATGGGCGACGGCTATGCCTTGCGCGGCAAGCTCATCCGCCGGACCGATGCCGGACAACAACAGGAGTTGCGGCGAGCCGAAGGCGCCGCCGCAGACGATGACCTCGCGCCTGGCTTTCGCTACCGCATCGCTGTTGCCCTTGCGATAGCGAACCCCGGTGGCGCGCTTGCCGTCCAGCACGATGCCTGTGGCATGCGCGCCGGTGATAACGGTGAGGTTTGGCCGGCTCATCGCCGGATGCAGATAGGCGGCGGCCGCCGAGCAGCGCTCGCCATTCCTGGCCTCACCCCAGAACTGCGTGACCTGATAGAGCCCTGCCCCTTCCTGTTCCGGCCCGTTGAAATCGTCGTTGCGGCGGATCTGGTTTTCGCCGCAGGCCTCGACAAAGGCGCGCGCGATCGGGCGCGGCTCCTGCTGTTCGCCGACCCTGAGCGGCCCGTCGCCGCCATGCAGCGCGTCGGCGCCGCGCTGGTTGCCTTCGGCGCGCCGGAAATACGGCAGCACCTCGTCCCACGACCAGCCCTGGCAGCCGAGACCGGCCCATTCGTCATAGTCGCCGCGATGGCCGCGCGTGTAGAGCATGGCATTGATGGCGCTGGAGCCGCCCAACGCCTTGCCGCGCGGCTGGTAGCCCTTGCGGCCGCCGAGCCCTTGCTGAGGCACCGTCTGCAATCCCCAATTGTTGATCTTCGGCCGGCCCGGCAGCAGCGCAATGATGCCTGCCGGCGCGCGGATGAGCAGGTTCCTGCCCTCGCCGCCGGCTTCGATCAGGCAGACCGTTTTCGAAGGATCTTCGGAGAGCCGTGCGGCAAGCGTACAGCCGGCGGAGCCGCCGCCGGCGATGACATAGTCGAAATCCATGTCTCCCTCCCTGGCCGGCGGATATTTCCGTCCGGACAGCCAAGAGAAGGCCTGATTTCAGCCGATGTAAAGGCAGGTGGAATTACCGCTGCGTCAGCTGTCGCGAACGCGCCGCCAAGAATATTTCGGTCCCTTCGGCTCAGACGCTTCGGTCGGCTGATAATACAGCCCCAGCCCGCCGATCCGGCCTTCCTCGAGCCGTTTCAGCAGCACGGGATTCGATATCTCGAACTCGTCGAAGCCGAGCCGCAGCATGTGCGGCAGCTGGTCGACCAGCACTTGGCCCGTGGCGCGGACGGCGCCCTCGAACTGGTAGCGGCTGCGCAGCAGCTCGCCCTTGGAGAAGGAGCGGCCATCGTTGAAGGCCGGAAAGGCCAGCGCCACCAGCGACAGCTGGTCGAGCAGATCCACGATCTTTTCCAACTGGTCGCCGGGCTGCAACGCGACGCCAAGCCGCTCCTTGGCCGAGCGCCGCACTTCGGCATCGAGGCCGAGAAATGCCTGCAACGGCAGGATGAAGCGGCCATTGCCTGACAACGCATCCGCGCTTTCGGCATGCGCCCATTCGTCCTCGCGAAAACCCGTCGGGGTCCAGAGGCGGGTCTCCGGTGTCGTCGGTTCAGTCATCGAAAATTCCTAAAGCCCAAAAAATCGAAAGTCCGCTGAAGGCCAGTCCACACGAAATCGACGGCCTCCGAGTGGAAGCCGCCGTTTGCAGGCCAGCCTCACCTGAATATCTACATAGCCTAAAGGGAAGCGTCGGTCAGCGACTTCTCCAAGCCCGACAGATGGATGCCGCACTCGGTCTTGGCGTGGCCGGCCCAGCGGCCGCTGCGCGCGTCCTCGCCCGGCTGCACCGGTTGCGTGCACGGGAAGCAGCCGATCGACAGATAGCCGTACGCGACCAGCGGATTTTCGCGCAGAGCATGCGCGCGCATGTAGTCGGCCTGGTCCGATGTCGTCCAATGCGCCAGCGGATTGATGCGTACGCGCGGCCCGACCGCCTCGAACACCGGCAGTGCCGCCCGCGTCGAGGCCTGGAAGCGCTTGCGGCCGGTGAACCAGGCGCGGAAGGGCGCGACGCCCCGCGCCAGCGGCTCGACCTTGCGCACGTCGCAGCAGGCGTCGGTGTTGCTTTGGTGCAGATTGCCCGTCGGATCGATCCGTTCGAGCGCCGCCTCTTCCGGCTTGATCACCCTGATATTGGTCAGTCCGAAATCGGCGACGAGCGCGTCGCGATAGCCAAGCGTCTCCTCGAAATGCTTGCCGGTGTCGAGGAAGATGACCGGCAGCGTGCGGTCGACCTTGGCGATCATGTGCAACAGCACCGCCGAATCCGCGCCGAAGGACGACACGGCGGCGATCTCGTCGTGAAACAGCTCTTTCGCGGCACGTTCGATGATCTTGAGCGCGCTCAGATGTCCATACAGCGCATCGAAGCCCGCCGCTTTCGCGGCGATGCTGTCGTCGACGTCGACGATACGGTCAAGCGGCCTTGGTTTCGCCAGCATAGAGCGCCTCCTTGAACGGCGCGGGACCGACACGGCGGTAGGCGTCGATAAAACGTTCACTTGGATTAAGCCGAAGGCCGAGATAGGTATCGACGATCTGCTCGATGGCATCGGTGATCTCTTCCGAGGAAAAGCCGCGGCCGATGATTTCGCCGACCGACGTGTTTTCGTCGGCCGAGCCGCCAAGCGTCACCTGGTAGAGCTCGGAGCCTTTCTTCTCGACGCCGAGAATGCCGATATGGCCGACATGGTGGTGGCCGCAGGCATTGATGCAGCCGGAGATCTTCAGCTTCAATTCGCCGATCTCACGCTGCCGCTCGAGCGAGGCGAAGCGAAGCGAAATCTCTTGCGCGATCGGGATCGAACGCGCCGTGGCCAGCGCGCAATAGTCGAGGCCGGGGCAGGAGATGATGTCGCTGATCAGATTGGAATTGGCCGTCGCCAGCCCGATGTCGACCAGCGCGTCATAGACCGCCTTGAGATCGGCGCGTGCCACATGCGGCAGGATCAGGTTCTGCTCATGGCTGACGCGCAACTCGTCGAAAGCGTATTTCTCGGCGATGTCGGCGACCGCTTCCATCTGGCTGTCGGTGGCGTCGCCTGGCACTTCGCCGATGCCTTTCAGCGAAATCGTCACAGCCGCATAGTCGGGATGGCGATGCGTCACCACGTTCTGGTCGAGCCAATCCGAAAAGCTCTTGGAATCGAGCCGCGCCAGCTTGATGGCGGCATCGCCTTCCGGCCGCTCCACCAACTGAGGCGGCGCGAAATAGGTGTCGATGGCGCGGATGTCCGCATCCGGCAGCTTCAGCTCTGCGTCCTTCAATTCCTGCCATTCGGCCTCGACCTGGCGGGTGATTTCCTCGACGCCGGTCTCGTGCACGAGGATCTTGATGCGCGCCTTGTACTTGTTGTCGCGGCGGCCGTAGAGGTTGTAAACGCGCAGGATCGCCGTGCAGTAGGACAGAAGGTCGGCTTCCGGCAGGAAGTCGCGGATCTTCTTCGCCACCATCGGCGTGCGGCCCTGGCCACCGCCGACATAGACGGCAAAGCCGAGTTCGCCGGCGGCGTTCTTCTTCACATGCAGGCCGATGTCATGCGTCTGGATGGCGGCGCGGTCGCGCTCCGCACCCGTCACCGCGATCTTGAACTTGCGCGGCAGGAACGAGAACTCCGGATGCACCGACGACCACTGCCGCAGGATTTCCGCATAGGGTCGCGGATCGGCGACCTCGTCGGCGGCGGCGCCAGCGAAATGGTCGGCGGTGACGTTGCGGATGCAATTGCCGCTGGTCTGGATGGCGTGCATCTCGACGCTGGCGAGATCGGCCAGGATCGCCGGAATGTCGGACAGCGCCGGCCAGTTGAACTGGATGTTCTGGCGCGTGGTGAAGTGGCCGTAGCCCTTGTCATATTTGCGCGCGATGTGGCCGAGCATGCGCAGCTGGGCGCCGTTCAGCGTACCGTAAGGCACCGCGATGCGCAGCATATAGGCGTGCAGTTGCAGGTAGACGCCGTTCATCAGCCGCAGCGGCCGGAACTGCTCCTCGGTGATCTCGCCGGACAGCCGGCGCTCGACCTGGTCGCTGAACTCGGCAACGCGGGCCTGGACAAAATCGTGATCGAACTCATCGTAACGGTACATGTTTCGTCTTTCAGGGCGCGTCCGCCCGTTTCACTAGAAATCAGGCTACGCTGCCCGCTCGGCCTGCTTGCCCAGATCTTCCCGGATGGTCGGGCCGGCGGCACGGATCTTTTCGCGCAGCCGAACCGGCTCGACGACGCCATCGACGACTTCCGCATCGATCAGATTGACGTCGACCACCTCATTGTCGGCATAGGCCTTGGCGCCGATCGCCTCCAGCCGATCCTCGGCCGCCTTGTCATGGGCGAGATCGGAGTGGCCCACCGTCTCGGCCCAGCCGCCATCGGCGTACCAGACGGCGATGCCGTCGGTGAGGCGGTTTGCGGTCAGTATCTTCATGGTTCGACCTCTGCGGCGGCCGCGTTGGCGGCGCCCTCATGCTTGTGTGCCGCGAGCGGCTCGGAACGTTCAAAGTTGGCGCCGGCAACCGCATCGCCGATGATGGTCATCACCGGGCCGGTCAGATCGGCGCGCGCCTCCAACGACGGCAGGTCGGCCAGTGTGCCATGGAACCGGCGGCGGTTTTGCAGGCTGGCATTCTCGACCACAGCGACCGCCGTGTCCGGCGACAGGCCGGCCTCGATCAGCCGTCCGGCAACCTCGGCCGCGACCGAGCGACCCATATAGACCGCAACGGTGGCGCCGGAGATGGCGAGCTTGGCCCAG
Source organism: Mesorhizobium sp. P2_F5 (assembly GCF_056403715.1). Taxonomy (NCBI): domain Bacteria; kingdom Pseudomonadati; phylum Pseudomonadota; class Alphaproteobacteria; order Hyphomicrobiales; family Phyllobacteriaceae; genus Mesorhizobium; species Mesorhizobium sp. P2_F5. The sequence goes on along the minus strand of NZ_JBFUEY010000019.1, from coordinate 134,523 downwards.
TCAGGCAGCGAATTGCCCTTGAGATCATGACCAGTGGTGAACACCATCGACGACGACACGCCGCGCAGCGTCAGCGGCAGCTCGAAATCGGCGGCTGCGGCGAAAGCGGCGGTGACGCCCGGGATGACATCATAGGCGATGCCGGCATCACGCAGCGCGGCCATCTCCTCGCCGGCGCGGCCGAACACCAGCGGGTCGCCGGACTTCAGCCGCACGACGCGCTTGCCCTGCCCGCCGAGTTCGACGAGCAGCGCATTGATCTCGGCCTGGCTCTTGGTGTGGCAGCCCTTGCGCTTTCCCACCGGCAGCCGCTCGGCGTCGCGGCGGCCCATGGCGACGATCGCCTCCGGCACCAGCGCGTCATAGACGATGACATCGGCTTCCATCAAAAGCCGGTGCGCGCGGAGTGTCAAAAGATCCTCGGCGCCGGGGCCGGCACCAACCAGCGCGATGTGGCCCGCAACCGGAGCCTTCGACAGCAACAGATCGACGGCGGCGTCATGCGCCTGCGAGAGCTCGCCGGCTTCGACGGCACGCGCCGGCGCGCCCTGGAAAAAACTGCCCCAGAACTGGCGGCGCGCATTGCCTTTCGGCAACAGCTTTTCGGCGGCGACACGGAACGAGGCGGCAAGCGTTGCCAGTGGCCCCAGCGACGGCGACAGCATGCGGTCGATACGGCTGCGCAGCATCTGCGCCAGCACGGGGCCGGCACCTTCCGTGCCGATGGCAATGGCGACCGGCGCGCGGTTGACCAGCGCCGGGGTGAAGAAATCGCAGAGCTCCGGCCGGTCGACGGCATTGACCGGAATGGCCAGCCGACGCGCATCCTCGGCCACGCGGCGGTCGAGCGTCTCGTCGCCGCTGGCGGCAAACACCATCACCGCGCCTTCAAGATGCGCGGCGTCGTAAGGGGCATCAATGTGGGTAGCGCCGGTCGCCGCGATGAAGCTCAGCAATTCGGCGTCGGCAGCTTCAGTGATGATGCGCAGCGTCGCGCTCGACTGACCGAGCAGCCGCGCCTTGGCCAATGCTTCATCGCCGCCGCCGACGATGGCCACGGCTTCGCCTTCGACCCGCAGGAAGACGGGGAACGCGTTGAGCTTAGGATTGGCCTGCGACATGAGAGACAGATTCCGGAACAAGGTGGCAGTTTTACGCGCGGGCGTGAAAAAGCTGAAGGAACCCACTCGCGCATCCCCTCACGGGAGGCAATCGGTTTTCCGCAAGCCTGAAGGCCAGGAGAAAAATATTCCACATCCGCATATCCGGCGGATTCAAGCTGCTACCGCAGGCCTTGTTCTGCGGCTCTTTTATCCGCCAGCCAGCCAAGTCGCAAAATTGTTTTTTCTAAATTCTACCAATTTAGTAGATTAAAGCCGCCGACCGGAGAACGACCCACCGAGACCGTAAAGCCGGCCTCTGAGGGGAGCCGCCGCCGCTCCGCTTGAAGGGTGGAACGTTCCCGCTCCGCCACGCGTTCTGACCCTGCCGATGCTGACAATCGTCGGCTGGATCTGAACCTTCAAACAGGAGCGCGCGATGAGCAAAATCAACCTGAGACATGGCCTGTTGGTCATGGTGGCCGATGGCGAAAAGGCGCTGTTCCTGAAGAACGAAGGCGACAACCTCTATCCGAACCTGCAGCTCTTCCAGGAGATGAAACAGGACAATCCGGCAACGCGCGAGCAAGGCAGCGACAGTCCCGGCCGCTACAATGACGGCGCATCTGGCAACCGCAGCACGGGCGAGGATACCGACTGGCACCGGCAGGGCAAAGAACGCTTCGCGGAGGAGATTGCCGACCGGCTTTACAAGTTCGCCCATAACGGCATCTTCGACCACATCGTGCTGATTGCGCCGCCGCTGGTGCTCGGCACCATGCGCAAGAAGCTGCACAAGGAGGTCACCGACAAGGTGCAGGCCGAGATACCAAAGACATTGACCAACCATGCCGTGATCGACATCGAGGCCATGCTGCAGGCGGCCTGAGGACCAACCATCCTCATGATGTGGGACGAGGACCCTGTCTTCGGGCCTTGGTCACGCCTGCCAATTCACCGCTGAGAAACACGGCCCAGCTTCCATAGACGCCGTTCGTTCTTCAGACGGGCGTTCAAGGCGGTTGTACCTGCGCGAGCAGCGTCTCAACCATAGGGAGCATGTTTTTAACGATGATCGCCTCACCCGCTGCATTGGGGTGGTCGTAGTCAAATTGCAGCAACTCCGGATGCCCCGTCACGCCCTCTTTGAAGTCGGCGTAGAGCAAATCGCCATGCTTGGCCGCCAGCTCGGAGAATATCTTTGAAAACGGCTCGGCATAGTCAGCCCCGCAATAGGCATAGGCTGCGGTTCCGACGACCAGCACTGGAATCCTCTTGTCGGCGAGGATACCCAGAAGCTGGTCGAGATTCGCCCGCGTGTGATCAAGGTCGAGAAGCCCGCAATCGTTCTGCCCCAGTTCGACAATGACAACTTGGTTTGCAGGGCTCGCCTGCAGGTCAAGGCCGCCTTTCGACTTCGTCAGCCAACGGAGACCCGACCTGCTGTCGTTTGTGTACCCGACCTCGACAATTGTCACTTGGTGTCCGTCGGCGCCCAGCGCCGACTTGAGCCTAGCTGCGAATGCGTCAGTTGGGGCTTCTATTCCGTGGCCGTTGATGTAGCTGTCGCCGAGGGTGACGATTGTCGGAGGTGCATCCTCGGCATCCACGTTGCCGGCTAACCCCAACATTGCGGAAAGTGCGGCAAGGGCCACAAACGAGACGTGACGCACTTTTGTCATGGTCTACCTCCCAGCGGAACCATTCGGGTTGTCCTGGCCTAAGCCTCAGAGCCCGCGATGGATCGTAACACATTCTCACACCGCATCGGCGAAGGAAGATGGCCGCGCCGTGCTGCATTCATTATCGGGCGCGCGCAGCGCAGGTGGCGCGGTCCTTCCATTTTCAGAGCCTCTCGCTGCGGAATTCCGCCATAGCGGGTTGCATCGCCGCTACCCTGTCCACCATATTGCAAAGGCGGCGGCTTCGGGCGGCGCACCCCGACATCACGATTCTTGAAAGGCGCTCCATAGACAATGCCGCATGACATGCCCCTTATCGCCACCATCGTCGCCGGTCTGGGGCTGGCATTCATCTTCGGGGCGCTCGCCAACCGTTTCCGCATCCCGCCGCTGGTCGGCTATCTCGTCGCCGGCGTGCTGGTCGGGCCTAACACGCCCGGCTTCGTCGCCGATGCCGGCCTCGCCAATGAGCTGGCCGAAATCGGCGTCATCCTGCTCATGTTCGGCGTCGGCCTGCATTTCTCGCTGAAGGATCTTCTCTCGGTCCGCGCCATCGCCGTGCCCGGCGCCATCGTTCAGATCGGCTTTGCCACCGCGCTCGGCGCCGGGCTTGCCTGGATGCTCGGCTGGTCGATGGGCGCCGGCCTGGTCTTCGGCCTGGCCCTTTCGGTGGCGTCCACCGTGGTGCTGCTGCGCGCCCTGCAGGAGCGACGGCTGATCGAGACCGAGCGCGGCCGCATCGCCGTCGGCTGGCTGATCGTCGAGGACCTCGCCATGGTGCTGGCGCTGGTGCTGTTGCCGGCCCTGGCCGGCGTGCTCGGTGGCCAGCCGCAGGTCGATGACCATGCGAGCTTGCTCTCGCTGCCGGCCAGCTACGGCATCTGGGGCGTCGTCGGCCTCACCCTAGCCAAGGTCGTCGCCTTCGTCGTCGTCATGCTCGTGGTCGGCCGCCGGGTCATCCCGTGGATCCTGCACTATGTCGCCCATACCGGTTCGCGCGAGCTGTTCCGGCTGGCGGTGCTGGCCATCGCGCTCGGTGTCGCTTTCGGAGCCGCCAAACTGTTCGGCGTCTCGCTGGCGCTCGGCGCCTTCTTCGCCGGCATGATCATGAGCGAATCCGAGCTCAGCCACCGCGCGGCCGAAGAATCGCTGCCGTTGCGCGACGCCTTCTCGGTGCTGTTCTTCGTCTCGGTCGGCATGCTGTTCGACCCGTTCAGCCTGATGAGCAATGGCTGGCCGATCCTGGCGACGCTGGCCATCATCGTCATCGGCAAGTCGCTGGCCGCCTTCGTCATCGTCATCGCCTTCCGTTATCCGCTGGCGACCGCCTTGATGATCTCGGCCAGCCTCGCGCAGATCGGCGAGTTTTCCTTCATTCTGGCCGAGCTCGGTGTCGGGCTGAAACTGTTGCCCGAACAGGGACGCGACCTGATCCTGGCCGGCGCCATCCTGTCGATCCTGGTCAATCCGCTGATGTTCCTCGCCCTCGACTGGATGAAGCCATGGCTGGACGCGCGCGCCGCCAAGGCAGCGCCGCCGGAAGAGGCCAAGCCGGTCGGCCCGGCGACGCAGCCGGGACAGGTGGCCTCGGTGACTGCCGCGGCCAAAGAGGATGGCCCGCCGCACACCACGCTTTCGGGCCACACCATCCTGATTGGTTACGGCCGCGTCGGCAGCCTGGTTGGTGCGGCGCTGAAACAGGCGTCGCTGCCCTTCCTAGTTATCGAGGACGCCGACAAGACGCTGGCCAGGCTGAGAGACGACGGCGTCGAGACCGTGTCCGGCAATGCGGCCAATGCGGGCGTGTTCGCAGCCGCCAATCCGCAGGGCGCCAAACGCCTGATCCTTGCCATTCCCAACGCTTTCGAGGCCGGGCAGATCGTGCTCAGGGCACGCGCCGCCAATCCCGGGATCAATGTCATCGCACGCGCCCATTCCGACGCCGAGGTCGATCATCTCAAGGGGCTCGGCGCCGACACTGTCATCATGGGCGAACGCGAAATCGCCCGCGGTATCGTGGACGAAGTGCTGGGGCCAAAGCCAACGCCGCGACCCGAGGCCATCGAACCCTCCCCGGCCTGAGGCTTGTCGGTAGAGCGTTGACTACGCCACGAAGGCGGAGCCGCCATTGTGCGCGACGCTCGCGAGATACTTTGCCGGCGGCTTGCCAAGCGCCCTCTTGAACATGGTGATGAAAGCCGTGACGGAGCCATAGCCGAGATCGCCCGCAACCTGCTGCACACTGGCACCCGAGGCCAATTCCCGTATGGCCACGATCAGGTGCAATTGCTGGCGCCAGCGGCCGAAGCTCAGGCCGGTCTCCTTCACCACCAGACGGGCGAGGCTGCTCTGCGAGAGCGCAACGCGATTGGCCCACTCGGCAAGCGTGCTGCGGTCGGCAGGGTCCTGCGCCAGGGCTTCGGCGATCCGCCGCAAGTGCGGCTCGGAGGAAATCGGCAGATGCAGCTGCTGGATCGGCATATCAGGCAGTTCGGCAAGCAGGACGCTTCCCAGGAAAACGCACCTGTCGTCGTCCGGCGCGCACTCCGACAGTTCGATAATGAGTTCGCGCAGCAGCGGCGAGATCGACAGCGTACAGCACCGGTCCGGCAGATCGGCGGCTCCCGGCTCGATATAGACGAAGAAAATCCGCGCATTGGCAGTCGCGATATTGCTGTGTTCCATACCGCCGGGAATCCAGACACCGCAATGCGGCGGCACCATCCACAAGCCGCTTGGCACGCGGCATGTGACGCCACCGCCGAGCGCGAAGACGAGCTGGCCCTTGCGGTGCCAATGGGCGGCCACTTCCGCCTTGGTTTCGGTAACATCGACGCGCACCGCAATCGCCGGCGCGACGACGTCATCGACATCGAAATTGACCCATGGGTAGCGGAGAGGCTGTCTCATGATTGACGGCTTTTAGCGACTATTCGCCATGATAGCTAAATTCTTTGACAGGGGAAGTCGATAGGGTCCGGTTTGTGGCTGGCATCCACAAACGAGCAGGAAGGTTCCCATGCGCGCCCTCGTCATCTCCCCCGACAGCCCCACCCGGCTAAGGCTCGCCGAGGTCAAGGACCCTCGGCCGCTCGCCAACGAGGCGCTTGTCTCAGTCCGCGCAACTTCGTTGAACCGCGGTGAACTGCGCCTGCTCACCATACGGCCGGAAGGCTGGATACCTGGCCAGGACGTGGCTGGCATTGTCGAGCGGGCAGCAGCGGATGGTTCCGGGCCAGCGGTCGGGGCCCGTGTTGTGGCTTTGGTTGACGAGGCCGGCTGGGCAGAACGTGTTGCCGTCCCAACCGACCGTCTCGCCGTCATCCCAGATGAGGTCAGCTTCGTTTCCGCCGCCACGCTTCCGGTCGCGGGCACGACGGCGCTGCGGGTCTTGCGCCATGGCGGCGACCTCGCCGGCCAGCAGGTCCTGATCACTGGCGCAAGCGGCGCGGTAGGTCGTTTCCAGATCCAGATCGCTCGCGAACAGGGCGCCTCGGTGACCGCGATCGCCGCCGCCAGGCATGCCGAGGATCTTCGCGGCCTCGGTGCAGAGCAGGTTGTCGAGTCGATCGAGCGGGCTGAGGGGCCGTTTTCGCTGATCGCCGAGTCGGTCGGTGGCCAAAGCCTCGCCCACGCCATCGAACGCGTCGCACCGGGCGGCACCATCGTCATGTTCGGCTCGAGCAGCGGCGAACTGACGCCAATTGGCTTCAGACAGTTCGTTCCGGGCCATGAGGGGGCGAGGCTTCAGACCTTCGCTTACTACACATCCGGTCCGGCGATAGGCGCTGATATTGCCTCGTTGCTCGCCCTGGTCGCGGCTGGCCGGCTGGAAACCCGCGTGTCGCTGACCGTGCCGTGGACAGACATCGGCCAAGCCCTGGATGCGCTGCGGCAGCGCAGCTTCAGCGGCAAGGCTGTTCTCACCATAGCCGGATGAGCAGTCCAGTGCTCAAACGTGCTGGCCGCCATTGATGTGGATTTCCGAGCCCGTCACGTAGGACGCCTGCTGCGAGCACAGGAAGAAGATGATGTCGGCGACCTCTGCCGTGGCGCCGAGCCTTCTGAGCGGGATGGTCTCGACGATCTTGTCGGTGCCTGGCGACAGGATCGCGGTGTCGATCTCGCCCGGCGCAATCGCATTGACGCGAATGCCGTGCGGCCCGAAATCATGCGCCATCTCGCGCGTCAGCGAGCCAAGTGCGGCCTTCGACGTCGCATAGGCGGTGCCGGCGAAGGGATGCACGCGGGTGCCGGCGATCGAGGTGACGTTGACGATCGAGCCCTTGGCCGCCGCAAGCTCCTTGAAAAGGCCACGCGCGAGCATAATCGGCGCGAAGAAATTGACCTGGAAAACGTCGCGCCAGACATGCATCGGCGTGTCGATCGAATCCATCCGGCTGTTGCCGTCCTTGAGCTTCGGCGAAATGCCGGCATTGTTGACCAGCGCGTGCAACTGGCCGCCATGCGCTTCCAGCCGATGGCGTATTTCCGAGACGGCGATGCCGACATCTTCCTGATCGGCGAGATCGACCTTGATGTGGTCCTCCGGGCCGGCCGGCCACGGGCAGTCCTCGGCAAAGGCCTGGCGCGAGCAGGTGATGACCCGCCAGCCCTCGCGCGAAAAGCGCTTGACCGTGGCATGGCCGATGCCGCGGCTGGCGCCGGTCAGCACGATGGTTTTTCTGGTGTCGGTCTCAGCCATGTAGCAGTCTCCGGCGCGTGATCTAACCGAATATGGTTACAATGGCGAGAGGCCGACAGGAGATCGCAACGATGTCCGCATCGCCCGTTCAATAGCAGGTCGGGCACTCGTAGCGCAGATTGAGGTTCGAGACGAACATGAGTACCGCCAGAACCCAAAGAACGCTGAGAAATACAAGGCGCGATCTCCGGAAGATGCGCCCGGACATCCACGCCAGGCCGTAAGGGATAAGGAGACAGGTAATGAAGGCGCCCGTCATCCCGCCCAGCCTCTCATCAAGAAGGTTCGCCGGCTCGGATCTGAGATTAGGCGCCTGACGAAACAGGATGGCGCTGGCCGACATGGCAATCAGCAGCGACCATTGCTCAAAGTTCAGACGATTGAACCTACGAATGGGTTCCATTGCCCTGTCGCCCGATATCAGTCGATCACTTGATCAAACCGCCGTCGGGTTTGTCAATGCCGATCTGTCGGACGATCTAGAAGCACGTTGACGCTCAGCCGCCGCCGAGAATATCCAGGATCGACGTCTTGCGCTTCTTGGTCGGGCCGCCGACGCTGCCGGGCGGTACCGGATGCTTGATCGAGGCAGTGGTGCCACCGTCGCCGGGCATGTCGAAGCCGTCGGCATCGACCGTTTCGGCCGGACGGCGGACCGGCACTTGTGCCGGGGCAGCAGCAGGCGCCGGAGCGGCAGCCGGGGATGACTGACCCACAGATACGGCAGGCAACGGCGCCACCTGGTTATTGTCGGCGGAGGGTATGTCGTCCGGGACAATCGTATCGGGCGGCGTCGATTTCCAGGTGCCGGGCAGCGGCCTGACCGGCACGCCTTCATGCGCGGCAACCATGAATTCGTGCCAGGCCTGTGCCGGCAGCGCGCCGCCGGTGACCTTCTTCATCGGCGTGCCGTCATCATTGCCGAACCACACGCCGGTGGTCAGGTTGGCGGTGTAGCCGACGAACCAGGCGTCGCGTGAATTCTGGCTGGTGCCGGTCTTGCCGGCCGACGGCCAGGCGAAAGCCGCTTTCTTTGCCGTACCGATCTCAACCGTCCCGGTCATCATCGAGTTCATCATGCCGACAATGTCCTGTTTGACGACGCGCGGCGCGCTGCCACCATTGTCGTCAAAAAGCACCTTGCCTTCGGTGGTGGTGATGCGGCGGATGAAATGGATGTCAGGCTTGTAGCCGCCATTGGCGAAGGGCACATAGGCCGATGTCAGCTCCAGCGGCGTCACTTCCGAAGTGCCGAGCGCGATCGAGGTGTTGGCGATCAGATCGGACTGAATGCCCATGCGGTGCGCCGCCTCGACCACCGCGTCAGGCCCGACCTCCATGGTCAGCTGTGCGGCGACCGAATTGAGCGACTTCGCCAGCGCGGTCGCCAGCGTCACCTTGCCGAAATACTTGCCGCCGTAATTGTCCGGCGTCCACTTGCCGATCTTGATCGGCGCGTCGTTGCGCACGCTGTCGGGTGTGCGACCGGCTTCCAGTGCCGCCATATAGACGAACGGCTTGAACGCCGAGCCGGGCTGGCGGCGCGCTTCCGAGGCGCGGTCGAACTGGCTGGTCGAGTAATCGTAGCCGCCGACCATGGCGCGCACGGCGCCCGAATTGTCGATCGACACCAGCGCGCCCTGGCTGACATTGAGCTTCTTGCCGCTGTCGTCGATCAGCCGGCGGATCGACTGTTCGGCGAGCTTCTGCAGGTTCAGGTCGACGGTGGTGTTGACGACGATGTCGCCGCGCACATCGCCGATCAAATCGGGCAATTCTTCCATGATGGTGTCGGCGACATAGTTTTCCGAACCGGTCCAGTAGGACGGCGCGCGCGTTGCCGGCGCACTCATCGCCGAGGCCAGCTCCTTGGCGCTGATCTTGCCTTCGTCGCGCATGGCGGCGAGCACCAGCTGCGAGCGCTGTTCCGCCGCCTTCGGGTCGCGCGCCGGCGACAGCCGCGACGGCGCCTTAAGCAGACCGGCAAGAAGTGCCGCCTCCGAAAGCGTGACATCGCGCGCGCTTTTGCCGAAATAGCGGCGCGAGGCCGCCTCGACGCCATAGGCGCCCGAGCCGAAATAGACCCGGTTGAGGTACATTTCGAGGATTTGGTCCTTGGTGTGCTTGTGCTCCAGCCAGAGCGACAGCAGCACCTCCTGCACCTTGCGTTCAAGCGTACGGTCGGGCTTCAGGAACAGGTTCTTGGCCAGCTGCTGGGTCAGTGTCGAGCCGCCTTGCGAGAAATGGCCGCCCAGAATGTTGGTCACCATGGCGCGCGAAAGGCCGATCGGGTCAATGCCGAAATGCGAATAGAAGCGGCGGTCCTCGATGGCGATGACGGCTTCTGGAATGTAGGGCGACATTTCGTGCAGGCCGACCGCCTCGCCGCCGCTCATACCTCGGTTGGCAAGCAGTTGGCCGTCGACCGAAACGATCTTGATGTTAGGGGCGCGGTCGGGGATCGACCAGGTGGTCGCCGCCGGCATCTTGGCGCCGTAATAGACGACAATGCCGGCCACGGCGATTCCGCCCCAGATGCAGAGCACGAAGCACCAGTAGAACATCCGGGCCAGCGCACCGAACAGGCCGCGCCGGCTTTTGCCGCGCCGGCCGCGCGAGGACGATTTTGCTTTGGAGGTTTTGCGCGCCGTGGAGGTTTTGCGATTGCTCGGCACGACGCGATCCTCCTCGTTCACCGAAAAGCCGGCCGGAGATTTCGCCTTTGGCGATCCCTCGAAGCTGGGTTCGATGCGACTGTCTCTGCGGTTCGCCATGCGTTGCGCTGTCTTCCCGGTGCCCTATGGCGCTCGGGTTGGAGGGTAGATGCGGCGGTTTAAGGGCGCGTTAAAGCAGGGTTTATGCACCCTTTTGAAATTCCTTAAGAATTTCTAAATCCGATACCGCCCGCTGGCTCCGGCAGAGTGCATCCGCACTGCCTGTCTGCTGCGGAAGGTAAGGGGCTAGGCGACCCCGAAATATTTCAATTCTGCTGGATCGAAATGCCCTTGTCGTCGATCTTAAGCTCCACGCCCTTCGGCTTGGTCTGCTCGTGATAGAGGTAGATGCCGAGCACGATGACGACGACCACGAGCGCGCCGATGACGAGATAAAGCGTGTTCTGTTTCATGGCGCGCTCCGTTTGGAGCAATTCCAGGAAAAGTGTGAAGCGGTTTTTCCCAGGAAAAGCGCATAGCGCGCTTTCCCTTGCGGAATTGCGTTCAATAAAAGTTCGAGCGTCACGCTCGCTTCAGGACCTTGACCAGCACCAGCAGGATGACGGCGCCGATCGTGGCGTTGATGATAGAAGCAAGGATGCCGCCGCCGATGGCGAACCCGAGCCGCGGGAACAACCAGCCGGCGATGAAGGCGCCGATAATGCCGACGACGATGTTGCCAATCAGACCGAAACCGAAGCCCGAGACGATGAGGCCGGCGAGCCAGCCGGCAATGGCGCCGATGATGATAAAGATGAGAAGGCTTTCGATGCCCATGACGCGTTCCTCCAGGAAGAGAGGCGGCTGCGAGGCGGAAAGCCCCGAATCGGCCTCGTGATCAACGCTTTCAGGCTATGTGAAAGTGCGTGATCTCGCCAGCAGCACTCATTGGTCGTCGTCATCATCGCTGGAGGCCGGCCGCCAACTGGTCGGGTCGACCTTCTTCTGGGTATCGCTGTCGGTGTAGACCCACCAGGCGCCGTCACGGTATTGCCCGACGGATTCGCTGACGACACCGGCGCCGTCCCTCCACAGAACAGTGACCTTGGACCCGTCCGTCGGCGCGGTCGCTATCGGCTTTCGGTCTGCCATGTCATCCCCTCTCGTCGCATTTCCGTCCGGAATGCGCAAAACAACGCCGCCACCCGCATCCGGTTCCCGGCGGCCGGAAGACCCGAACCGTCAGCTGTGGGCAAAAATATCCTCTTCATCCCAGCCCATCAGATCGAGCTTGGCACGCGTCGGCAGGAAGCGGAAGCAGGCGTCGGCTTCCTTGATGCGCCCGTCACGTGCCAGCCGCCCGGCCAGCACATCGCGCAGACGGTGCAGATAGAGCACGTCGGAAGCGGCATATTCGAGCTGTTCGGGCGACAAGGTCTCGGCCGCCCAGTCCGACGACTGCTGCACCTTCGACAGGCCGACGCCGAGCAGCTCGAAGCAGATGTCCTTCAAACCGTGCCGGTCGGTATAGGTGCGGGTCAGCCGCGAGGCGATCTTGGTGCAGAACACCGGCTCCGGCATGACACCGAAGGCATTGTAGAGCACCGCAAGGTCGAAACGGCCATAGTGGAACAGCTTGGTGATGCCGCGGTTGCGCAGCAGGCTGACCAGGTTCGGTGCCTTCTTCTGGCCGGGCGCGATCTGGATCACGTCGGCGGAGCCATCGCCCGGCGATATCTGCACCACGCAGAGCCGGTCGCGGTGAGGGTTCAGCCCCAGCGTCTCAGTGTCGATGGCCACCGCGTCGACATTGTAGTGCGAAAGGTCGGGAAGATCGTTTTTGTGGAAGCGGATGTCGGCCATTGTTTTCTCCGGATCGCGGTCTGCAGCGCCGCGCATCTCTAGGGATGCGCAAAGGACGCTGCAGCATATTAAACTCGTCGGTGGTCCTCGCCGCGATCCGCTGAAAAATCAACCAGAAACTGGTTTTTTCCGTCGTTCAGCGCGTCAGCGCATCGAGAATGCGCGCCCAAGAGCGCTGGCCCTTGTGGAAGGAGGTCAGCTCGTATTTCTCGTTGGGCGAGTGGATGCGGTCGTCGTCGAGGCCGAAGCCGACCAGCAGCGATTCCATGCCAAGATAGGTCTGGAAGTCGCCGACGACCGGAATGGAGCCGCCACTGCCCGTCGTCACCGCTGGCTTCGCCCATTCGTCCGACAGCGCATTCTTGGCCTTGGCCAAGAAGGGCGAGTCGTAGGAAAGCTGGATCGCCGGCGAGCCGCCATGCGGGTGGAACTCGACCGAACAGTCCGCGGGAATGCGTTCCCTGACGAATTTCTGGAAGGCGGCGCGGATCTTTTCGGGATTCTGCTTGTGGACGAGGCGGAAGGAGATTTTCGCCGACGCTTCCGCCGCGATCACCGTCTTGAAGCCCTTGCCGGTATAGCCGCCGATAATGCCGTTGAACTCAGCCGTCGGCCGCGCCCAGGTGAGCTCCAGCACCGAGCGGCCCTTTTCGCCGGACGGGATCGACAGGCCGATAGGCCCGAGGAAGGTCTCGGCGGTTTCGCCGAGCGTTTCCCACGATTTCAGGATCTGCGACGGCGTTTGCTCGACTCCGTCATAGAAGCCGGGAATGGTGATGTGGCCGTTCTCGTCATGGATGTCGGCCAGGATTTTCGCCAGGATGCGGATCGGATTGGCGGCAGCACCGCCATAAAGGCCCGAATGCAGGTCGCGATCGGCCGCCTTGACCGTGATTTCCTCGCCGACCAGACCGCGCAGGCCAACGCAGATCGACGGCGTCTCGCGGTCCCACATGCCGGTGTCGCAGACCAGCGCGAAGTCAGCCTTCAGCTCTTCGGCATTGGCCTCGAGGAACGGCTTCAGCGACGGCGAACCGGACTCCTCCTCGCCTTCGAACAGGATGGTGATGCGGCACGGCAAATTGCCATGCACCTGCTTCCAGGCGCGGCAGGCCTCGACGAAGGTCATCAGCTGTCCCTTGTCGTCGGCCGAGCCGCGGCCGGTGATCACCTTGTGGCCGGGTTCGATCTCCTTCACCGCAGGCGCGAACGGGTCGTTCTCCCAAAGCTCGATCGGGTCGACCGGCTGCACGTCGTAATGGCCATAAAACAGCACATGCGGCGAACCGGCGGGGCCGTCATGATGCGCAACCACCATAGGGTGTCCGGGGGTGTCGCGCACGGAAGCATCGAAGCCGATCAGCTTGAGCTCGGCCACCAGCCATTCGGCGGCCTTGCGGCAGTCGGCGGCATAGTCGGAATCGGTGGAGATCGACTTGATGCGGAGCAGGCCGAACAGGCGCTCCAGGCTCTGGTAGAGATTTTTATCGAGACGGTCGAGGACGGGGGAAATGGTGGACATTATTGCGGGCCTTTCTTTTCGGTGCCGGGACCGTAAAGGCAGCGCATCAAAACGAAAAGCCCGCCATCGTTGGACCACGGGCCGTGAATCATCATCCAAGGCAAACTCGTTGTCTAAGGCAAAAAAAGCGCCGCCGTGGTGGAGGGGGAACCACGGCGGCCTTTTACTCGAAACGTTGCGGCAGCCCGGAGAGGGGGGATAGGCTGCCGCAGTTGTCCGGGATAGGCGGGGGACGGGCCTTGCTCCGGACTCGGCGAAAACTGCCGATGACCTGTATTTGTGTCTTCGAACGTGGCGTTTCAAGGGCACGAAAATTACACTTTTGTAACATCGGCGTGAGCGCAAGCTCTGTCAGGATGTCGTCGCAACCTCTGTGGAAGCCCGCCTTTGCCATGGACCGCGAAGCTTGGCCGCGCTATCCCTGCCGGCATGAAAAAAGGCGATCATCTCTTCCTTATCGACGGCTCCGGCTACATTTTTCGTGCCTACCATGCGCTGCCGCCGCTGACCCGCAAATCCGATGGGCTGCCGGTCGGCGCCGTGTCCGGCTTCTGCAACATGCTGTGGAAGCTGATACAGGACGCCCGCAACACCGATGTAGGCATTGTGCCGACGCATTTCGCCGTCATTTTCGACTATTCGTCGAAAACCTTCCGCAACGAGCTCTATCCCGAATACAAGGCCAACCGCAACGCGCCGCCCGAAGACCTGATCCCGCAATTCGGCCTGATCCGCCAGGCAACCATCGCCTTCAACCTGCCCTGCATCGAGATGGAAGGGTTCGAGGCCGACGACCTTATCGCCACCTATTGCAAGCTTGCCTGCGAGGCCGGCGCCGACACCACCATCATCTCCTCCGACAAGGATCTGATGCAGCTGGTCGGCCCCACGGTCGGCATGTACGACCCGATGAAGGATCGCCAGATCGGCATTCCCGAAGTCATCGAGAAATGGGGCGTGCCGCCGGAAAAGATGATCGACCTGCAGGCGCTGACCGGCGACTCCGTCGACAATGTCCCTGGCGTGCCCGGCATCGGGCCGAAGACGGCAGCGCAGCTTCTGGAACAGTTCGGCGACCTCGACGGGCTGCTCGCCCGCGCCAGCGAGATCAAGCAGGACAAAAGGCGTGAATCCATCATCGCCAATGCCGACAAGGCGCGGATATCGCGCCAGCTGGTGACGCTGAAGAACGACGTGCCGGTCACCGACGGGCTTGACGATTTCGTGCTGCACGCGCCGGACGGTCCGAAGCTGATCGGTTTCCTCAAAACCATGGAATTCACCTCGTTGACGCGCCGCGTCGCCGAGGCGACCGAAACCGAAGCCGGCGACGTCCAGGCCGTCGCTGTCACCGTCGAGCGCGCCGACACCGCGCATGGCCCCGATGTCGGCTCTGGCACACCGGTGAGCGGCGGAACCAACGAAGCAGCACAAGCTGAAGCCAAGGCCGATACCGCCAAGGCCGGCGATACCCCTTCCTTGCTTTCAGCACTTCGCCTCGAGGCGGCGTCCGCCGCCAAGATCGACCCAGGCGCCTATGTCGCGATCCGCGATACGGCAACGCTCAAGACCTGGCTGGCCCAGGCCAAGGAGACCGGCATCGTCGCTTTCGACACCGAGACCACATCTTCCGATCCGATGCTGGCCGACCTCATCGGTTTCTCCCTGGCGATCGGCCCCGGCCGCGCCGCCTATGTGCCGCTGGCGCACAAGAGCGGCGCCGGCGACCTGCTCGGTGGCGGTACGCTGGAGAACCAGATCCCGGTCCGCGAGGCGCTGGCGCTGCTGAAACCGCTGCTGGAAGACAAATCGGTCCTCAAGGTCGCCCAGGACGCCAAATACGACATCGTCGTCATGAGCCGCCACGGCATCGATATCGCGCCCTTCGACGACACGATGCTGATCTCCTACGTGCTCGACGCCGGCACCGGTCACCACACTTTGTCCTCGCTTGCCGACAAATGGCTTGGCCATGCCACGACCCCGCTCAAGGACCTCGCCGGCTCGGGAAGAAGCTCGGTCGGCTTCGAGCAGGTCGACATCGACAGGGCGACCGCCTACGCCGCCGGCCACGCCGACGTGGCGCTGAGGCTGTGGCAGGTGCTGAAGCCACGGCTGGCGGCCAAGGGACTGGTCTCGGTCTATGAACGGCTGGAGCGGCCGCTGGTGCCCGTTCTGGCCCGGATGGAGCAGCGCGGCATCTCGGTCGACCGTCAGATCCTGTCGCGGCTCTCCGGCGAGCTGGCGCAAGGCGCGGCGCGGCTGGAAGAGGAAATCTACGGTCTCGTCGGCGAGCGCATCAACATCGGTTCGCCAAAACAGCTCGGCGACATCCTGTTCGGCCGCATGGGACTGCCCGGCGGCTCAAAGACCAAGACCGGTCAGTGGTCGACCTCGGCGCAGCTTCTGGAAGACCTCGCCACCGAGGGTCACGAACTGCCGCGCAAGATCGTCGATTGGCGCCAGCTGACCAAGCTGAAATCGACCTACACCGACGCCCTGCCCGGCTTCATCCATCCCGACACCAAGCGCGTCCACACCTCCTATGCGCTCGCCGCGACGACGACCGGCCGGCTGTCCTCCTCCGACCCCAATCTGCAGAACATCCCGGTGCGCACCGCCGAGGGCCGCAAGATCAGGACCGCCTTCATCGCCGACAAGGGCCAGAAACTGGTCTCGGCCGACTACAGCCAGATTGAACTCCGCGTGCTGGCCCATGTCGCCGAGATTCCGCAGCTGACGCAGGCCTTCGCCGACGGCGCCGACATTCACGCCATCACCGCTTCGGAAATGTTCTCCGTGCCGGTCGAAGGCATGCCTTCCGAAGTGCGCCGCCGCGCCAAGGCGATCAATTTCGGCATCATCTACGGCATTTCGGCCTTTGGCCTCGCCAACCAGTTGTCGATCCCGCGCGAGGAAGCCGGCGCCTACATCAAGAAGTATTTTGAGCGTTTCCCGGGCATCCGCGACTATATCGAGGCGACCAAGGCCTATGCGCGCGAACACGGCTTCGTCGAAACCATCTTCGGCCGCCGTATCCATTATCCGGAAATCCGGTCGTCAAATCCGTCGATCCGCGCCTTCAACGAGCGCGCCTCGATCAACGCCAGGCTGCAAGGCACCGCCGCCGACATCATCCGCCGCGCCATGGTGCATATGGACGAGGCGTTGGAGAAAGCCGGCCTGTCGGCCCGCATGCTGCTGCAAGTGCATGACGAGCTGATTTTCGAGACGGTGGAAGCGGAAGTCGAAGCAACGATCCCCGTCGTGCGCCGCGTCATGGAAAACGCGCCGATGCCGGCCATTTCGATGTCGGTACCCCTGCATGTCGATGCACGCGCCGCCAACAACTGGGACGAGGCGCACTGAAGCGCCGGAACGCTGGATACGCAGCGATCCTGCTCACCCCCCTCTGCCCTGCCGGGCATCTCCCCCTCAAGGGGGGAGATTGGACGTCGCAACGACTTTCGCCAATCACCAACGTCGCGAAAACAAGCGCCGCGCCGGAGCTGCCAATCTCCCCCCTTGAGGGGGAGATGTCCGGCAGGACAGAGGGGGGTGCTGTCCCGCGAACGTCACCAATAGCGGGCAATGTTCTCAGGCAGCCTCAGCTCTACACTTCGCACACGTCCCGCGAAACTCGATCACCGCCTTCTTGGCGGCAAACCCAGTCGAGCGCACCCATTCGTCGAGCCGATGATCGACATCGTGGTCCGACATCTCCGTCACTTGCCCACAGGTGTCGCAGATGGCGAAGGCGGTCATCGAGTGGCTGTGGTCGTGCGGCTCGGCGCAGGCGACAAAGGAATTGAGGCTTTCCAGCCTGTGCACGAAGCCTGACTTCACCAGGCTGTCGAGCGCCCGGTAGACCTGCAGCGGCGCGCGGAAACCACGTTCGCGCAGCTGGTCGAGCAGCGTATAGGCGCTGAGCGGTCCGCTGGCGGCCTCGAGCTTCTCGAGCACATTCAGCTGATTCTTCGTCAGCACATCCCTTGCCGCCATGATCCCGTTTTCCGATCGTTTAGAGCATGATGCCGAAAAGTGTGAAGCGGTTCTCGGACGACATCATGTTCTATCTGTTTGATCCAGCGCCGCTCGCAAATCATTTCTGCCATGCGCCGGTCTCAATTCCCTTGAGATAGCGATGAAACGGGCTTTTTGCCACTGTTTCCGTTATCGCCATCGACATCATGGCCGCTACCGTCGGTTGACGGCACCGACCACATTCAAAATACTGACAAAATCCTCGGCAAAAGGTGCCGCACTTGCAAATTCGATCAGGCTTGGGGAAGCAATCATGATCAAACTGACTCGGCGGACGCTGCTCGTCGGCACGTCGGCGCTTGTGGCCGCCGGTACGGTCTCGTTCCGCAGTCTCGCCGCTTCGCGCACCTATCATGCGCTGCTGGTTGCCTGCACCGACTATCCCAACCTGCCACAGAAGAACTGGCTGATCGGGCCGAAGAACGATGCCGGCCTGGTCCGCGACTATCTGCTGAAGAACACGCCCGATCCGGTGAAGTTCTCGGCCGAGAACGTGACCTTGCTCGCCAAGGACGTCGAAGGCGCCAACGGTCCGCCGACGCATGCGGCGATCAAGGCCGCTCTTGCCGATCTTGCCGGCAAGGTGCAACGCGACGATTTCGTCTATCTGCATTTGTCGGGCCACGGCGCGCAGCAGCCGCAGGCAAAGGCCGGTGACGAGACAGACGGCCTCGACGAGATCTTCCTGCCCTCCGATATCGACAAATGGATCAACCGCGCAGAGGGCGTGCCGAACGCGCTGGTCGACAACGAGGTCGGCGCCGCACTCGACGCCATCCGAGATAAGGGCGCCTTTGTCTGGGTCGTGTTCGACTGCTGCCATTCCGGCACCGCAACGCGCGCAGCCGAAGTCGATGACGAACTGGAGCGCAAGGTGGAATTCGCCGACCTCGTCGGTGGCGACGACGCGGCGAGAGCAGCGGCGGTGAAGGCCTATGACGACATCTCGGCAAGCGCATCGCGCGGTTTCGACGAGAACGGCGCCCGCAAGCCGGCGTTCAACCTCACACCGACTGGCGCCGAGCCGATCGCCCGGGGCAAGCTGGTTGCCTTCTATGCCGCGCAGACCGTCGAGACGACGCCGGAAATGCCGCTGCCCAAGGGCACGCCCGACGCGCCGCGCTTCGGCCTGTTCACCTTCACCATCCTGTCGAAGCTGGCCGAGAATCCCAACGTCACTTATCGCCAGCTCGGCCAGTCCGTGCTGCAGCAATATTCCGCAGACGGCCGCACGAGGCCTACGCCCTTGTTCGAGGGCGAGCTCGACGCCCGCGTGTTCGGCACCGACAAGACCGACGCCGTCATGCAATGGCCGATTGCCGTGAAGGACGGCGAGGCCGCGATCGGCGCCGGACTGCTGCAGGGCGTCACCCCCGGCAGCAAGCTCGCCATCCTGCCTTCGGCGCTGTCGAAACTGTCCGACGCGGTCGGCTATCTCGAAGTGCAATCGGCGAGGAACCTCGAGAGCAACCTCAAGCCTGTCGAATTCGACGGCAAGCCGGCGCTCGCCCCGGCGGCGGTGCCTGCCGGCGCCTATGCACGCGTTGCCGAGCTGGCGGTCGACTACAAGCTGCTGGTGGCAAAACCGGCGCCAACGGCAGGGCTGGAAAAGGAAACCGAGCTGGTCAATTCGGTTCTCGACGAGCTGGCGGCGAAGCCGAATTCCGGCTTCCACATTGCGCTGGTCGAGCCCGGCAAGAGCGCCGACCTGCGGCTGGCGGTGCTGCGCGAAAAGTCCATTACCGGCGCTGCCGCCGACGCCACCGACGAGCCGGCGCTCTGGTTCCTGCCGGCGTCCGGCGATATCAACTTGAAGGACGGCAGCAAGCCGCCGCGCATCGTCATCCACCAGAATGGGCGCGACAAGCTCACTGAGGCCACTGCCAAGAACCTGACCACGATCTTCCGCGCCACCGGCCTGTCGCGGCTCGCCGCCGCCTCCGACTACCGGCCGGATGAGGTCAGCGTCGAGTTCCTGATCAGGCGCCAGGACAGCGACGCGATGGAGCCGATCGAATCCTCGACCGTGCCGCGCGTTTCGCCCGGCGACCAGGTGCACATCTCAGCCAAGAACGAGTCCGACGAGTTTGTCGACATCAACGTGCTCTACATCGGCAGCGACTATTCGATCACCCACATCGTCGCCGAGCGGCTGGCGCCGATCAACCAGCAGGCCGACCAAGGCCTGAAGGAAGGCCTGCTCGCCTTCACCGACACCAGCTTTGGCATGGAGCGCATGATTGCCGTGCTGACCGAGGCTCCGCCGCAAAGCGAGAAAGAGGATCTGAGCTTCCTTGCCCAGGAAGGCGTGCGCGCCGTGACGCGGGTGGCTTCCGGCCCGCCCGGCTTCTCCGACATGCTGGCCGACATCGGCATGGCGCCGGCGACGCGCTCGGTGATGCGGCTTGCCGACAAGAGCGGTCCGAAGGGCGCGGTGATGATCTTCCCGATGGAGACGGTGCCGCGCGCCTGAACATAGCTTTGTCGGCTCTTGCGCTACCGGCATGATAGAGTGAAACATTTCCCGGCTCGCGGCGCCTCGATGTACCACGGCGGGATGCAACAGATGAGGACTTCAGTGCCTATCCCCGTGCCCTCCTGGCGTGCAGCGACCGCCGGCCTAGCCGCCGGCCTGTTGCTGGCTGCCAGTGCCTCGGCGGACGAAAACTGCGGCCTATGCGCCAAGCAGATCGTCACCAATTCCGAGCTCGCCACCTGTTTTCTCGACCAGTACGACCGGATCGCCAAGACCGGCAGCACGGCCGTCGTCGTCGATCTCTCCAGTTGCGCCTCGCGCGGTGTGGTCGAGCCCTTGCCGTCACCCAACAAGGCGGCTGCCGAACCCGACGTGCAGTTCATGATTTCGCGCACGCAGCTCGACTGCCTGAAAAAGAAGCTGGAGGCGCCTGGTATAGTGCTCGACCCCTCCGCCACCATCCAACTGGACAGCTGCGGATGAAGAAGCCGGGGGGCACTGCAACACAAAAATCGGCAGCCATATCGGCACCGGCACCGGCCAAGAAGCCGGAGAGCTTGCCCGAGACCACCGAAGGCTTTCCGTGGCCGAGCAGCCACGAGATCAAGAAGGAATCAAACCCCTTCACCGACCGCGACTGGCGCATGCTGGCCTATGCCTGGTCGGGCCTGGCTGTGCGCTTGGCGATCATTTTCACCCTGGGCTTCTCGGTCTTCCAGTTTCTCGCAAACCAGGAGCAGAAGCGCGTCGAGCAGACAATGTCGTTGGTCGAGCTCTGGGAAAGCAAGGACTTCCAGCAGGCGCAACGCGCGCTCAAGGAACGGCTGGCGGCGCTCAACGCCAAATACGACAATCTGCTCAGCGCCACGCCGTCGCCGACCGAGGAACAGGTGTTCCGCCAACGCATCGGCATCGAGGCGATGACCGCCGGGGGCGGCACCATGCCGATCGCCGATTTCAACGACAGTTTCGACCGCATCGTCTATTTCCTCAACCGTCTCTCCATCTGCGTCGACGGCAAGCTCTGCTCGCGCGATGTCGCCGACGCCTATTTCCGCGACTATGCGGTGTCGTTCTGGAGCTACTTTGCCGGCTACATAAAAAAGGAACGCAAGACCGGTTCCGCGAATTATGCCCAGGCGATCGAGAATTATGTAAGCCACGGGTCGCCGCCGCCGGCTGACTCGAAATAGCGGCGCAACACGGTGCCGGGCAGCTCTCATCCCTTGCGTGCTTTCCGGTGGCTGATCCTCGCCAGCCTTTTGGCGCTGGCATCGGTCGCCCGTGCCGAAGACCTCGATTTCCACCTCGATCTCAACACCGGCGGGCACAGCGCGAGGGTGACCGACTTAGCCTTCGCGCCGGACGGTGAGGAACTGGTCTCAGCGTCCGACGACAAAGCCATCCGCATCTGGGACTGGCAGAGTGGGGTGACACTGCGCACCATCCGCGGCTATCTCGGCAACGGCAATGACGGCAAGGTCTTCGCGATCGCCGTGTCGCCGGATGGCAAGACGATTGCCGCCGGCGGTTATTTCGGCGCCGGCATCGGTGACAACCCACCCTATGGCGATATCAGGCTGTTCGATTTCGCTACCGGCAAGATCAAGGCCGTGCTCAAGGCCGCCGATTACGCGATCTACGATGTCGCCTTCGCGCCGGACGGAAACACGCTGGCCGCCGGCGGCGGCGACGGCTTCGTCTATTTCTGGCACCTGGATGACAAATCCGCTTCGGGCTGGACGCTGGCGGCAAAACTCGATGCCGATTCCTGGCGTGTCGAAAAGCTTGGTTTTGCTGCAGCGGGAACCCGGCTGGTGGCCGCGACCACCGACAATGGCATAAGGCTCTGGGATGTCGCCAAGGGCGCGGAAATCGCCTTGCCCGCCGAGGCTGAACCGCTGCGCGACGTCAGCGTCGCCGCACTCGCTGTGTCATTGGACGGCAGCCTGTTCGCCACCGGCAGCAAGAACGGCGACGTCCAACTCTGGCAGGCCAGCGACGGCAAATTCGTTCGTTCCATGCCGAAGCAGGATTTTCAGATCGGCGCGCTGAGCTTCGCCACGGGCTCACGGCTTGTCGCATCCTGCAGCTATCGCTGCGCCGACAAGCACCGCTCGGTGGCCTGGAATACGGATAGCGGCGAGCAGGTGCTCGACTATGGCGGCCATGACGGCACGGTTTTTGCCAGCGCCAGCAATGGCGAAGGGTCGCTGGTGGCGACCGCCGGTGGCGCCCGCAATGCCATTCAGCTTTGGGACCCCACGACCGGCGAGCGCGAGGCGCTGCTGCAAGGGGTCGGCGAACCGGTGACTTCTGTCGGCATCGATACGGCGAGCGGCTCCGTCGCCTGGGGCAATGCCAACCCCTGCCCCGAACGCGTATCCTGCCCCGAACTCCAGGGCACGCTGGACAACGAACTGGCTTTGCCGACCGCCGAGCGGTTCTTCGAGGACCCGGAGGCATTGGCTGAAGAGGGCGCCTACGCCCGCGCCACACTAACCGATGGTGAGTGGTCGCTT
Source organism: Mesorhizobium sp. P2_F5 (assembly GCF_056403715.1). Lineage (NCBI taxonomy): Bacteria > Pseudomonadati > Pseudomonadota > Alphaproteobacteria > Hyphomicrobiales > Phyllobacteriaceae > Mesorhizobium > Mesorhizobium sp. P2_F5. The sequence goes on along the minus strand of NZ_JBFUEY010000019.1, from coordinate 111,955 downwards.
CGCGCTGTCCCCAGTGGCAAGGACGGCCTCGAAAATGCCGTGCTGGAAATCACGAGCGGCGGCAAGGTGGTGCACAGCATCGAAAACGCCGCCACCAATGGTTTCGTCCATTCGGCCTATACGCTGATCGGCAGCGGCCTTGGCCTGATCACCGGTGGCAGCGACGGCACGCTGCTGGAGTACAAAACCGCGACCGCCGAGGTATCAGGCGAATTCACCGGCCACACCGGCGATATCAACGCCATGGCTGTCTCCGAGCAGGAGGGGTTGCTGGTCACCGGCAGCGCCGACCAGACCTTGCGGCTGTGGAATTTGAAGACGCACAAACTGATCGTGTCGATGTTTTTTGCCGGCTCCGAATGGATCGCCTGGATGCCGCAGGGCTACTATTACTCGTCCGCCGACGGCGACAGGCTGATCGGCTGGCAGGTCAATCAGGGCCGCGATCATGAAGGGCGGTTCATCAGCGCCGGTCAGCTGAAGAAATATCTCTGGAGCCCGGAAATGGTGCGCCGCGCCATCATCCTGCGCAGCGCCGAACAGGCGGTCCAGGAAATGCGCCCGGGCGTCGACCGCGAGCTGGAAAAGCTTCTTGAGCGCAAGCCGCCGGAATTCGGCATCAAGCTTGCGGCCGACCAGAGCAATGTCCGCGAGGGCTACGTTGCCGTCGAGATCACTGGGGCGGCCGAAGCCGGCGCCGATGTCGCCGGATTTTCGATCCTCTCGAACAGCCGCAATGTCGGCGATGTCACCGCGCGCTCGGTTGACGGCGGCAAGAGCACCATCGTCGAAGTACCGGTCGAGAACGGCGAGAACACCATCCGCATCACCGGCACCAATGAATTCGGCTACCTGACCGAGCGCAGCGTCACAGCACTGGCCAGGAAGACCGAGAAGCCCGCCAACAAGGGCAAGCTGTACGTCGCCGTGATCGGCGTCGACAAATATCCCTTCCTGACCGATGCCTGCGCCGGCCGTGCCTGCGATCTGCGCTACCCCGTCGATGACGCCACCGAATTCCTCGAGGTGATCTCGCAGAAATCGGCGCCTTTGTTCTCATCGATGGAGACTCTGGTGCTGGTCAACCGTGCAGCACTGGACGAGGCGCCCGACGCCGGCAAGGACGTCTTCAAGGTCGCCAGCGCCGACAGCATCCTGGAGCCGGACTCCGACACCATTGATGACCAGCTCGCCGATTTCCTCGACAGACCCGGCGAGAACGACACCACCATCATTTTCGTCGCCGGCCACGGCATCAACATCGACGAAGACTATTATTTCATTCCGACCGACGGCCGCAAACAGGACGCCGATCGCTGGAAGCGCTCCTCGCTGGTCGACTGGGGCGACATCCAGAAATCGGTCGAGCGGGCCAAGGGCATGCGCTTCATGCTGCTCGACACCTGCCATGCCGCCAACGCCTTCAACCCGCGCCTGGAAAAGGACGCGCAGGACGCGCGCATCGTCGTCTTCTCGGCCACCGCCGCCAACAACACCGCCGCCGAACTGCCCGAGCTCGGCCATGGCGTCTTCACCTATTCGATCCTCGAGGGCCTGCGCGGCCGGGCCAAAACATCGGATGGCGGCGTGACGCTGTTCGGCCTCGCCGATTATATCTCGCGCGAAGTGCTGCGGCTGACCGCTTCGAAGCAGAAGCCGTTCTACTATGTCGGCGGCGTCGAAAATATCGTGCTGGCAGAGCCGTGACCGCACGCTTGCTGTCACTTGCCATGCTTTGGCTGCTCGCCGTCGGTGCGTCACAAGCCGCACCGGTCGCCTGCCCGACGGGCAACGAGAACTTCCCGTCCTTCTACGATGACGCCGTGCTCTTCAACGACGCCATAGCGGCGGTCCCCAAAATCGAACCCTCCAACCAACGTCTCACCGGCATCACCGTACCGCACCACCTGCTCGCAGCCGACCTGGTGGCTCTCGGTTTCCATGCCGCTTCCGGCTTTCGCTACAAGCGCATCGTCATCCTGTCGCCGGACCATTTCCACAAGACGCAAAAACTCTTCGCCACCACGACGCGCGGGTTCGACACCGTGCTTGGCCCGGTCAAGGCCGACACGGCGGCCGTGCGCCTGCTGGAGGCGAAAGGCGACATGGTCGAGGACTCCTGCCTGTTTGCCAAGGAGCATGGCGTGGAAGCCATGCTGCCCTTCCTGCATCACTATTTTCCCGAAGCTGAAATCGTTCCGGTGGCGATGTCGGTCAAAGCCAAGCGCGATGACTGGGACCGATTGGCGGAGGCGCTGAAAGCGATCGTCGACAAGGACACGCTGATCGTCGAATCCACCGATTTCTCGCACTACCTGCCGCAGCACGAGGCCCGCCGTTTCGACCAGCAGACGCTGAACATGCTCGCCGCCGGATCGCTCGACGGCATCGCGGCACTGCGCCAACCGGATCATGCCGATTCCGTCGGCGCGCTCTACATCCAGACCAGGCTGCAGCGCGAACTGTTCGGCGCTCAGCCGCTGGTCGTCGCCAATGAGAATTCGCAGGCGCATTCGAGCGACTATGTCGCGCGCACCACCAGCTATGTCGTTGCACTGTTCGGCGCCTTCGGGCCCGGTTTCAACAACCCGGCCCGGCCAAACGACAAGCTCTATTATTTCGCCGGCGACGTGAACGTCGGCCGCGCCATGAAGAAGATCCTGGTCCGTGACGGCGGCGCCGAGAAGATCATCGACAGCGTGCTCGCCCTGACCCACTCAAGGCCGCTGATCGTCAATCTCGAAGGCGTCATCCTGCCCAACGTCCCCGAGGCGATCGACGACATGACGCTGGCCATGCCCACTGATCTCGCCATCGGCATGTTGCAGAAATTGCATGTCGCCGCCGTCAGCCTCGCCAACAACCATGCCTACGACCTCGGCCCATCCGGCTATGCCGAGACGCTGAGCGCGCTCGATGCGGCCGGTATCGCTCATTTCGGCCAGGGCGAGACCGAGGCACTTGCCGATCTTGACCTTGTCGGGCTGACCGACATCGACACCAATGGTTCCAGGAATACCGACCTGCTGACACCTGCCTTATTGGACCGGCTGCTGCACGACAATGCCGAGCGGCCGGTGATTGCCTTTGTCCATTGGGGCCGCGAGTACAAGACCGAGCCGTCGCCGCGCGAGGAGATGCTCGCCGACCAGATGCGGCTGCGCGGCGTCACCGCAATCGTCGGTGGGCACCCGCATGTGTCGAGCGAGGCGATCCTTCCGCTCGCCGGCGGCGATGTGGCGGAGATCTATTCACTCGGCAATTTCCTGTTCGACCAGAAGGCCGAGCGGTCGTCTGGGTCGATGCTGGAATTCAGGGTTTTCAGCCAGGGCACGATCTTTGCCAGGCTGATCCCGCTGCCCAATTATTTCGAGATGGGCTCGAAATAGAGCAATTCCAGGAAAAGTGTGAAGCGGTTTTCCCGGGAAAAGCGCGCAGCGCTTTCCCTTGAGGAATTGCGTCAAAGAAAGAGTTCAACAGCCCTCCAGATCGGCCGGCAGGTAGCAGACCGCAGGCTTGGTCCGGGTTTCAAACAGCGACTGCTTCGGCCGGAAATAGAAGAATGTGGCCGGCTTGCTCTCGCGCGTGCTGCCGTCTGCGAAATGGGCGGCGATGCTGAAGCGATGGATCGACGACATCGACGACCACATCTTCAGCCGCGCCGTGTAGCTGCTGAGGTTCTTGTTGCCGCGTACCGGCATGGGGATGCTGTAATCGGTCTTGCCGATCGGAAATTCGATGTTCTGGTAGCGCAGCGCTTCGGGCGAAGCGCCGCCGCCATCGCCGCATTCGGCCAGCGATTCGGGAACCTCGATGCTGACCAGCGAGACGACGACGAGAAACGGCTCGCTCTGCTGGGTGACAGCACCCTGATCGWCGACCCAGGAATAATCGAACTTGCCGATCCCCGTCACGCTCATCTTCTCGACGCTGCCGTTGATATAATCGGCAACGTCGCCGAACTTGACCTTGTTGGCGACCTGGGCGCGGCAGACGTCGAGCGCGTCCCTCGACGGGCAAGTGAAGCGCTGGGTCTCGAGCGTTGTCGTGTCGACGCCGGCCTCGGCCAGCACGTTCTTGACCGACACATCGACGCCGTCGCCGAAGCTGCCGATGTCCTTTGTGAACATGCGGCTCGGCTCACCAGTCGGGTTGTCTTCTTCGTCGGTCCGGGTGAACTGGATCGACATCTTCATGTCCTTCACGTCGCCCCAGCCATTGTTGACGATCGAAAAGTCGGGGCGGAAGCCGACGCAGCCATAGTGCTCGCTGATCGACAGCATCGGCTTGCGGTAGGCTTCGCTGGAAGCAACCTTCATTTCCAGGCTGTCGAGCTTGACCCTGGACTGATCGGTGGTCTTGAGATCGACTTCGGCGAAGGCCGGCGCCTGCTCCCAGTCCATGCCGTCATAGACATTGCCGGTACGAACCTGTCCGGTGCCGTTCCAGGCGTCATTGTACTCGTCCGACACCGGATAGATCGCGATGTCTTCGTCGCGCACCAGATGCTGGTACTGCATGTCGGCCTGCTGTGTCATGCGCTGGTCGACGGCAATGCCGATCTCGACCTTGTCGGCGGAACCGCCGCCGGTTTGCGCCTTGAGCAAGCCGCCCACCCTGGCATCGGCGAGCACATCGGGGCGCGCGCCGCCAATCTCCTTGCCCATCACCCATTGCGATTCATAGACGGTGCCGCCCGGCAGCCGGGTGCGAGCCTTGCCGTTCTTCAGGCCATCGGCAAATAAGCCGACGAATATCTCGCCCGTTTTCGTCTCCAGCCGGCCCTCGCCATTCGGCACGCCAGCCCTGAATTCCCCCTCGTAGCGATTGCCGTCGGCATCGACATGGATGCCGTGGCCATCGAGCTGGCCGGCGACCCAATGGCCGTCGAGGATCTCGCCCGAGCGCAGTTCCAATCGGCCCTGCCCATCGGGCCGGCCATTCCTGATCTCGCCGAAATAACTGGAATAGATGGTCTTGGGGTCGTAGCTCGCCGAGCCGCGCACGCGCCAGACCAGCCTGCCCTTGCCGTTGACGGTGCCGTCGGCCGCGACCGTCCGGTCCGGTGTCTGGCCGGCGGCCGGCTCCCAGACGAAGTCGAGGCCGAGTTCCGGATGGAAATCCCAGACCCGCACATTCTTGCGCAGCACTGAGCGCGTCTGGCTCTGATAGAGGATTTGCACCCGCTCGGCCCAGGCGCTGCCCGGCGAGGCAACGCCTTGATCGGCGACCGCAGGAAAGCATGTCAGCGCGGCCAGCATGGTTGCAGCCGCTATCGCCCTGACCCCGAAGATCATTCTTGCCCGCGCCATCGTTCCCAACCCCTTGGTTCGCCTAGCGTAAGCGCCGCCGCAAAACTGTGCAAGGGAGCGATTTCGATACAAAAAACCGGCCGCGGGAAAGTCCCGCCGCCGGTTTGGCATTGCTGGTTTTCGCCGCTGTTTGCCGGCGAAAGATCGGGCCTTATTTGTACAGGCCGTTGATCCACTCGATGTTGGCAGCGTTCAGGCGCACCGCGGTATTGGCATTGGGGCTTTCGGCCACGTTCACGCCGGTGACGACGCGCTGCTTGGCGCCATTGTCATAGGCGTAGACCGAGCTGCCGCTCGACCCCGGATAGGTATCGCAGTCGTACTGGAAATACTCCGGGCCGATATTTTCGGCGTGCACTTCGCAGGTCGCCTTCCACATCGTGCCCATCGGCTTGTCGCCGGGATAACCGATGATGTTGGCGGTGAAATCGCCCAGGTTCTCGTAGTTGGCATAACCCAGCCAGCCGAGATTGGTGCCGACATCCTGCTTCAGCGTGACAATGCCGAGGTCCCACGGAATGACCGAGCCGTAGTAGCCCTGATAATTGTCGATGAAGCCCTGCAGGATATAGACGCTCTCATAGCTGAAAGCGCCGAACGGAGCATCGTCGGCGGTGTTGCCGTTGAGCGCCGGCACGAAAATGACGTCATCGAGCCAGGCCTTGTCTTCGTTGCTGTAGAGGCAATGCGCGGCGGTGAGCACCGTGCGTGGCCCGATCAAGGTGGCCGAGCAGCTGCCATAGCCGCTCTTGGCTTTGCCTTCGAGATAGCCGATCGCGGTGAACGGGTAGGTCTTGGTGTTCTTGATCTGCTCGCGATCGTCGGCCCCGAACACTTGGCGGCCGGCTTCGTCGCCGCCCGTCAGCCCGGACTTGTCGGCATTCGGTGCGTTGGCCGGCGCATTCAGTTCCTTGATGACAAGGTCCTTCAGCGTATCGCCGGCATCGATCTTGATGTCCTTGCCATCGGCGGAACGGCCGACGATGCCATAGGATTTGACCGCCGTCCCCTCGTCGGTCAGCGGCGCCGCCCGGCTGGCTTCGTCTTCGGTCAGTTTCGGCGGGGCGATCGGTTTTGCCCGGCCAGGCTGGTAGTCGCCCGTCCCTACATCGCGCATGCTTTCGCCGTTGCCGGCATTCGCGGAGCCGGGATCGGCAGCGAAGGCGGGCATCGCCCACATTGCAGTGGATAGCAATACGGACGCAATGATAGTGCTTGTCAGTTTCGTCATGGTGAGACTCTCCCAAAAGTCAGCAAGGAGTGGATCAAAATATAGAAATATTGTCGAGATCGTGGTGGCGTTAAAAAATCAGTTTGGTTACCCGCCCGTATAAGATCATCGTTCCGGGCGGCCCCGTTAAAGCCCTCCGCCAAACGCACCCGCGTCGATATACTGCCTAAAATAATCCAACATTGGCAATGACAAATCGCTTCCACGTAGCCCGTGGGGGGCTATAGGGTTTGGGTGGGCTCTGCCCGACGGGGCACGATTAGCAAAAGTCGTATTCGGTTTTATGACCGCTCGCGCGCCGTTCGATCTGGCGCAGGGTGCGAGCGGCGTACCGGGTTCGCTTAGGCTGATTTTGCGCTAGGCAGGCATCGCCCGCCAATTGTCGTTCTCAGGAGGTTTCAAGGTGAACATTATCCATCGGTTCAGGCCGCTCGCCGCTGCATCGCTGTTGGGCGTCGCAGCCGCTTTCCCCGCCATCAACGCGCTGCATGCCGCAGACGCCGCCGTCCGGCCGGAAGCGGCGGTCTCGCCGATGGAGCGCGTCGCCGAAGCCAGGGACAAGGCCAAGGCCGAGAACCCCGACGGCGCCGACCGCGTCTATGGCGGCAAGGAAGCCGACAAGGGGGCTTATCCGTTCCAGGTGGCGCTGCTGACAACCGCCCGGCTCGATCCCAGCCCGGCCTCGCAGCCGAACGCGCAATTCTGCGGTGGCAGCCTGATCGCGCCGCAATGGGTGCTGACGGCGGCGCACTGCCTCAACGACAAGGGCCGGCCGATTTCGCCCGATACGGTGACCGTGCTGACCGGCGCCACCGACCTCACCGAAGGCAAGCGCTACAAGGTGGTCGAGGTCATCGTCAACGAGGGCTACAGCGAACAGACGCTGGACAACGATCTCGGCCTGCTCCGGCTGGCCGAACCCGCCGATGCGCCGGTCATCAAGATCACGCATGAGCCGACGCCCGACAGTGGCAAGACCACGGTCATCGGCTGGGGCAAGATGCAGGACGGCACCTTCCCGACCGCGCTGATGGTCGCCGATCTCGATCTCGAGCCGAGCGCAGCCTGCAACAGCGGCATCAAGTCGATCTATGCGCATGACCTGAAGGCCGCGCTCGGCGATCTCTCGCACCGCATGCGCTATTCGGAAAAGGGCATCGATGCCGCCGCCAATGCGATTGCCGCCGATATGTCGGATCCGCTGACCGGCAACATGATCTGCGCCGGCACCGACAGCGGCGAACGCGACGCCTGCAACGGCGACAGCGGTGGGCCACTGTTCATGACCGGTGCCGACGGCCCGGTGCAGGTCGGCGTCGTCTCCTGGGGCGAAGGCCCGTCGGATGGCACCGCCGCCTGCGGCCACAAGAACGCCTATGGCATCTACACGCGGCTCGCCAATTACACCGGCTGGATCGAGGAGAAGATGAAGACCTCGGCTCCTGCTGCCGGGGCGGCGCCCAAGGCTGGTCTCGGCACCGCCAAGAAGCCTTGAGGGCTAGACCGGTCACCCTTCCATAAAAATGAAAACGGCGGGATCTTCCCGCCGTTTTCATTCATATCCTTTGCCGGCTGTGTTTTTTAGCTCACTTCCGCGGCGGACCTTTACGCTCGGCCGAAGCCGCCCACAGATTGATGTCGGACTCGCGCGCGTAAGTGTCGATCTCGGCGAGCTCGGCATCGCTGAAGTCGAGCACCTTGAGCGCACCGACACAGTCCTCGACCTGTTCGGGCCGGCTCGCGCCGATCAGCGCCGAGGTCACCCGGCCCTTGCGCAGCACCCAGGCCAGCGCCATCTGCGCCAGCGTCTGGCCACGCTTGCCGGCGATCGCATTCAGCGCCTGGATGTTGGCGATGGTCTTGTCGTTGATGAAGGCGGGCCGCAGCGACTTGCCCTGGCTGGCGCGGCTGCCCTCGGGAATGCCGCCGAGATATTTGTCGGTCAGCATGCCTTGCGCCAGCGGCGAGAACACGATCGAGCCGACACCCAGCCCTTCCAGCGTATCGAGCAATCCGTCCTCTTCGACCCAGCGGTTGAGCATCGAATAGCTCGGCTGATGGATGATGCAAGGCGTGCCGAGCTGCTTCAATATATCGGCCGCTTCGCGCGTGCGCTGCGAATTGTAGGACGAGATGCCGGCATAAAGCGCCTTGCCCGAACGCACCGCATGGTCGAGCGCGCCCATCGTTTCTTCGAGCGGCGTATCCGGATCGAAGCGGTGCGAATAGAAGATATCGACATAGTCGAGCCCCATCCGCTTCAGGCTCTGGTCGAGGCTGGCCAGCACATATTTGCGGCTGCCCCACTCACCGTAGGGACCGGCCCACATCTCGTAGCCGGCCTTGGTCGAAATGATCAGCTCGTCGCGATAGCCGGCGAAATCGGTGCGCAATATGTCGCCGAAGGCGATCTCGGCCGAGCCGGGCGGCGGACCGTAATTGTTGGCGAGGTCGAAATGGGTGATGCCGAGATCGAAGGCCTTGCGCGCAATCGCCTGCTTGGTCTTGTGCGGCGTGTCGTTGCCGAAATTGTGCCACAGGCCGAGCGAGATCGCCGGCAGTTTCAGGCCGGATCGCCCGCACCTGTTGTAGAGCATTTTCTCATAGCGGTTTTCAGCCGGCTGCCAGCGCATGGGTACAGATCCTGGATTGAATGGGTGTCGGCGCGAGCGCGCCGMCACCCTTCTACCTCATTTCTTCTTCGCCAACAGCCCTTTTGCGTCCTTGACGCCGAGCGCGGCCGGCCGCTCGCAAGTGGTCTGCATGGCGACGAACTTGCCGGTCTCGCCCGACCGTAGCAGGCCGGTCATGACGTCGACGGCATGCAGCGCCAGCTCCATCGAGCAGCGGTGCGGGCGGCCCTCGCTGATCGCCAGCGCCATGTCGGCAAGGCCCGCGGTGCGGTAGTTGGCCATCATGCCCTGGCCGTGCGTTTCGTTGGGCACGCCGAACGGATGCTTCCACTTCGGCAGTTTCTTCACCGGCTTGGCCCCCTCGGTGATGCGCACGTCGCCGCCGAAGAAATTCGGATCCGGCACATACACCGTACCCGTCTCGCCATAGAGTTCCATCGGCGCGTGACCATGGGCCCAGACGTCCCAGCTGGTGTTGAGTGTGATCACGGCGCCGTTCTCGAACTCCAGCAGCCCGTGGATCGTCGTTGGCGTGTTGACCGGGATTTTCTCGCCCGCGCGCGGCTTCGACGAGATCGTGCGTTCCTTTGCGGGCGTCGTCGCGAAGGCCGCCACCTGCTTCACCGGTCCGATCAGCTGAATCAGATTGGTGATGTAGTAGGGTCCGATATCGAGCACCGGCCCGGCGCCCGGCTGGAAGAAGAAGTCCGGATTGGGATGCCAGTGCTCCATGCCATGGCCCATCACGTGACACGTGCCGCTGGTGATCTTGCCGAGTGCACCGGTGTCTAAGAGTGCGCGCACCAGCTGATGCGCGCCGCCAAGGAAAGTGTCCGGCGCCGAGCCGATGCGCAGCCCTTTCTTCTCGGCGCGGCTCTTGAGGTCGAGCCCTTCCTTGACCGACAGCACGAACGGCTTTTCCGAATAGACATGCTTGCCGGCGTCGAGGATCTGCTTCGACACCTCGTAGTGCACCGCCGGAATGGTCAGGTTGACGATGATGTCGATGTCGTCGGCCCCGAGCAGCCCATCGACGGTTTCGGCGCGCAGCTTGAACTCTTTCGCCCGTGCCTTGGCCGCATCCATGTTGATGTCGGCGCAGGCGCGCATCTCGATGCCGCGAAACAGCGGCGCCAGCGAGAAATACGCCTTCGAGATGTTGCCGCAGCCGATGACGCCGATACCCAGTTTCTTTGCCATGATGATTGTTCCTAGTAAGCCTTGACGGATGCGAGCGAGCGGCTGGCGAAGCGCTCGATGTCGTTGGGGTTATCCTGTTCCATGACGTAATACTTGGCCGCGCTCTTCGCCCGAAGCGTCTTGATCAGGCCGGCCCAGTCGATGGTGCCGTGGCCGACATCCGACCAGCCATCCTCGTCGAGGCCTTCGCCCGGTTTGGCCATATCCTTGACGTGGACGGCGCTGATGCGCTTGCCGTGCTTCTCGATCCATGGCAGCGGATCGACGCCGCCGCGGATCACCCAGGCGACATCCATCTCCCAGCCGATATCAGACGCGGCCGACAGAATATGGTCCTGCGGCACCGAGCCATCGGCGAGCTTCTTGAACTCGAAATCATGATTGTGCCAGGCAAAGCCGTAGCCGGCTTTTTTGGCCGTTTCGCCGACCTTGGCCAGACGCTCGCCGAAGCCGCGCCAGCCAGCGGCGTCGGACGGCCTGGAATCGGGCATGAGAAAGGGACAAATGACCAGCGTGATGCCGAGCGCGTCGGCCGTTTTGCGCACGCCGTCGAAATCATTCTCCAGCGCATCGATCGAGAAATGCCCGGTCGGCATCGCAAGCCCGTTCTTGTCGAGTTCGGCGCGGAACGCCTTGGGGTCGTCATAGACGCCGCCAAAACCTTCGACTTCCTTGTAGCCGAGCTTGCCCAGCATTTTCAGGATGCCGTCCCAGGGCAGGAAATTGCGGGCGCTGTAAAGTTGGAATGACCAGTTCATCGTCTCTGTCCGTTTCTTGGGTGGTGGGTCTTTGGGGATCGTTTGGGGGGATGTGATTGGGATGATTCTCGAAAATTACAGGCGATTGCCGGTGGCGGCATCGAACAGCGAGGCGCGTGCCGGATCGAAACCGAACTGGACCGGGTCGCCGCTGCGCAGTGTCCTTTCCGCCTCGACGCGAAACGACAGGTTGCGGCCGCCGAGCTTGGTCCACACCAGCGTGTCGGAGCCCATCGGCTCGACGATCTCGACCGAACCGCTGGCGGAAAACGGCATCGACTTTGCCGCGTCGCCGAAGGCGATGTGTTCGGGCCGGATGCCGAGCACGCAAGTACCCGTGGAACGCTCCGCGCCGTCAAAGACGTAGCGCTTGAGCGACACCGAAACACCGTCGGTCTTGAACGTTGGACCGGCCTCCAGTTGCCCTTCGAGGAAATTCATCGCCGGCGAACCGAGGAACCCGGCGACAAACCGGTTGACCGGCCGGTTGTAGATGGTCTGCGGCGCGTCGAGCTGCTGGATGACGCCGCCGCGCATCACCGCGATACGGTCGGCCAGCGTCATCGCCTCGATCTGGTCGTGGGTGACGTAGATCATGGTGTTCTGCAGCTTGCGGTGCAGCAGCTTGATCTCGACGCGCAGTTCCGAACGCAGCTTGGCATCGAGATTGGACAGCGGCTCGTCGAACAGGAAGACGTCGACGTCGCGCACCAACGCCCGCCCGATCGCCACGCGCTGGCGCTGGCCGCCGGACAAGGCGGCCGGCTTGCGCTGCAGCAGCGGCTCGATCTGCAGGATCTCGGCGGCGCGCGCGATACGCTTGGCGATCTCGTCCTTGGGCACGCCGGCGACGCGCAGGCCGAAGGACAGGTTCTTCTCCACCGTCATCTGCGGATAGAGCGCATAGGACTGGAACACCATGCCGATGCCGCGGTCCTTGGGCTCTTCCCAGGTGACATTTTTGCCCTTGATGAAGATGCGACCTTCGGAAATGTCGAGCAGCCCGGCAATGCAGTTGAGCAAGGTCGACTTGCCGCAGCCCGACGGCCCCAGCAGCACGATGAACTCGCCCTCGGCAACATCGAGGTTGAGCGTCTGCAGCACCGATACGGCGCCGAAATTCAACGACAGGTCCTGTATCGAAACGCTGGTGCCGTTAGCTGCCGCCATACCCATTACCCTTTCACCGCGCCGGCGGCGATGCCGCGCACGAAAAGCTTGCCGGAAATGAAGTAGACGATGAGTGGCACAAGGCCGGTCAGGATGGTGGCGGCCATATTGACGTTGTACTCCTTCACGCCTTGCACCGAGTTGACGATGTTGTTGAGCTGCACCGTCATCGGATAGGTGTCGGGGCGGGTGTAGACGACACCGAACAGGAAGTCGTTCCAGATGCCGGTCACCTGCAGGATGATGGCGACGACGAAGATCGGCAGCGACATCGGCGCCATGATGCGCAGGAAGATGCCCCAGAAGCCGGCACCGTCGACGCGCGCCGCCCGGAACAGTTCCTCCGGCATCGAAGCGAAATAATTGCGGAACAGGAGCGTCAGGATCGGCATGCCGAAGATCGAATGCACGATCACCAGCCCGCTAAGGCTGCCATAGAGACCGATCTCGCGCAGGATGATGACGATCGGATAGATCATCACCTGGTAGGGGATGAAGGCGCCGACGATCAGGATGACGAAGAACGTGTCGGCCCCCTTGAAGCGCCAGTTGGCCAGCGCGTAGCCGTTGACCGAGGCAATCGCGATCGACAGCAGCACCGACGGCACGGTGATGCGCACCGAATTCCAGAAGCCGCGCGACAGCCCGTCGCAGTTGAGGCCGGTGCAGGCTGTCGCCCACGCCTTGACCCACGGCTCGAAAGTGATTTCGAGCGGCGGCGAGAAGATGTTGCCGAGCCGTATCTCAGGCATGCCCTTGAGCGAGGTGACGACCATCACGTAGAGCGGCAGCAGATAGTAGACAGCCACCACGAAGAGCGTGCCATAGAGGAAGATGTTGCGGCGTGAGAAGACATGCCGCGGCCGAGGCCCACTCGGCCCCAGGGCTTCGCGCTCGGCGGCACCCGCGCCGGCGGGCAAGGAGACGGCCGGGTCAGCCACGCTTCTTGCCTCCAAATTCGAGGTAGGCCCACGGCACGATGACGATGACCACCGAGAGCAGCATCATGGTCGAGGCTGCGAATCCCTGGCCGAGATTCTGGGCGAAGAACATGTAGTCGTAGACGTACTTGGCCGGCACTTCGGAGGCGATGCCCGGACCGCCGCTGGTCTGGGCGACAACGAGGTCGTAGACCTTGACGATTCCGGAAGCGATGATGACCAGCGTGGTGATGAAGACCGGCCGCATCATCGGGATGACGATGAACAGATAGGTCTTCCACATCGGGATCCCATCCACCCGCGCCGCCTTCCAGATATCCTCGTCGATGCCGCGCAGGCCGGCCAGCATCAGGCACATGATCAGCCCTGTGCCTTGCCACAGCGCGGCGATCGAAATGCCGTAGATGACGATGCTGGAGTTATAGAGCGGGTCGAAGCTGAAGCTCGTCCAGCCGAGGTCCCGCACCACATGCTGGATGCCGAAATCCGGATTGAGCAGCCACTGCCAGACGAGACCGGTGACGATGAAGGACAGCGCGAACGGATAGAGGAAAATGGTGCGGAACGTGTCCTCGAAGCGGATCTTCTGGTCGAGTAGTGCGGCCAGCAGGAAGCCGATGACCAGCGAGAACACGAGTGAGATGGCGCCGTAGATCAAAAGGTTCTCGATCGAGATCAGCCAGCGCGGTGTCGACCACAGCCGGTAATACTGATCGAGGCCGACGAAATTCAGCCGCGGCAACAGCTTCGAATTGGTGAAGGAATAGAGCACCGTCCACAACGTCCCGCCAACGAAGACCACCGACGCGGTGAGGATCATCGGGATCGAGGCGACCTTCGCATTGAGGTTGCGGAACAGCGGGTTGGGGCGTTCGCTCTTGCTCATCTCGTCAGCCGGCTGGGTAAGGGCGTTGCGATCCCGGCCCTGCATTCGCAAGGCCGGGAGCGAGGTGAATTGCCTCCAACGTCAGTCTGCCGCCGCGATGAGGTCGGCGAAACGCTTCTGCGCCTCTTCCACCGTCATGTCCGGCTTGGCGAAGAATTCAGCGAAGAGATCCTCTTTCTGCTTCTGGGTGTCCTGCGACATCAGCTGGTCCGTCCACGGGATGACGGCGCCTTTGGCGAGGATGGCGAGGCCCTTCTTCATGCAGTCGTTTGCGGCATTGAGATCGACGTCGCCGCGCACCGGTAGCGAGCCCTTCTTGAGGTTGAAGGCGACCTGCGTCTTGGGATCAAGCAGCGTTTCGGCCAGCACTTCCTGCGCCTTGGACTTGTCGGCATCCTTGAGCAGCGGGAAGTAGAAGGCGTCGCCGCCGGTGGCGATGACTTCGTTCAGGCCGAGGCCCGGCAGGCAGGTGTAGTCCTTGCCCGCGACCTTGCCGGCAACCTGGAATTCGCCTTGCGCCCAGTCGCCCATGATCTGGCCGCCGGCCTTGCCGGTGATGACCAGATTGGTCGCCTGGTTCCAGTCCTGCACATTGGTGTTCTTGGCCATCTTGCGGGCATCGTCGGCGGCCTTGAAGACCTTGGCGATCTCAGGCCCGGCGGCGAACTTGGCATCCTTGTCCTTGTAGACCTTGAGGAATGCATCGGAGCCGCCCACGGCCGCCAGCAGCACGTCGAAGGCGCCGGAGGATTGCCAGGCCTGCCCGCCGACGGCGAGCGGGATGATGCCGGCCTTTTCCAGGGCGGGCGCTGCCGCGACGAATTCATTCCAGTCCTTCGGCAGCGGCACGCCGGCCTTCTCGAAGGCCTCGTTCGACAGCCACAGCCACTGCCAGGAATGGATATTGACCGGCACGCAATAGATCTTGCCGTCGATGGTGCAACTGTCGAGCAGGCTCTTCGGCCGCACGATTTCCGTCCACTTGCCCTTGGTGGCGACATCGGTGAGGTCGCGCATCAGGCCGGCCTGCACCAGTTCTTCGGCCTGCCGGCCGTGGTTGAACTGGGTGGCGCCCATCGGGTCGCCGCCGGTGATGCGGCTGATCATGATCGGCCGCGCCGTACCGCCGGAACCGGCGATGGCGCCGTCGACCCAGTGGTTGCCGGTGGCGTCAAATGCCTTGGCGAGTTCCGCAACCGCCGCCGCCTCGCCGCCCGACGTCCACCAATGGGTGACTTCCAGGTCGGTCGCGGCTGCCGGGCCGGCAAATTGCAGCGCGGCCGTCGCGGCAAAAGCAGCGGTCAAAAGTTTATAGCGCATTTCGGTTCCTCCCAGAATCTGAAACGTTACAGATTTTCGATACGGCAATTGTGCGGTGCGTGCAACCCCTCCGGTAGACGTGCCTCGATATTTTTTCGAGGCGCGAACAAATTCCTTTCGCATAAGCCGGCAAACTCCGCACAAAAGCAGCTGTTGCGCTGCAAAATCATGCTGCAGTGCAAGAAACCCACCTCGAGTCTCGTTTCTCGCGCGGCGTCGACCGGGCCTGAAAACCCTGTCGGAACCATGAATTAGGCAGTCTGCGGTGGCAAGATTGGCAATCTGTAACGTTTCAGTATACTGACGCTAGCGGGCGGACTGCCGTGCCACATCGTCATGTAAACGATTGTCGGCAGAGCCGGCGGCTGCTAAGCGCCTGACGGGGCGGGACGAATGGACAGGGACCAGACGGACAAGGACGGCGAGGCGTCGGCGCATGAGCGGCCGACGTTGAAG
Source organism: Mesorhizobium sp. P2_F5 (assembly GCF_056403715.1). Classification (NCBI taxonomy): domain Bacteria; kingdom Pseudomonadati; phylum Pseudomonadota; class Alphaproteobacteria; order Hyphomicrobiales; family Phyllobacteriaceae; genus Mesorhizobium; species Mesorhizobium sp. P2_F5. The sequence goes on along the minus strand of NZ_JBFUEY010000019.1, from coordinate 96,048 downwards.
ACGCTTGCCTTCATGACCGGGCTCGGCGTCACCACCGTCTCGCGCGCCTTGAAGGATGCACCCGAAATCGGCGCCGAGACCAAGCGGCGTGTTCAGCTCGTCGCCAGGCAGATCGGCTACCGGCCGAACCGCGCCGGTGTGCGCCTCAGAACCGGCAAGACCAATGTCATCAGCCTCGTCCTCAACACTGAGCACGAACTGATGAGCTTCGTCTCTGATATCATCTACGGCGTCACCGAAGTGATTGCCGACACGCCCTATCACCTGATCGTCACGCCCTATTCGCGCTCGCAGGATCCGCTGGATCCGGTGAAGTACCTGGTCGAGTCCGGCTCGGCCGACGGCGTCATCATTTCGCGCACGCAGCCCAATGACCCACGCGCCCGCTACATGCTGGAGCGCGGCATTCCCTTTGCCACACATGGCCGCACCGATATGGGGCTCGTCCACCCTTACCATGACTTCGACAACTACGCCTTCGCCGCCGAGGCGGTGCGCCATCTGGCCGGCATCGGCCGGCGCCGGCTGGCGCTGGTGACACCGCCTGTGGGGCTCACCTATTACGGCCACACGGTGAACGGCTTTGCCGATGCGCTGGGTGAGATCGACGCCAGCGAAGTGCCGTTCAACACCGTTTCGATCGACCAGTCGATCGATCAGATCAGGACACGGACCGCGCAGTTGATGCGCCGCGACGTCCGACCGGACGGTTTCGTCAGCAGCGCCGCCGCGGCGACGCTGGCCATTGTTGCCGGCATCGAGGATGCCGGCCTGAAACTCGGCCGCGACGTCGATGTCGTATCCAAACAGTCGTCGGAATTGCTGCATTTGTTCCGCCGGGAGTTGCTGGTCGTCAACGAAGACTTCCGCCTGGCAGGCACCGAACTTGCCCGCGCCGTTCTGGGCTGGATAGGCGGCGGCGCACCCGGCTCTTTGCAGAGCGTGGTCAAGCCGGGCAACGTCGTCGCCTATCGCGGCTGACTTGCGCTACCCTGAGAGGCAGGTCAGGCCGAGCCGGAGTCGAAGACGGGCGCGAAGCGACCAACTGGGTTGATACCGAGAACCGGAGCGGAGCGTACTTTTCGTACGTGAGCACCGGCCTACGCCGACCGTAGCCTTAGCTACCTCAACCCTCCTGAGGGCTTCGGCCGGCGAAGGCCGGAAGCGCAGGTATCAGCCATTTGCAGGCCGGCCTCACCTGACTCTAGCCAGCCGCCCCGCTGCCCCAGGGACCATGGAAAGCCCCCTGCTCGCCGATACGCTCGAAGCCATGCGCGCCGAAGAAATCGCGCTGCGCCTGGATCAGGTTCGATGTGCCGCGGCCCTGGCGATAGCTGTCGAAATAGGCGAGCGCCGACGCCAGCGCCGGCACCGGCGAGCCGGCCTCCGAGGCCCGAGCCACGATCCTGCGCAACGACGGATGCGCCTCCTGCATCATGGCGATGAAGGCCGGCGCCATCAAAAGGTTGGTGGAGGCTCCGCCGGAACCGAAGGCTTCCGCCATGGTGTCGAGCATCTGCGAGCGGATGATGCAGCCGGCGCGCCAGATCTTGGCGATCGTCGGCATCGGCAGGTTCCAGTTGAACTCCTTCGAGGCGCCGCTCATCACGGCAAAACCTTGCGCGTAGGCTGCGATCTTGCCGGCGAGCAGTGCCAGTTCCAGGTCTTTCAGAAGTGCCGCCTTGTCGCCGGCGATCTTGGTCACGCCGATGTTGCCATAGGCTTTTTCGGCGGCCTGCCGCTCGTCCTTGATCGAGGACAGCACGCGCGCCGCCACCGCGGCCTCGATGGCAGTCGCCGGAATGCCGAGCTGCTGCGCCTCGATGACCGACCATTTGCCGGTGCCCTTCTGGCCGGCGCGGTCGAGGATGATGTCGACCACCGGCTTGCCGGTCTTCGCATCGTCGGCGGCCAGCACCTTGGCGGTGATCTCGATCAGGTATGAATCGAGCCGGCCCTTGTTCCAGTTTTCAAAGACGGCGCCGATCTCCTTCGGCCCCATGCCGAGACCGTCGCGCAGGATGCCGTAGATCTCGGCGATCATCTGCATGTCGGCATATTCGATGCCGTTGTGGATGGTTTTCACGAAATGCCCGGCACCGTCAGTGCCGAGCCAGGCAGCGCACGGTTCGTCCTTGAACTTGGCCGAGATCGCGGTCAGCACGCTTTCGACGCGTTTCCAGGACTCTTCGGTGCCGCCGACCATGATCGACGGCCCATGGCGCGCGCCCTCCTCGCCGCCGGACACACCCATGCCGATGAAGGTCAGGCCCGAGCCCGCCAGTTCGGAAAAGCGCCGCATCGTATCGCGGAAATTGGCGTTGCCGGCATCGATGACGATGTCGTTGGCCGACAGCACGCCGCGCAGCGCTTCGATCTGTTCGTCGACCGGCTTGCCGGCCAGCACCATGATGATGATCGGCCGCGGCGGCCGGATCGCGTCAGCGAGTTCCTCCAGGCTGTAGCAAGGCACCACCCTGTCGCGCAGCGCACCGGCGCTTTCGAGGAAAGCATCGGTGCGCGCCTTGGTGCGGTTGAAGACGGCGATGCGGTGCCCGTGCTCGGCAATGTTGAGCGCCAGGTTGGAGCCCATCGTGCCAAGGCCGATCAGGCCGATTTCGGCTTTTTCCATCGTTTCTTCCCTGCTTTCGGATTTTGTTGAGGTCGCGTTTTGCCGGGATGATTGACGGGCCTTTCGCGCCGCGTCAACCGCTTCGCTGAATTGTGACGACCCCGCGCTGAGGTCGGGCCGAGCCAAGAAGGGTTCGTTGGTGGATCAGGCGACGCCTTGTCGATTGGAGATATGGCGATAGATTGGACTTATGGCAGTCAAACGAATGGACAATGTAGGTATCGTCGTCGAGGACCTCGAAGCGACGGTTGCTTTCTTTCGCGAGCTCGGCCTCGAGTTCGAAGGGCGGGCGACGATCGAGGGAGAATGGGCCGGACGTGTCACCGGACTGGGCGATCAGCGCGTCGAGATTGCCATGATGCGCACGCCGGACCGCCACAGCCGGCTCGAGCTCTCCCGCTTCCTCACGCCGCCTGTCGTCGCGGATCATCGCAACGCCCCGGTGAACGCTCTGGGCTACCTCCGCGTCATGTTCACCGTGGACGACATCGACGAGACGCTTGAAAGGCTCCGCAAGCGCGGTGCGCAGCTCGTAGGCGAAGTCGTCCAGTACAAAGACGTGTATCGGCTGTGCTACATCCGCGGGCCGGAAGGGCATCTCATCGGACTCGCCCAACAGCTCGGCTGAGCGCCCTTCGCGGGCAGGCTGACTATCACTCGGCGCGGATATCGATCGGCGCTTCGATCTTTACCACCTCGAAATCCGAAACCAGAATATCGAGCCGCGCCGTCCACCGGCCGGGAACCGGGATGACGAGATCGTCGACGCGCCAGGTGCCGTCGCCGGGCTTGGTCGCCGGACGCTTTATCGGCTCGATGCCGGAGTCGGGCTTGGACAGCACCAGCGTCACTTCCTTGGCGTCGAGCGGTCCGAAATCGCCGGTCATGATGACGATGGAAGCGACGACCTCCCCGGTATGGCCGGGCGTGATCTCGATATCGGCCATCGCCTTCAGCGTGTGGATATGGGTCGATGTCGGCTGTGCCGCGGCGATGGCCAGCGCCCGTGGCGGCGGCGTGAAGCGCCAGCCGGCGGCAACGCCGAAGATCAGAAGCACGATCAGCATTTCGACTGAGATCGAACGGGTGAGCCGGCGCCGCACTTCCGTCGCGCCGGCTTCTGCCGAGGCGGTCAGCCGCCAGCGATTGACCGCCGCCAGTGTGAACAGAAACACCAATAGTGCCAGCTTAATCAGCAACAGCCGGCCATAGGCGGTGTTGGCGAGCGCTGCCGGCGTCTGCACCTGGATGATGGCGAGCACGATGCCGGCGGCGGCAAGCACCGCCACCACGGGCAGAATCACGCGCGAAAACCGCCTCAGAAACAAGCCGGCCTCCGCCGACTGGCTGCCCAGCGCCAGGCCGAGCGGCAGCAGCGCCCCGGCCCAGAAAGCGATGCCCGCGCCATGCAGGAACACCATCGGCCGCGTCAGCCATTGCGGTTCGGCCGCACTCGCATGGCCGCTGGCGGCAAGGGCCGCGCCCACACCGGCCAGTCCGGCGAGCGCCAGCGGCCGGGCGGTGGCGCGCGGCCCGACCAGCGACAAAAGGCCAAACCCGAGCGCCGCCAGCGCAATCAGCACCGTCCAGCCGAAGCTGGCGCAGAGCCCGGTTTGCCAGACCACCGGTTGCGCCAGCCGCGCAAGCGGCGCGCCCAGAGCATCCAGCCCCTGGAACCCGAGCGACAGCGGTGCGGCGACCAGGCCGCACAGGATGGCGGCAATGACGAAACGCTGGCCTGAGCGCACGCCTTGCGCCAGCCAGACAAGCGCGAAGGCGCCGCCGACGCCGAGGAAAAGGCCGATGTAGAGAAGAACCTTGCCGGTCCAGATCGCCGACCGCAAATCCATGTCGACGGCCTCCGCCACCGCCGGCGCCGCACTTGGTGCGCCGACGGAAAACAGCACCGAGCCGCCAACCGGATGACCGTCGGCGGAAATCACCCGCCAGCTCAAGACATGTGTGCCCGACCCGAGCTTTTGCGGATTGTCTATCTCGACCGTCTGGTCGTCGAGGCGAAAGGAGGTCAGCGCGACAGGCGTTCCGTCGGGCCGCACCAGCGTCAGCACCAGCGGCGACACCGGCTCGCTGAAGGTCAGCGAAAATTGCGTAGGCGCTAGCTCCAGAACCGCGCCGTCGGTTGGCTCGGCCTTGATCAGTGCCGCGTGGGCAAAGGCCATGGTCGGGGCGGCAAGCACGGCCAGCAGCAGGATCGAGGCCAGTATGCCGAATGCCAGCCGGTCGACGCATCTGCCGGCTGTCCGTTCCTTCAGCTGGAAATAGGCCACGCTCATGCCACCACCAAAACAATGGCGCGCCGCTTCGAAGCAGCGCGCCACCAATGCATCACTTCTTCGGCAACAGATTGAGGCCGGGCGCCGGATCTTCCAGCGCATCCTCGTTCTGACCGGCCGCCGGAATCTCTATCCAACGCGTGGCAGCGCCATCGCATTCCTGCACCACCGGAAAATAGATCTTCTGGCTGGCCGGCAGATCGGCGGCCAGCGTGCTGCGGAAGACGAACTCGTCATAAAATTCATCCGGCAGGCTGCCGCCGCTCCAGTCGACTTCCTTGACGCCCGACGTCACCGCCTCGCCGTAGAGCTGGTAGGATTTCTCGTACTTGCCTTTCTTGACCTGCAGCGTCCAGCCCGGCTTCGGCATCGGCTTCACCGCGATCACCCCTTCCGGGATTTGCACGCGCACGGCAATCGTCGCCTTGCCGTCGCAGCCATGCGGCACCCGCAGCACGGCCTTGTAGGTCGAACCGACCGGCGCTTCCTGGGTTTCGAGCGTGATATGGGCGAAGGCAGCACTTGTCCCCAGGACGAGACATGCAACCGCGGGCAAAAGGTACTTGTTCATGATGGTCCCTCGAAAAATCGGTTGGCAATAATTGGTCAGTCGTTGTCTTCCTGGGGCGGCGCGCTGCCGATGGCTTGCACGGCAAACTCGACGGTCACCGTCCCGGCCTTCTCGAAGGTGAGCGTGGCGGCAAACATCTGGCCCTCCTTGGGCGGCTGCTTCAGATCCATGAACATCACGTGATAGGCGCCGGGGCCCAGCGTGACCTTGCCGCCCGCCGGAATTTCCAGGCCACCCTCGACCGGGCGCATGGTCATGACGCCATCCTTCACCCCCATTTCATGCAGTTCGGCCTTTGCCGAAATGTCGGAGGCAATCGACAGCAGCCGGTCCGGCGCGCTGCCCTTGTTGACGATGGTGAAATAGCCGCCGGCAACCTTGGCGCCTGCCGGCGTTGCGCGCGACCAGGGATGCTCGATCTCGATATCACCAGCCTTGAATTCATGTGCCAGGGCAGAGTGGGCGCCGACGAACAACAGGGCGAAGGCGAAGACGGCGCCGCCAAGACGGTGCTCGAGTGTGCGGAAGAAAGGCGTGCGGCGCGATGCGGCATGAAAAAAACGGGACATGGGTAAGCTCCATGAATATGAGGTCGCGCCGTTGCCGGTCGCGAACGATGTCGATCGTTGGATGGTTATCGCCTGCGCAGGTTACGCGAAGCGAGCGGCAGTTTTCAGGCCGCGACTGGCGGTGCGCGCGGATTGGCCGGTGAGCGCTCGCGCGTGACGTCAGGATACCTGACTGCCGGCAGAACAAAGGCGACTGTTTCAAAGGACAGACGGACCGGCGCCACACCGACGCCTGCCGGCGGCGCATAGGCCACGAAAGCCATGCTGCAGCCAAGCATGCAGCAAGCCGGCATATGCTGCTGGTGCGGATCGCCGCCGGGAAGCTTGACCGCACCCTCATGGGTGCAGATGACATTGCCGAAGGCGTCGATCTGTGACGCATCCGATGCAATGCCGAAAGCAAACACGCCGAGCGTCGACTGGAGCAGCAACACACAGGCGGCGACAAACGCGGCCGTCATGCTCCATCTCTTACGCCGGATGTTCAAAGACCTGCCTCTTCACGCAGCAACGATGGATGTCTAGCACGCGGCGCGCAGCCGGAAAATCGCCAAATCAGCGCTGCGGCAACGCGGCGCGTCAGGAAATTATGCGGTTGCCGGTTTCGGGGATCGAGGTCAGCAGCGTGTTGCGCGCCGACTTCAGATGCTTGCGGCAGGCAGCGTCGACCTTGCCGAGATCGCGCGACTTCAGCGCCGCGATATAAGCGAGATGCTCAGCCACCGCGACTTCGTTGCGTTCGCGCTCCTGCGCCTTGTTCCACTGGTAGTGGTAGTGGAAGATCATGGCGATGACGTCGTAGAAATCGACGATGAAGCGGTTGTGCGACGCCCGGTGGATCAGCCGGTGAAAGCGCTCGTCGAGCTCCGAGAATTCGTTGAAGCGGGTGGCGATCTCGCTGGCCAGAAGCCGGTGCTCGTCCTCCAGGCGGTCGAGATCGGCCCATACCGGGCTGTCCTGCGGCAAGGTGGCAAAGGCCGCAGCCGAGCGCAGTTCGAACATCTCGCGGATTTCGGTGAGTTCGAGCGCAAAGGCGCGGGTAAAACCCTTCAGCACCCAGTGGCTGTTGCGCCGCTTCTCGATCAGGCCGAAGCGGGAGAACCGGATCAGGAATTCGCGCACGCTGGTGGTGCCGACGCCGATCTCGCGCGCCAGTTCGAGCTCGTTGATCTGCATACCAGCCTCGGCGCCGCCGGCGAGCAGCCTGCGCATGAACGAGCGTTCGATGATCTGCGCCAGCGTGTCGGTCTCCTCCTCGGGGAAGAAATCGTCCGGCTTCGGCGCCCTGAGCACTGTCTTGCTGCGTTTGTTCCAGGCGATCAGCCCGGTCTCTTCCATGCGCGCCAGGATGGTGCGCACCGTGGTGCGGCTGACACCGAGCAGAGTGCCCAGCTCCGGCTCGGACGGCAGGCTCTGCGTTTCACCGAGCAGCCGCAGGCCCCTGTTGTAAGCGTCCTTGTAGACGTTGTTGCTCTTCGACATCCCTGCCCCGTTGCGCGCCGGCGCTTGCTGTGGCTGGCTTGAAGCGCGATATCACAGATGTTTCCTAGCGCATGACCCGGCAAAGCAAAACGCTTTCCCGTGTCGGACGCGGCTCCCTACAACCCACGCTTCCATCGGATGCATGGTCTCCTCCTGAAAAAACAATTGACGCACAAATGTTTTTTCCCGATAAAAGACATTATATGTAAACAGACGCGTGTCAATCCGCGCATCCCCCCAGGAACAGACCCAGGAAACTGCCCGTGAACGCCTCGAACAGCATTCTTCTGTCTCCCGCCGACAATGTCGCGGTCGCCAATGGCCGCATCGAGATCGGCACCGCTCTCCCCGGCGGCGCCGTCGCCACGGCCTTGATCGAGCCCGGCCACAAGGTGGCGATCAAGCCTATCGCCGCCGGCGAGGCGGTGGTCAAGTATGCCCAGGCGATCGGCCGCGCCACGCAGGACATCGCTCCCGGCGACCACGTCCATTCGCACAATCTGGTTTTCGAGTCCGGCCGCCTGCCGGTGGTGCCGCCGAGCGAGGCCGAGCACGCGACGGAGGCCGATCGCGCCCGCACGTTCATGGGCTACCGTCGCGCCGATGGGCGCGCCGGCACCCGCAACTTCATCGGCATCATCGCCAGCGTCAATTGCTCGGCCACCGTCTGCCATGCCATCGCCGACGAGGCTAACCGCACGTTGCTGCCAAAATATCCGGGGATCGACGGTTTCGTGCCGATCGTCCATGGCCAGGGCTGCGGCATGAGCAGCACCGGCGACGGCATGATGGTGCTGCACCGGACGCTCGCCGGCTACACCCGCCATCCAAATTTCGGCGGCGCGCTGATGGTCGGCCTCGGCTGCGAGGTCAACCAGCTCACTCTCTACGGTCAGAAGGGTGCGGCTGCAGGAAAACGCCATTTCAACATCCAGGACGCCGGCGGTTCGCGCAAATCGGTGGAAAAGGCGATGGGCGTGCTGGCTGAAATCGCCGAGGAAGTCGGCACGTTGCAGCGTGAGCCGATCCCGGTCTCAGAGATCGTCGTCGGCCTGCAATGCGGCGGTTCCGACGGCATGTCGGGCATCACTGCCAATCCAGCACTTGGTGCGGCCGTCGATATCCTGGCCGGCGTCGGCGGCATCGGCATCCTGTCCGAAACGACGGAGATCTATGGCGCCGAGCATCTGCTCGCCTATCGCGCGGCAACGCCCGAGATCGCCAAGAAGCTCGATGGTTTCGTCAAGTGGTGGGAGGACCATGTCGCCAAGCATGGCGCTTCGATCGACAACAACCCTTCACCCGGCAACAAGCGCGGCGGCCTGACCACCATTCTGGAGAAGTCGCTGGGCGCCGTAGCCAAGGGTGGCCAGACGCCGCTCAACGGCGTCTTCGGCTATGCCGAGAAAGTCACCGGCAGCGGCCTGGTGTTCATGGACACGCCCGGCTACGACCCGGTCTCGGCGACCGGCCAGGTGGCGGGCGGCGCCAACATCATCGTCTTCACCACCGGCCGCGGCTCCTGCTTCGGCTGCCGGCCGACGCCATCGATCAAGGTCGCCACCAACTCGACCATGTATCACCAGATGGAAGAGGACATGGACGTCAACTGCGGCGTCATCGCCTCGGGCGAGAAGACCATCGCCGGCATGGGCCGCGAACTGTTCGAGCTGATCGTCGAGACCGCGTCGGGCCGCAAGACCAAGAGCGAGGCGTTCGGCTACGGCGACAACGAGTTCGTGCCGTGGCATCTCGGCGCGACACTCTAAAACACTGACGAAAAACACGGGCTGCAAAGACGGCTCGCTACGGGAGGCTTTGGATGAACAAACGCCGCATCGGCACGACTGCGCTCGAGGTCACCGAGATAAGCTTCGGCGGGGCGGCGATCGGCGGGCTCTACCGGGCCTGTCCGCGCGAGGCGGCGATGGAGACGCTGCAGACCGCCTGGGAGGCCGGCCTGCGCTATTTCGACACCGCGCCCTTCTATGGCTTCGGCCTGTCGGAGCGGCGGACCGGCGATTTCCTGCGCTACAAGCCGCGAGATTCTTACGTGCTGTCAACCAAGGTCGGACGGCTGTTCCGTCCGGTGCCGGAAGACCAGGTTCCCGATCATTCCTATGTCGACCCGCTGCCTTTCGCGCTCGACTACGACTATTCCTATGACGGCATCATGCGCTCGGTCGAGTTTTCCTATGCGCGGCTCGGGCTAAACCGGATAGACATCCTGTTTGTTCACGACATCGGCACCTACACGCATGGTGTCGAGAAGACGAAGCTGCACTTTCGCCAGCTGATGGATGGCGGTCTGAAGGCGCTGGACGAGCTGAAATCGTCGGGCATCATTTCCGCCTACGGGCTCGGCGTCAACGAGGTGCAAATCTGCCTCGACGTACTGCGCGAAGCGCCACTCGACTGCATCCTGCTCGCCAGCCGCTACTCGCTGCTCGACCGCTCGGCCGAGGCTGAACTTTTGCCGCTCTGCCGGCAGCGCCAGACCTCGCTGATTATCGGCGGCGTCTTCAATTCCGGCATCCTGGCGACGGGGCCGGTGCATGGCGCGCATTTCGACTATGTGCCGGCGACACCAGACATACTCGAACGCGTCGGCGCGATGGAGAAAATCGCTGATGAAGGCGGCTATCCGCTGGCGGCGGCGGCGTTGCAGTTTCCCCTGCACGAGCCTGTCGTGGCCAGCGTGCTGACCGGTACTGCCAAGCCTGCCAACCTGACACGCAATCTCGACCTGTTCGACGTCAAGGTGCCGCAAACGGAATTCGCGAAATATGCTCCCTACACCATCGTGCAGGAGATCGGCTGACGGAACGCCACGATCACGTCATCCTCAAGAAAGAATGAATATTCCATATTGACTCGATGATGGAATTAATATTCCATAGTCATCAAGGAGGATCGGAAGCGTCTGGACGTGGCATTGAGGATCGGCATGGAGGCTTCTCCCCCGAGCCATGCGCAGGCCGATATGAAACACCGCTTGCGTCGACTGCATCGATGCACTATCAAAAAGCGTCAACTGTTTTTTATTGATAAAGTTCTGTTTGGGCCGCGCCTATCCGAATGGAGCTTCCGTAACCTTCACCGGGCGATCTAGGGAGGATTCCTAATGAAATTCGTGACCAGCATTCTCAACCGCCGCTCACTTGTGGCGCTCGCTGCCGCCTCGATGCTTGCCGGCGCGCTGCACACGGCGCCGGCTTCGGCGGCCGATGTGACCATTCCGATCATCGTCAAGGACACCACGTCCTTCTACTGGCAGATCGTTCTGGCCGGCGCCCGCAAGGCCGGCAAGGATCTCGGCGTCAATGTGCCGGAACTCGGCGCCCAGGCCGAGACTGACGTCAACGGCCAGATCTCGATCCTCGAGAACGCCGTSGCCGGCAACCCGGCCGCCGTCGTCATCGCGCCGACCGAAGCCAAGGCGCTCGGCAAGCCGATCGACGAGGCAGCAAGCAAGGTCAAGGTCATCGGCATCGACTCCGGCGCCGACTCCAAGGCCTTCACCTCGTTCCTCACCACCGACAACGTCCAGGGCGGCCGCGTCGCCGCTGACGGTCTCGCCGCGGCGATCGGCGAGGCGAACGGCGGCAAGGTCGAGGGCAAGGTTGCCCTGATCACCGCGCTTCCCGGCGCTGGCTCGCTCGAGCAGCGCGCGCAGGGTTTCAAGGAACAGCTCAAGGCGAAATATCCGGGCCTTGAACTGGTCGCCGACAAATATGCCGACGGCCAGGCCACGACCGGCCTCAACATCGCGACCGACCTGATCACTGCCAACCCCGACCTGAAGGGCATCTTCGCGTCCAACCTGATCATGGCGCAGGGCGTCGGCCAAGCGATCGCCGAGAACAACCTTGCCGGCAAGGTCGGTCTGATCGGTTTCGACAGCGACGAGAAGCTCATCAAGTTCCTCAATGACGGCGTCATTTCCGGCCTCGTCGTCCAGGACCCGTACCGGATGGGCTATGACGGCATCAAGACCGCGCTCGCCGCCTCGAAGGGCGAGAAGGTCGAAGCCAATGTCGACACCGGCGCCAACCTGGTCACCAAGGCCAACATGAAAGAGCCCAAGATCGACGCGCTGCTCAATCCGAAGCTCGACTGAGCATCGCCACAGGCGCATCGTCTCCGGGGCCTCTTGCCCCGGAGACACCCCGCATCCCGATCTATCGTGATGCGACAGGCTCTGGTCTACGTGCCCAATCGCAGGACCAATCTGGGAGGATTGTCATGACGTCCACGGCGCAGGAACTGCACCCGGCCCCGACCTTGGAGCCCGGCAGGACGATCCTCGAACTCAAGGGGCTGGAGAAGCGATATCCCGGCACCCACGCGCTGAAGCCGGTGAACCTTGCCTTCAAGTCCGGCGAGATTCACGCCATCGTCGGCGAAAACGGCGCCGGCAAGTCTACCCTGATCAAGCTTCTGACCGGTGTCATGCCGCGCACCTCCGGCGACGTCATCTGGGAGGGCAAGCCCGCAGCGCTGGCCACCCCGCACGAAGCGATGGCGCTCGGCATCAATGCCGTGCACCAGGAGGTCGTGCTCTGCCGCCACCTGACGGTCGCGGCCAACATGTTCCTCGGCGAGGAGAACTCGCGCTATGGCATCCTGCAGCAGCGCGCCATGGTCAAGGACGCGCAAAAGATCATCGACGATCTCGGCTTCGACCTGCCGGCGCATGTCGTTCTCGGCGATCTCACCATCGGCCAGCAGCAACTGATCGCCGCCGCCCGCGCCACGGTGCGGGGCACTAAATTCCTGATCTTCGACGAGCCGACCGCCTATCTCACCCGCAAGGAGGCCGACCAGCTGTTCAAGCTGATCCGCCGGCTGAAGGGCGAAGGCGTCACCATCATCTACATCAGCCACCGCATGGAAGAGGTGTTCGAGCTCGCCGACCGTGTCTCGGTGCTGCGCGACGGCACGCTTGTCGGTACAAGGAATATCGCTGAGACCAACGACGCCGAGTTGGTCAAGATGATGATCAACCGCTCGATCGAGCAGGTCTACCACAAGGAGCATTTTACCCCGGGTGCGGTGATCGTCGAAGCGAAGAACCTGTCGGGCAAAGGCTTCGAGAACGTCTCGGTCTCGGTGCGCGCTGGCGAGATCGTCGGGCTCTACGGCCTGATCGGCGCCGGGCGCAGCGAATTCGTCACCACGCTCTATGGCCGTCATCGCAAGTCGGCCGGCCAGATCCTGTGGGAAGGCAAGCCGGTCCAGGTCAATTCCGAGCACGACGCAATCAGGCTCGGAATGGCGCTGGCGCCAGAGAGCCGACGCGACCAGGGTCTGTGCCTCAATCTGCCGGTCGGCCTCAACCTCAATCTGCCGATCTACAAGCGCATTTCCAGCAACATGCTGATCTCGGGCGCGAAGGAAAAGGCCGAGGCGGATCGCCAGATAGCCGGCCTCAGGATCAAGACGCCGACGCGCGGCGCGCTTGCCTCCAGCCTGTCCGGCGGCAACCAGCAGAAGATCGTCATCGGCAAATGGCTGGCGCATGGCGCCAAGCTGTTCATCTTCGACGAACCGACGGTCGGCGTCGATGTCGGCACCAAGGCCGAGATCTACCGCCTGTTCGGTGCGCTTCTGTCGAAAGGCGCCGGCATCATCCTGATCTCGTCCTATTTGCCGGAGGTCTATGAACTCTCCGACACGCTGCACGTCTTCCGGCGTGGCAAGCTGGTCGCCACGCACGGGTTCCGCACCGCCGACCATGAAGAAATTCTCACGCAGGCGCTCGCCGAGAAACAAGAAAAGCTGGGAGGACAGACATGAGCACCGAAGCAGCAGCTGCCGAAAAACCGAAACGCAATTACAATGCCCTGTTCGGGCTGACGCTGCTGGCGCTGCTGGTCGTGTTGTGGGTCATCCTGTCGGTGTCGACGCAGAGCTTTGCCTCGGGCAACAACATCTCGAACCTTTTGCGCCAGGGCTCGATGATCGCCATCCTGGCGGTCGGCCAGACCTTCGTCATCATCACCGGCGGCATTGACCTGTCCGTCGGCGCCGTGGTCGGCTTCGCCACCGTCATCGCCGCCATGCTGATCAATGCCGGCGTACCGGTCTTCCTCGCCATCCTGCTCACGCTGCTCGTCGGCGTCGCCATCGGCCTGTTCCATGGCTTCGGCATCGTCAAGATGGGCCTGCCGCCCTTCATCATCACGTTGGCGACGCTGACCTCGTTGCGCGGCATCGGCCTGCTGATGACCAACGGCAACTCGATCTCGATCAACAATGACGCCTTCCAGGAGTTTTCGCGCAACTCCTTCATCGGTGTCCCCAATCTGTTCTGGATGGTGATCCTGGTCGGCATCCCGGCCTATATCTTCCTGCATCACAGCCGCTGGGGCCGCTATCTCTTCTCGGTCGGCTCCAACGCCGAGGCTTCACGTCTGTCCGGCGTCAATGTCCAGCGCACCATCTACATGGCCTACACGCTGTCTGGTCTGTGCGCCGCCTTCGTCGGCGTGCTCTTGGCCTCGCGCATCGGCATCGGCAATCCGACCCAGGCCGAGGGCTGGGAGTTGCAGGCGATCGCCTCCTCCGTCATCGGCGGCACCTCGCTGTTCGGCGCCGTCGGCTCGGTGCATGGCCCGCTGCTCGGCGCCTTCATCCTCGCCACCATCAACAACGGCGCCAACCTGCTCAACGTCAACGCCTTCTGGCAGCGCATCATCACCGGCGTTCTGATCATCGTCATTGTCTACTTCGACGGCCTGCGCCGCCGCGGCAAATGAATCCTCCCTGACCCTCTGCGCCGGTCCGCTCAACCAACGGACCGGCACCTTTTTAACAACGGAATTACTCAATGAAAGCCGCCGTCTGCCGCTCGCCCGGTGACCTTGTCCTGGAAGACCGCGCCGCACCCGGCGCTCCCCCTGCCGGCTGGGCACTGGTCGCGGTCAGCCATGTCGGCATCTGCGGCACCGACTATCATATCTTCGAGGGCAAGCATCCGTTCCTCGCCTACCCCCGCATCATGGGCCATGAAGTGTCGGGCACCGTCATCGAGACCGGCGAAGGCGTCGACCTTGCCATTGGCGAGCCCGTCATCATCAACCCCTATCTCGCTTGCGGCAAATGCATCGCCTGCCGGCACGGCAAGCCGAATTGCTGCGTAAGGATCGAAGTGCTCGGCGTGCATCGCGACGGCGCCATGGCCGAGCAGATCCTGGTGCCGGCGCAGAATCTTTATCCGGCAAACGGCCTGTCGCTGGCCGATGCCGCGGCGGTGGAGTTTCTGGCCATTGGCGCGCATGCCGTGCGCCGCGCCCGCGCTGAACCAGGTGCCCGCACACTGGTCATCGGCGCCGGGCCGATCGGGCTTGGCACAGCGCTGTTTGCCCGCATCGCCGGGCTCGATGTCAGCCTGCTCGACATGAGCACGGAGCGGCTGGATTTTGCCAAAGGCGAACTCGGCTTCGCCACACTCGACGGCTCGCAAAAGGCGGCAGCCGAGCTGGTGCGCGATGCTACCGGCGGGGAAGGTTTCGATGTCGTCTTCGACGCCACCGGCAACACCGCCTCGGTGCAGTCTGCCTTCGCCCATGTCGCCCATGGCGGCACATTGGTGCTGGTCAGCGTCGTCAAGGACGACATCGTCTTTTCCGATCCCGAATTCCATAAGCGCGAAATGACCCTGATCGGCAGTCGCAATGCGCTCAAGGCCGACTTCGACCACGTCGCCGCCTCGATCCGCAACGGCGCGG
This sequence comes from Mesorhizobium sp. P2_F5, assembly GCF_056403715.1. Classification (NCBI taxonomy): domain Bacteria; kingdom Pseudomonadati; phylum Pseudomonadota; class Alphaproteobacteria; order Hyphomicrobiales; family Phyllobacteriaceae; genus Mesorhizobium; species Mesorhizobium sp. P2_F5. The sequence goes on along the minus strand of NZ_JBFUEY010000019.1, from coordinate 80,767 downwards.
TGCCGCTGGCCAAACTCGTCACCCACCGCACGACACTGGCCAGCACGCCTGATGATCTCGCCCGCTGGGCGCATGAGAAATCCGGGTTGATCAAGGCGGTGATTGAGATTGCCTAAGGCGCCGGCAGGCGGCTTACAGGGCTGACAGCTTTAGCTCCACCCGTTCCGCCGGAAACCGCGTTTCGGCGAACTGGATCGGCTGCCCGTCCGGCGTAACGTTGATGGCGACCGCGACCAGCACGATGGCGCCGGGCTGCAGGTCGAGGTCGGCGAGATCGGCGGCATCGGCGTGGCGCGCCGACAGCACCGTCGATTGCCTGAGATAATCGTCGATACCGAACCGCTTAAGCGAGGCGGTGATCGAACCGGTCTCCGCCATCACAGCATCGATGCCGGCGAAACGCTTGGCCTCGTACCAGCTGGCAGCCCGCGACACCGGGCGTCCATCGGCCTCGCCGCGCGTCTCCAGCCGGATCACTTCAGTACCCCTGGCAAGGCCCAGCCCTTCGGCGACACGCTGGCTGGCCGGCTCAACCACTGATGTGAGCAGCACGATGTGCCGTTCCGATGTCTGCCCCTGAAGGCCTGTCGAAAACCGCGTCCGGGCGCCGATCGGATAGGACAGCCGCTTGCGCGACAACACGAAAGTGCCGCGCCCCTGTTCGGCTCTGAGCACCCCCTCCTGCACGAGAGCCGCAATGGCGCTGCGCACCGTGTGGCGGTTGACGCCGTAGCGTTCGGCCAGCGCCACTTCCGGCGGCAGGGCGGCGTTCTCGGCAAAATCGCCTGCCGCGATCGAATGCAGGATCTGGTCGGCGATCTGCCGCCACAACGAGACACCGCTGCGGCGTTCGATGCTGCTCGCGCTCTTTTGACCGACCATTTTCGTTCCCCGTCCCGCCCCTGTCATCCACCCGTCATGGACACGGGTTAGATAATAGGTATAATTTGTATAGTTGTCTATATCACTAGACAAATTTTACGCACTCAGGGAGTTGCTCCATGCGAGGACAGGAAGCCCGCGACCAGGCTGAGCGCAAAGCCGTGATGGCGACGCTGGCGCAGGCCAGCGGCGACGACATCGCCCGGCTCTGGAACGAGGCCGGCCTGACCTCTGAAGCCGAGCTCTTGCGCGGGCCGGAAACCGGCCTGGTCACCGTGCGCGGCCGGATCGGCGGCGGCGGCGCGCCCTTCAATGTCGGCGAGGCCACGGTCACCCGCGCCACCGTTCGGCTGCCATCCGGACAGGTTGGCCACAGCTACACGCTCGGCCGTGACCGGAAGAAGGCGAAGCTGGCGGCAATCGCCGACGCGCTCTGGCAGGACCCGGCGCAACGCCAGACCGTCGAGACCGCGCTGGTCGCGCCATTGCGGGCTGCCCAAGGCGAGGCGCGCGAAAAACGCCGCGCCGAGACGGCGGCAACGAAAGTGGATTTCTTCACCATGGTGCGCGGAGAAGACTGATGGACATCGCAGCCCAATCGATCGACGGCGGTTTCGCCGATCCGGTGTTCAACGCCCAGACGGTCTTCCGCGCCATCATGGACGCCATGGCGCGGCCGGGCAGTGTGCAGGCCCTGCCGGCCTTCGCCCGCCCGCCGGCGCCACTGTCGGCAACCGCCGGCGCCATCGCGCTTTCGCTGTGCGACCACGACACGCCGCTCTGGCTCGACCCTGCTTTGCAGACGTCGGCCGCGGTAAAAGCCTGGCTCGGCTTCCACGCCGGCGCGCCGCTCGCCAACACGCCTGCCGATGCGCATTTCGCCGTGATCGCCAACCCGGCGGAGATGGCGGCCCTCGACGGTTTTTCGCAAGGCACGCAGGACTATCCCGATCGGTCGACGACGCTGATCCTGCAGGTCGGCGATCTCGTCTCCGGCGCGCCGCTGCTGCTCGAAGGTCCCGGCATCGAAACCTCTGCCACCATCGCGCCGGCGCAGATGCCGCGCCATTTCGTCGAGCAGTGGAAGCAGAATATCAGCCGCTTTCCACGCGGCGTCGACATCATCCTGGCAGCGCCCGACGGCATCGCCTGCCTGCCACGCACAACGCGCATCAAGACGATGGAGGCGTAAAATGTATGTCGCGGTAAAAGGTGGCGAGGCCGCTATTCGTAATGCCCACAGCCTGCTCGCCGACCGCCGGCGCGGCGACCGTTCAGTGCCGGCACTTCGCCTCGACCAGATCGTCGAGCAGTTGGCGCTCGGCGTCGACCGGGTGATGAGCGAAGGCTCGCTCTATGACCGGGAGCTGGCCGCGCTCGCCATCGTCCAGGCGCGCGGCGACATGATCGAGGCGATCTTCCTGGTGCGTGCCTACCGCACCACGCTGCCGCGCTTCGGCTACAGCAATCCCATCGACACCGGCGCGATGCTGGTCGAGCGGCGTGTGTCGGCGACCTATAAGGACCTGCCCGGCGGCCAGTTGCTTGGGCCCACCTTCGACTACACGCACCGGCTGCTCGATCCCGCGCTCGCTGCAGGCGCCGACGTCGCCGAACCGTTGCAGCGCGAGACGGAAGCGCAGGCTATGCCGCGCGTCTCGGCGATCCTTGCCCGCGAAGGCCTGATTGAGCCGGACGGCGAGATGCCGCAGGACCATGTTCCCGGCGACATCACCCGCGAACCCTTGGAATTCCCGATGGCGCGCGACATCCGCCTGCAGGCGCTGTCACGCGGCGACGAGGGTTTTCTGCTGGCGCTCGGCTACTCGACGCAGCGCGGCTATGCCCGCAACCATCCGTTCGTCGGCGAGGTCCGCATCGGCGAGGTCGAGCTGGAGCTCGACGTGCCGGAACTGCCTTTCGCTGTGCCGCTCGGCAGCGTTCGCGTCACCGAGTGCCAGATGGTCAACCAGTTCAAGGGCTCGGCCAAGGCGCCGCCGCAATTCACCCGCGGCTATGGCCTGGTGTTCGGCCAGAGCGAGCGCAAGGCGATGGCCATGGCGCTCTGCGACCGCGCGCTGCGCGCTACCGAACTGGGAGAGGATGTCGTCGCCGCCGTGCAGGACGAGGAGTTTGTCATCTCGCACTCGGACAATGTCCAGGCGACCGGCTTCGTCGAGCATCTGAAGCTGCCGCATTATGTCGACTTCCAGGCCGAACTCGACCTCGTGCGCCGCATGCGCGCGGAACACGACGCGCGCGAAAATACCGACGTGCTGGAAGACAAGAAGGAGGCCGCGGAATGAGCCTAGTCGCCCGACCCACCGTGACCGCCGCCGCTATCATGGGAATGGCCGCCATACCCGCCACTGTAGTTGTCGCTACCGCCGATGTTCTCGCCATGCGCGCCCTCCCTCGGGGCAGGCAGAACCATCCTTCGAAGAAGAAAAGCGACCACGCCGACGAATGCCAGCAGCAGAATTCCAAGATGCATCCAACCGGTTTGGGTCATCCGATTTCGCCCTTGTTTGCGCGTCCTGGACGCCAGTTCGATAGCACAATGTGGATGTGATCGCCATGACCGACATCGCCACCTACAACTTCGCCTATCTCGACGAGCAGACCAAAAGGATGATCCGCCGGGCGATCCTCAAGGGCATCGCTATTCCCGGCTATCAGGTGCCGTTCGCGTCGCGTGAAATGCCGATGCCCTATGGCTGGGGCACTGGCGGCGTGCAGGTCACCGCCTCGATCATCGGGCCCGACGATGTGCTGAAGGTCATCGACCAGGGCGCCGATGACACCACCAACGCCGTTTCGATCCGCGCTTTCTTCAAGAAGGTCGCCAATGTCGCCGTCACCACCGACACGGCAACCGCCTCGATCATCCAGACCCGCCACCGCATCCCCGAACATCCGCTGAGCGCCGGCCAAATTCTGGTCTATCAGGTGCCGATCCCGGAACCCTTGCGCTTCCTCGAACCGCGCGAGACCGAAACGCGAAAAATGCATGCGCTGGAGGAATATGGCCTGATGCATGTGAAGCTCTATGAAGACATCGCCAAACACGGCCGTATCGCCACCACCTATGCCTATCCGGTGAAAGTCGAGGGCCGCTATGTGATGGACCCCTCGCCGACGCCGAAATTCGACAATCCGAAGATGCACCGCTCGCCAGCTTTGCAGCTGTTCGGCGCCGGACGCGAAAAGCGCATTTACGCCGTGCCGCCCTTCACCGATGTCGTCAGCCTCGACTTCGAGGACCATCCGTTCGAGGTGCAGACCTTCGACCAGCCCTGCGCGCTGTGCGCGGCCGAGAATGTCTATCTCGACGAGGTCATCCTCGACGACCATGGCGGCCACATGTTCGTCTGCTCCGACACCGATCATTGCGAGAAGCGGCGTGCCGATGGCCATCGCGGCCATCTTGCCCCCGAAACCCATCCTGTCTCCGAAAAAATGGAGCCGGCGCAATGACCGACGAACCGCTGTTGCGCGTCTCAGCACTGTCCAAATTCTACGGCTCGCGCGTCGGCTGCGAGAACGTCACCTTCGACCTCTGGCCGGGTGAAGTCCTGGCCGTCGTCGGCGAATCCGGCTCCGGCAAGACGACGCTGCTCAACTGCCTGTCGACGCGGCTCTTGCCTTCCTCCGGCACCGCCAGCTACCGGCTGCGCGACGGCCAGTTCCGCGAGCTCTACCGGATGAGCGAGGCCGAGCGCCGCTTCCTGATGCGCACCGACTGGGGCTTTGTCCACCAGAACCCGGCCGACGGCTTGCGCATGACGGTGTCTGCCGGTGCCAATGTCGGCGAGCGGCTAATGGCCGTCGGCGACCGCCACTATGGCAAGATCCGCGCCACCGCTGTTGACTGGCTGTCACGAGTCGAGATCGACGAAGACCGCATCGACGACGAGCCGCGCGCTTTTTCCGGCGGCATGCGTCAGCGCCTGCAGATCGCCCGCAACCTCGTCACCGGTCCGCGCCTGGTGTTCATGGACGAGCCGACAGGCGGCCTCGACGTCTCGGTGCAGGCGCGCCTGCTCGACCTATTGCGCGGGCTGGTCACCGATCTCGGCCTCGCGGCCATCGTCGTCACCCACGACCTCGCGGTGGCGCGGCTTCTGTCGCAGCGCATGATGGTGATGAAGGACGGCCGCGTGGTCGAAAGCGGTCTCACCGACCGCGTCCTCGACGATCCGCGTGCGCCTTACACGCAGTTGCTTGTTTCTTCGATTCTTCAGGTCTGACCATGCCCACGCCCCTCGTTGTCTCCGACGTCGCCAAAAGCTTCACCATGCATCTGCGCGACGGCGTTAAGCTGCCGGTCGTCGCCGGCGTCTCGTTCTCGATCCGGGCCGGCGAATGCGCCGTGCTCGGCGGCCCCTCCGGCGCAGGCAAGAGCTCCATCCTGAAAATGCTCTACGGCAACTATGCCGTCGACGAAGGCCAGATCATCGTTCAGCATGAGGGCGGCCTGATCGATCTCGCCAATGCCAGCCCGCGCACGGTGCTGGCCGTGCGCCGCCAGACGATCGGCTATGTCAGCCAGTTCCTGCGCACCGTGCCGCGCGTTTCGGCGCTGGACGTCGTCGCCGAGCCGCTGGTCGAACGCGGCGAGGACCGCGAGAGCGCGCGGGAGAAAGCGTGCGCCCTGCTTGCGCAGCTCAACCTGCCGGAAAAACTCTGGGCGCTGCCTCCGGCGACATTCTCCGGCGGCGAACAGCAGCGCGTCAACATCGCGCGCGGCTTCATCACCGAGCATCCCGTCCTGCTGCTCGACGAGCCGACCGCTTCGCTCGACGCCAAAAACCGCGATGTCGTGGTTGCGCTCATCGCCAGCAAGAAGGCGGCCGGCGTCGCCTTGCTCGGCATCTTCCATGACCTGGATGTGCGTGACGCCGTCGCCGACCGCATCATCGACGTCACCTCCTTCGCCGCCGGAAAAATCGCCGCATGAGCAGGAAATTATCGGAGGCGCCGTTCGTCCATGAGACGGCGCAGGTCGAGAATTCGACATTGGGGCGCTGGACCGAGATCGCCGACCGCAGCCGGGTCTCCGAGAGCATCCTCGGCGACTATTCCTACATGATGCAGGACTGCGCCGTCTGGTGCGCGACGATCGGCAAGTTCGCCAACATCGCAGCCGCCGTGCGCATCAACGCCACAAACCATCCGACATGGCGGCCGACGCTGCACCACTTCACCTACCGCGCCTCGGATTATTGGGACGACGCCGAGCATGAGAGCGAATTCTTCGCCCAGCGCCGTGCCAAACGCGTCACCATCGGCCACGACACCTGGCTTGGCCACGGCTCGACCATCCTGCCCGGCGTGACTGTCGGCGATGGCGCCGCGGTCGGCGCAGGTGCGGTGGTGTCGAAGGATGTCGCGCCCTACACCATCGTCGGCGGCGTGCCGGCAAAACCGATCCGCGAACGCTTCGACCGCCGCACCGCCGAACGCTACCAGGCGCTTGCCTGGTGGGACTGGGGCCACACCAGGCTGCGCGCCGCGCTCGATGATTTTCGCGAGCTAGAGGCTGAGGCTTTCCTGGAAAAATACGGCGGATAGCCCATCACATCATCGTCATAAGATCGGCCCGATTCACATCCTTGACACATGACTCGGACACGAGGCCATCTCCCCACAGGAGATCGCAATGCCTCAATCCATCAGACCCTCGCTCGCCGGCTTTTTCGAAGGCACCAACCCCAAGCCACCTGTGCATCTCGGCACGCGATACGACACAGCGGGCAATTTCCTGCTCGAGCCCGGCAACACGGTCGTCAGCCATCTCGTGAGCGGGTCGCCTTCCGAGGCGGTGGTGATCGAGGTGCGCGAGCGCATGCGCGCCATGCCGGATGCCGACCGGCTGGCCTTCACGCCGATCTCCAGCCTGCACATGACGTTGTTTCAGGGCATCATCGAATACCGTCGCCGGCTGCCCTACTGGCCGCAGGACGTGCCGCTCGACACCAGCGTCGACGACATGACCAGCCTCTATCTGGAGCGGCTCAAGGGCTTTGAGGGCCGCGGTGCGTTCAACATCAAGGTGCTTGAGGTCGTGCCGACCGGCCTCACCGTTGCCGGTGCCACTGAGCAAGACAGGCGCGCCATGAGCGCCTGGCGCGATACGCTATCGGTGCCGTTCGGTTACCGCCACCCCGACCACGATAGCTACATCTTTCACATCACCTTCGCCTACCAGATCCAGCGTCTTCCCGATGACCGGGCTGCCGCATGGCGGGACTTCTTCGACGACAGTCTGGCGCTCTTCGAACAGCAGGCTCCGGTGATCGAAATCAAGCCGCCAGCCTTCTGCAGCTTCAACGACATGAACCATTTCGAAGAGCTGCTGGTCCTGGGTCGCTCATAACTCACAGCTGTGGAGCGTAACAAAACTGACATGCTGGCGACACGGCAGGTTCATGTGGCTGCGCTAGGCGAAAGCCTGACGATCAATATGGTCCGCACTGGAACCTGCCATGTCAGCAAGCTCTGCCACTCTCGAAATCCGCGGCGTCTCCCGCCGATTTGGCAAGAACACCGCCGTCAGCGCCATCGACCTGTCGATCCCGCAGGGCCAGATGGTCGGCATCATCGGCCGTTCCGGCGCCGGCAAGTCCACCCTTCTTCGTATGATCAATCGTCTCATCGACCCCAGCCAGGGGTCGATTTTTTTTGACGGCGCCGAAGTCTCGCGGCTGCGCGGCTCGCCGTTGCGGCGCTGGCAGCGCGACTGCGCCATGATCTTCCAGCAGTTCAACCTGGTGCCGCGCCTTGATGTGCTGACCAACGTTCTGCTCGGCCGGCTCAATCATCGCTCGACCTTCTCCAACCTGCTCGGCATGTTCACCCGTGCCGAATGCGCCGAGGCGGTCGCCGCGCTCGAGCGCCTCGACATCGCCCGCACGGCACTGCAGCCGGCCGGCACGTTGTCCGGCGGCCAGCAGCAGCGCGTTGCGATTGCCCGCGCCATGATGCAGCAGCCCAAGGTGCTGCTCGCCGACGAGCCGATCGCCTCACTCGACCCGCTCAACGCCAAGGTGGTGATGGACTCGCTGCAGGATATCAATCTGCGCGAAGGCATCACCGTCGTCACCAATCTGCACACGCTTGACACCGCCCGCACCTATTGCAACCGCATCATCGGCATGGCCGCCGGCAAAATCGTCTTCGACGGCCCGCCGGAAGCGCTCAACCGTGAAGCCGTGCGCCAGGTCTATGGCGCCGACGCCAATGGCGCTGAATCTCCGAGGCCATCACCTCGACCAGCATCGCCTACAAGCAAAAGATCGAAGCATCCGCCAGCCCGCTCGAACCCGCTTTCCCGGGATACTGAGCGGCTGGGATCGCCAGCCCGCGTCAAGGGCACCTTCAAATCAAGAACGCTGCCGGCGCGGGGCCGGAACCTACAGGAGAGATAAAATGTTCAGGAAGATGGTATTCGGCGCCGTATCGGTGCTCGCCATGGCAACCAGCATGGCTCACGCGGCCGACCTCAAGGAATTCCGCGTCGGCATCCTCGGCGGTGAAAACGAAACCGACCGTCTGCGCAACTACCAGTGCCTGGCCGACCACCTGAAGACTGAATTCGGCTTCGAAAAGGTCTCGCTGTTCCCGGCCGCCGACTATGACGGCGTTATCCAGGGCCTGCTCGGCGGTACGCTCGACTTCGCCGAACTCGGCGCTTCCGGCTACGCCAGCGTCTACATCAAGGACCCAAAGGCGGTCACCCCGATCCTCACCACCCAGCAGACCGACGGCGCCACCGGCTACTATTCGATCGGCCTGGCGCTCAAGTCCTCGGGCATCACCGACATCAAGTCGGCCAAGGGCAAGAAGCTCGGCTATGCCGATCCGGATTCGACCTCGGGCTACCTGATCCCGCTGACCCAGATCCCGAAGGACACTGGCGCCTCGAACGAAACCTTCTTCGCTTCGACCCAGTTCAATGGCGGCCATGAGAACAACGTTCTTGCCGTCCGCGACGGCAAGGTCGACGTGGCGGTGGACGATTCCTCGGGCATCGGCGACTTCAAGAACGGCTACACCTCCGGCACCTTCCACAAGGAAGTCGCCAAGGGCGCCGTCGACCCCAACGACTTCGTCGAAGTCTGGCGCTCGGGCCTGATCCCGAACGGCCCGCTGGTAGTGCGCACCGCGCTCGGTGACGACATGACCGCCAAGCTGACCGCCTTCTTCACCGACCTGCCGAAGAAGGACAAGGCCTGCTTCGAAGGCGTCGAAGGTGGCGACTTCACCGGCTACGTTCCCGTCAAGCCTGACTTCTACAGCGTCATCGTCGAAGCCCGTAAGGCAGCCATCGGCGGCTAACGGCGAAATCGAAAAGGGCGGTGTTCTAAAACACCGCCCTTTTTGCATCTCCGATCATGACCCTTTCCGTGACAGCGCCCTCCGGCGTCACCCACCAGATGGCCGATGCCTGGCGACGCCAGACATCGTTGCGTCGGCTCTATACCGTGCTCGGCATCAGCCTGCTGCTTGCCGCCATGTTTTCCAGCATGTGGTTCGCCGACGAGGCCAATGCCGGCCACTTTTTCGACCGGCTGCCGCACATCCTCGATTTCCTCAGCTGGCTGGTCCCCAAGGACTGGAACGATGTCTGGCGGGCGCTGTTCGACATCGCCTCGCCGCATGACACCGGCACCCAGGAATTCAACTTTCCGCTCGGCCGCGTCTATATCTGGGGCGGCTTCTACATCCCTGAATATTTCGAGCTGATGCTGACCACGGTCAACGTGGCGTTGGTCTCGACCTTCATCGGCTTCATCTTCGCCGTGCCGTTTTCCTTCATCGCCGCGCGCAATTTGACGCCGCATCCGGCGTTGCGGCTCGTCGTCAAGCGCTTCATGGAGCTGCTGCGCGCCTTTCCGGAGATCGTCATTGCCGGCCTGTTCGCGGCCATCGTGTCGACCGGCCCGATCGCCGCCATCATCGCCATCGGTCTGCATTCGATCGGCGCGCTGGGCAAGCTGTTCTACGAGATCAACGAGAACATCGACATGCGCGCCGAGGAAGGCCTGAAGGCCGTCGGCGCCAACTGGTTCGAGCGCGTGCGTTTCGCCGACCTGCCGCAGGTGCTGCCCAATTTCCTGTCCTACACACTGCTGCGCGTCGAGATCAACGTGCGAGCTTCGACCATCATCGGCGCCGTCGGCGGCGGCGGCATCGGCGAGGAACTGAAGCTCTCGATTTCACGCGGCTTCGGCGCCAAGACCCTGGCGCTGGTGCTGCTCTTGTTCACGACCATCTTCATCATCGACCAGTTCTCCGCCTGGCTGCGCCGCAAGCTGGTGGGTGAGCAGGCCTTTTTGATGGGCGGAGCGTGACCATGGCCATGACTGTGGATGAGATCAAAGCCATCGAGGAGCGCTTTCCGCACGTGTTCCATCGCCCGTTCCTCCAGCGCTTCTGGCCGCTGTTCCTGGTTGCCGGCACCGTGCTTTACCTCATCTATGCCTTGTGGTTCTTCAGCCTGCCGCAGGTGCTGAGGGAATCGCATTGGGAGCGTCTGCCGCTCTTCCTGTCGCAATGGATCAGCTACGATCTGCAGCCGGAATTCCGCCTCGACCAGCCCGAGATCACGCCGAAATACCCGCGCTTTTCCGCCCTCGGCGACAACCCCAATCCCGACTGGGTGGTCAGGAACGCCGACGGCACCTTCACCGTGCTGATCGACGGCCAGGCCAAGTCCGTCACCTTCGACAAGACCAAGGCGACGATTGTCGCCAATGGCGAAACGGTGCCTGTCGCCCTGACCAGCGGCAAGCCGGTGATATCAGGTCCGGTGCCCGACTGGATCACCGCGCATGACGACGAGGTCGTCGCCAAGATAGGCTTTGTCGGCGAGGTGCGCGTCACCGTCGACCGCGTGAAGGTCCGCAAGCGTTTCCTCGGCTGGGCGAATTTCGTCTTCGACACGCGCTCGCCCTTCTTCGGCAAATCGACCGGTGAAGTGATCTCGCTGATCTGGTCCGGACCGGAACTGAAACCCGGCACCTCGAACCTGGCGTTGGCCGGCGACAACATCTGGAACAACGCGCAGTGGCAGCATGGCGACGTCTGGACGAAGCTGCTGCAGACCATCGTCATGGCGTTTCTCGGCACCTTGCTCGGCGCCTTCGTCGCCTTTCCGCTCGCCTTCTTCGCCGCCCGCAACATCACGCCGAGCGGCCTGCTCAGCCAGGTGCTCAAGCGCTTCTTCGACTTCATGCGCTCGGTCGACATGCTGATCTGGGCGCTGTTCTTCACCCGCGCCTTCGGCCCCGGACCGCTGGCTGGCAGCGCCGCGATCTTCTTTACCGAGATCGGCACGCTCGGCAAAACCTATTCGGAAAGCCTGGAGAACATCGACGACAAGCCGCGCGAAGGCATCAAGTCGACCGGCGCCAACGGCTTGCTGGTGCAGCGTTATGGCGTGATGCCTGAAGTCATCCCGGTCTTCATCAGCCAGACGCTCTACCAGTGGGAATCCAACACGCGTGGCGCCACCATCATCGGCGCCGTCGGCGCCGGCGGCATCGGCCTGAAGCTGTGGGAAGCGATGCGCACCAATTCCAACTGGGCCAACGTCTTCTACATGGTGCTGTTGACGCTGTTCGTCGTGTTCGTGTTCGACAACATCTCGAATTTCCTGCGCCGGAGGTTGAGCCGGACGATCCATGATTACAACAGGATCCAGGCCGAGCAGGGGTGACGCTGCGAGACGCCGGCGGGACAGCGCCCCCCTCTGCCCTGCCGGGCATCTCCCCCACTTGGGGGGAGATTGGCCGTCACCTTAGCCTTCGCCAATCTCCAGCGTCGCAGGAATAAGCGGCGCGCCCGACCTGCCAATCTCCCCCCTCGTGGGGGAGATGTCCGGCAGGACAGAGGGGGGCGCGAAGGATCGCAAGCGCTTGTCGGACGACGCCCCTACGCCGCCTTCTTCCACCCATCCCTGATATGCCTATACCCCTCCCGATACACCGCCTCCGGCGTCTCTGAAAAATCCCGCCACACCTTGGTCGCCGCCGCCAGATCCTTCAGCGAGCGCCCAAACGCCTCGATGGTCAGCCAGTCGTCATAGCCGCTCTTGCGGATCGCCGAAAAAGTCTCCTTCCACGGAATGTTGCCGCGCCCCGGCACGCCACGGTCATTCTCCGAAATGTGGATATGGACGACATTCCGTCGGTGCTTGGTATAGGCGCCGATCGGGTCGGCCTCCTCGATATTGGCGTGGAAGGTGTCGTACATCGCCTTGATGTGCGGCCTGTCGATGGCGTCGATGTGCTCGGACAGGTCGGCCATCGTGTTGAGCAGATAGCATTCGAAGCGGTTGAGCGCCTCCAGCCCGATGGTGACGCCCCGCTTGCCGGCATGATCGCCGATGGCGCGCTGCGAGGCGATTGAGCGCTTCTTTTCGGCGGCGGTCGGCCCACTGCCGGAGAAGGCGCCGAGCGTCGAATGCAACGGACCGCTCAGCCTATCCGCGCCCAATGCCACGCTGCAGTCGATCGCCCATTTCATGTAGTCGATGCCGGCCTTGCGGGTCGCCGCATCCGGCGAGATCAGATTCATCGCCGGATCGCCCATCGCCGTGACAGCCGTGCGCTCCAGCCCGATGCTGTCGAGCAGCTCGCCAAGCCTCTTGTAGTCGTCAGGCGCACCGGCAAAGACCGGTATCTCGACGCCATCGAAGCCTGTCGCCTTGATGTCCCTGAGCAGCGCCTCGTGCTTTTTCGAGACGTTGGTCGTCCACAAGAACATGCACATGCCGATTTTCATCGACATTCCCTCCCCATTTGACGGCGCGCCGGTCTTCTTTCGCCAGCTTCGCGCCATGCCCCCTCATCCGGCCGCTTCGCGGCCACCTTCTCCCCGTTGGGGAGAAGAGACTTTGCGTCGGCGCCAACACCTCCTCTCCCCTCGGGGAGAGGTCGGATTGCCCCGAATTGTCTTCCGCAATTCGGCTGGCAATCCGGGTGAGGGGGAGACGCCGCCTAAAGCTTCGTCCACGCCCCGTTCTTCTTCGACGACTTCACGCAAGCCTCGATAAAGGCCATGCCTTCGACGCCGTCCTGGATGGTCGGGAACACAACCTCCTTGCCCGGCTTGCCACCCTTCTTGCGGGCCGCACGGATCGCCCGCGCGGCCTCCTGATAAATGTTGGCGAAGCCTTCGAGATAGCCTTCGGGATGGCCCGAGGGGACGCGGCTGACACGGCCGGCGACCGGCAGCGCGCCGGCGCCATTGCGGGTGAGCAGCTGCTTGGGTTGGCCGAACGGCGTGTACCAGAGATAGTTCGGGTCGGCCTGCACCCATTCCAGCCCGCCCTTGGAGCCATAGATGCGCAACTTCAGCCCGTTCTCATGGCCGGGCGCCACCTGGCTCGCCCAGATCATGCCCTTGGCCGGATGCGTCTTGCCGACCGGCTTGAAGCGCAGCATGACGTTGACGTTGTCGTCGAGCTGCCGCCCGGGCACGAAGGCATCGAGATCGGCCGACAGCGAATCGAGCTCCAGACCGGAGACGAAGCGCGCGAGATTGTAGGCATGCGTGCCGATGTCGCCGAGCGCACCGCCGGCACCCGCCTGCTTGGGGTCGGAGCGCCACGCCGCCTGCTTCTGGCCGGTGGCGGCAAGATCCTCGGTCAGCCAGTCCTGCGGATACTCCGACTGCACGATGCGGATGTCGCCAAGCTGGCCCTTGGCCACCATCTCGCGCGCCTGGCGGATCATCGGATAGGCGGTGTAGTTGTGCGTCAGCACGAACACCTTGCCCGTCTTTTCGACCACTGCCGCGAGCTTCTTGGCCTCGGCCAAAGTCGTAGCCAGCGGCTTGTCGCAGATGACGTGGATGCCGGCCTCGAGAAACGCCTTGGCCGCCGGCACATGCACATTGTTGGGGGTGACGATGGCCACTGCCTCGATGCCGTCCGGACGCTTGGCCTCGGCCTTGGCCATCTCGGCATAAGACGCATAGCTGCGCGCTGGATCGAGCCCGAGCTCGGCGGCGGACGCTTTGGCGCGTTCGGCATTGGCCGACAGCGCGCCGGCCACCAGCACGAAGTCATTGTCCATGCGCGCCGCGATCCGGTGCACCGCGCCGATGAAGGCACCCTGGCCGCCACCGACCATGCCATAGCGGATCGGGCCGCCTCCCGCTTCCGACTTCGATGCGCCGACCATTTTTCTCTCCTCGTTGTTCACCTCCCCCTTGAGGGGAGGTCGATCCGCACAGCGGATCGGGTGGGGTCGTTGAAAAGTAGAGCCCAGTACGAACCGACCCCACCCGGCCCTTCGGGCCACCCTCCCCTCGAGGGGGAGGGAAATCGCGCTAGATTCCCATCATCGCACGCAGCATCTTCTTGTCCGTCGTGCCGCCGGCGAAATCGTCGAATGCCTTTTCCGTCACCCTTATGATGTGGTGCTGAATGAAGGGCGCGCCTTCAGCCGCGCCGTCCTCCGGATGCTTGAGGCAGCATTCCCATTCCAGCACCGCCCAGGAATCATAGCCATACTGGGTGAGCTTGGAGAAAATGCCGCCAAAGTCGACCTGCCCGTCGCCCAGCGAGCGGAACCGCCCGGCGCGATTGGTCCAGCTCTGGTAGCCGGAATAGACGCCTTGCCGTCCCGTCGGATTGAACTCGGCGTCCTTGGCGTGAAACGCCTTGATCCGCTCGTGATAGATGTCGATGAATTCGAGATAGTCGAGTTGCTGCAAGAGGAAATGCGACGGGTCGTAATTGATGTTGCAGCGCTTGTGACCGCCAACCGCGTCGAGGAACATTTCAAAGGTGGCGCCGTCGAAGATGTCTTCGCCCGGATGGATCTCATAGCCAACATCGACGCCGTTCTCGTCATAGACGTCGAGGATCGGCTTCCAGCGTTTGCCGAGTTCGGCAAACGCCTCTTCGATCAAGCCGGCCGGCCGCTGCGGCCAGGGATAAAGGTAAGGGAAGGCCAACGCCCCGGAAAACGTCACCGAGGCCTTGAGGCCCAGATTCTTCGACGCCTTGGCGCCGAACTTCATCTGTTCGACTGCCCATTTCTGCCGTGCCTTCGGGTTGTTGTGTACTGACGCCGGGGCAAAACCGTCGAACTGCCCATCATAGGCTGGATGCACCGCCACCAACTGCCCCTGAAGATGCGTCGACAGTTCGGTGATCTCGACGCCGGCATCGGCGCAGATGCCCTTCACCTCGTCGCAATAGGCCTTGGAAGACGCCGCTTTCTCGAGGTCGAACAGGCGTGCGTCCCAGGTCGGGATCTGTACGCCCTTGTAGCCGAGGCCGGCCGCCCATTTGGTGATCGAGGCCAGCGAATTGAACGGCGCGGCATCGCCCGCGAACTGCGCCAGAAACAGCCCCGGACCTTTCATTGTCGACGGCATCGGCATCCTCCCAATTCATTTTTCCAAGGACCAAGCATAGCGCCTGATGAAAGCAGGGCCAGCCTCTTTGGTCTTTTGTGATGTCCATTCTCGTATTGCCATTCTGGTATTACCAAATACCGGAAATGGGTCAAGCCATTTGACTCGCGAGCGCAGCAGGCCGCGCACCCTAGAATGCGGAACATATGCAAGCATAATCAACACAGTAAATGGATGCCGCGATCGCACAGAGGCAGTTCTTGCCGCGCGAAGAAAATTGCTGTAGACCTCCATTCAGGCCCAATTGGTCGAACCAGTTTGCGTAAAAATGCTGGAGCGCCTTGGGGAGGAATCATGAGACGCGCTTCGCTGAGGCGCATCGCAGGCGAACTGGCACAGACGAATTCTGGGAAGGATAGACCATGCATCTTTCAACGCACAACTGGATGCGCGCGGAGCCGTTGGAGGTGACGCTGAAGCGCATCAAGAAATTCGGCTACGAGTCGATCGAGATTTCCGGCGAGCCCGAGCAATACAAGACCAAGGAGACCCGCGCGCTGCTGAAAGAACACGGCATACGCTGCTGGGGCGCGGTGACGCTGATGCTTGGCGAACGCAACCTAGCCGCCAGGGATCAGGGTCAGCGCGAGCGCTCGGTGCAGTACGTCAAGGACGTGCTGACCATGATCAGCGAACTCGACGGCGAGATCATCACGCTGGTGCCCGCCACCGTCGGCAAGGTGGTGCCTGACGGCACCGAGGAAGAGGAGTGGAAGTGGGTGGTCGACGCCACTCGCGAGTGCTTCACTCATGCCAAGAAGGTCGGCGTCAAGATCGCGGTCGAGCCGCTCAACCGCTTCGAGACCTATCTGTTCAACCGCGGCGCGCAGGCGCTGGCGCTCGCCGATGCGGTCAGCCCCGAATGCGGCGTCTGCCTCGACGCCTACCACATCCACATGGAAGAATTTAACGTCCATGACGCCATCCGCCAGGTCGGCAAACGCCTGTTCGATTTTCACGTCGCCGACAACAACCGCTTTGCCGCCGGCCTCGGCCAGATCGACTGGCCACGGATCGTGCAGACACTGAGGGAAGTCGGCTATGATGGCGCGCTGACCAACGAGTTCGTCGCGCCCGTCGACCGCACGCCGGCCGCGCCCTATCCCGACATGGTCGAGCGCCATCCGGTCGACATCTCGCCCGAACAGCTGAAGTTCATTCAGGATCACGGCTCCAGCGTGCTGACGGAGAAATTCTACACTGACCAGATGCGCATCACCGCCGAAACAATATTGCCGCTGATCAAGTAGCCGATCCGATTTGGAATGCGCCCTTCCGCCTGCCGGCGGTGGGGCCGGGGATGACCATGCGCATCAGAAACGTCCAGGCCTGGTGGGTCCGCATACCGATCGAAGCCGCGAAGCAGCATCGCAGCGACTTCGGCCAGGTGACGACGTTCGACGCCGCCATTTTGCGCGTCGAGACCGATGACGGGCTGGTCGGCTGGGGCGAAGGCAAGAACGCCGCCGGCAGCGCCGGCAGCTATGGCGCGCTGGTCCACATGCTGAACCATGAGGTCGGTCCGCAATTGATCGGCCGCGACCCGGCCGACATCGGCATCATCTGGGAGATGCTCTACAACGGCGTGCGCCACGACAGCGCCGCACGCGCCGGCCACGCCATGCCGCAACTGGCGCGGCGCGGCATGAGCGTTGCGGCCATCAGCGCCGTCGACATCGCGTTGTGGGACATCTTGGGCAAATCGCTGGGACAGCCGGTGTGGCGGCTTCTCGGCGGCCGCAAGCTCGACCGCATGCAGGCCTATGCCTCCGGCGGCTGGGCTGCCGCCGACGCCATCGGCGAGCAGCTCAAATCCTACATCGCCAAGGGCGGCTTCAAGGCGCTGAAGATGCGCGTCGGCGCCATGGACGGCGCCCCGCATATCTCCGCCGCCCGCGTCCGTGCCGCACGGCAGGCGCTCGGCCCCGATGTCGAGCTGATGGTCGACGCGCATGGCACCTATACGGTGGCCGAGGCCAAGCGCTTCATCAGCCTGGCCAGCGATCTCGACCTCGCCTGGTTCGAGGAGCCGGTCATCGCCGACGACAAGGCTGGTATGGCAGAGGTGCGCGCCTCCGGCTCGATCCCGATCGCCACTGGTGAAAGTGAGGCGACGCGCTATGCCTTCCGCGATCTCGCGGTGCTCAAATCGGCCGACATCTTCCAGCCCGATCCGGCCTTTTGCGGCGGCATCAGCGAAGCGATGAAGATCGGCACCATCGCCAGCGCCTTCAATCTGCGCTTCGCCCCGCATCTGTGGGCCGGCGCGCCATGCTTCTTTGCCGGGCTGCATGTCTGCGCTGCTTCGCCGGCTAGCTTCACCGTCGAATATTCGCTCGGCGCCAACCCGATGATCCATGATCTTATCGAAGAGACTGTCGAAGCAAAGGACGGTATGATAGCGATCCCTGAAAAGCCGGGTCTGGGATTCACCATTTCGGAGCGGTTCCTGGAGGCGCACGCGCAACGCGGTTGACGATGAAAGAAAAGAACCTTCTCGCCGAACTCGCCGCCTATCTGTTCTCCCATTCGGACAAGGAGACCGGCCGCACGCCGTCTGAGCGCGAACTGGCGGAGCATTTCAGCGTCAGCCGCGGCCAGATCCGCGAGGCGTTGGCCATTCTCGAAGCCATGCGCATCGTCGAGCGCCGCGCCAAATCCGGCATCTATGTGGATACAAGGCAGGCCAGTGTAGAAGCCTTGGCCCTTTTCGCCCGCGCGGGCCTGCCGCTCGATCCGGTGCAGATCTACGAGACCGTCGAACTGCGCAAGATCCACGAGATCAAGGCCGCCGAACTTGCCTGTTCGCGCGCCACGGAAGAGAATTTCGAACGCCTGCGCGAAATTCTGAAAGCCTCGGAGGAGCGCATCGCCGCCGGTGAAGGCCTCGCCAAGGAGGACCGCGAATTCCACCTCGAAATCGTGCGGGCAACCAAGAACGGCGTCTTCCACAACATCTGCAGTGTCTACTATCTGATGGGCGAGCAGCGTCTACCGATCTACTTCAACGATCCCGAGCGCTCAGTGCGCTCACATGCCGAGCACATCCAGATCTACGAGGCGCTGCTGCGCCGCGACGGCAACCTGGCCCAGGCGCTGATGAGCGCCCATCTGCAAGGCGCGGAAAGCTACTGGAAGGGCATCATCGAGGGCCGCGGCATGGAGCAGAAAACCGCCACGCTCGAAAAGGTCTAGAGCAATTCCGGGAAAAGTGTGAAAACACTTTTCCCGGGAAAAGCGCGTGGCGCTTTCCCTTGGGAATTGCGACAAAAAACGGGAGCCTCATGCCCAGAATCCTGTCGACGCACACGCTGCATCCGCGTGCCTCCGCCATGCTGGTGGGCGCCGGCGAACTCGTCGTCGCCTCAGCGCTCGATGCGGCAACACTGACCGCCGAGGCCAAGAACGCCGACGTCATCATCGTGCGCGCGCCGCTGCCGCCGGCGCTGTTCGAAAACGCAACGAAGCTTCGGGCAGCGGTCCGCCACGGCGCCGGCCTCGACATGGTGCCGATGGAGGCCGCCGCCGCCGCCGGCGTGCTGGTCGCCAACGTGCCGGCGGTCAATGCGCGATCGGTCGCCGAATATGTGATGTTTGCAGCGCTCGCTTTGCTTCGACGCTTCCGCTCGGTCGACCGCGACCTGCGCGCCAGGGGCTGGAATGCCGGCCGCGACCACGCCAGCCATGCCAGCGAGCTTGCTGGCAAGACCATCGGCATTATCGGCTTCGGCGCCATCGGCCAGGCGGTAGCCCATATCGCAGCGCACGGCTTCGGCCTCAACGTCGTGGCGACGACGCGCAGCATGCAGCCGGCGCCCGACAGGATCGGCTTCCTGTCGATCGACGCGCTGGTCGAACAGAGCGACATCATCGTGCTCTGCTGCCCGCTGACCGAGGAGACGCGCGGCCTGATCAACCGCGAACGTATTGCCCGCATGAAGCCCGATGCGCTGCTCATCAACATTTCGCGTGGGCCAGTGATCGACGACGAGGCGCTGATCGAGGCCTTGCGCAAGGACCGCATCGGCGGCGCCGCGCTCGATGTCTTTGCGACACAGCCGCTGCCGGCAAATCACCCCTATTTCAGTTTCGACAATGTCATTGTCACCCCGCACATGGCTGGCATCACCGAGCAGTCGATGATGCGCATGGGAGTCGGCGCCGCCGGCGAAACGCTGCTGGTGCTGGCCAACCGGCTGCCGGTCAATTTGCGCAACCCCGACGTGGTCGAGCACTACCGCCGGCGGTTTCCGGCAGACACGTGAGCCACATCGCGGTTTCGCCCCAATTCTCCGCGACGTTAAAACCATGTTAGGTCATCGCCTCGCCTTCCTGGCCATCGCGGTGTCTTCAATCGAGGCTTTGCCGTCACTCGCCGCAGCCGAAAACAGCAGTTATGTCTACTGCAGCAACGGGATAGCGTGCATGATGGCGCCCTGCCCATCGGGCAACGCGCTCGACCTCGCCACCGGCAAGGTCATCGAGGGCGTTGCACTCGACACCACCCGACTGTCGGTTCTGGACAGAGCCTCACCTGATGTTTCGGAAAAGCTTTACGCGGGAAAGATCGTCGTCAGAGGATCGATCCAGCGTCGCGGCGACGAACACGATCCGCCCTCGCTGATCGTCATCAGCATCGAACGCGCCGCCAGGCGGAGCGAGCGCAAGCACTGCTCGGCGCACTGATTGCCGATCTGCGGTTCTGCCTGTCAGAGCAAGCGCTCGACTTCAGCCGCGATGCGCAGCAAATGATGGTCATGACCGTTGCGCGCCACCAGCATCAGCCCGGCCGGCCGCGTCATGCCAGGCATCGGCAGCGAGATCGCGCAGAGGTCGAACTGGTTGGCGACCTGGGTGTTGCGCAACAACAGGCCTTCGGTACGTTCGCGCAGGGCGGCATCCTCGGCCATCGAAACGATGGTCGGCGCCGTCACCGGCGTGGTCGGCAGGGCCAGCACATCGACCGAAAGCAACCGCTCGTCCATGGCTATGCACAATGCCGCGCGGCGGCGCAGTGCCCTGATATAGACCGGCGTCGGTATTGCCGCCGCCCGTGACAACGGCCCGCTGACATAGGGATCGACCGACACCGATGCGCCTGTCGCCAGCCAGTCGGCATGGATTTCCGCGCCTTCCATGGCCGCGATCGAACCACGTTTGGTGGCCGCGCGCAGGTCGGCAACGAGGTCGTCGATCGAAACATCCGTCAGCCGCGCGCCTGCCTGCTCGATTTTGACAAGGCTGCGATCGAACGCCGTGCCGATCCCGCTTTCGGTGTCTTCGAAAAGCAGACCGCGCGGGATTCCGACACGAAGCTCGGCAAGCGGTAGCGTCAGGTGCAATGGCGGCAGATCGTCGCCCGACATCGCCGCGTCGGCAAGCGCACAGGCGGCAACGCTCAGCGCCAGCGGCCCGATCGAATCCAACGTCGCGGATAAGGGATAGGCGCCGGCCAACGGCACGCGCCGCGCCGTCGGCTTGAAACCGACGACACCGTTCAGCGATGCCGGGATGCGCACTGAACCGCCGGTGTCGGAGCCGATGGCGATGTCGCAAGTGCCCTCGGCCACGGAAACGCCGGCGCCGGACGACGAGCCGCCCGGAATGCGGCTGGCGTCGGCGGCATTGCCCGGCGTGCCGTAGTGCATGTTGTCACCGATCGCGGTGAAGGCGAATTCGGTCATGTTGGTCTTGCCAATGATGACAGCGCCGGCCTGCCGCAGCCGGTTGACGATTGCCGCGTCGTGCCGGCGAGGTGCGGTGTCCCTTAGCATCAGCGAACCAGCCGTGGTCGGCTCGCCGGCGACGTCGAACAGATCCTTGATCGAGACAATCGTGCCGTCGAGCGGCCCGAGGCTCACACCGGCCCGTTTGCGGGCATCGCTGGCATCGGCCGCAGCCCGCGCGGCTTCGGCATAGAGCCTGGTGAACACGCGTTCGTCACCGGCACGGGCGGCAAGGCGCGCCAGCAAGGTTTCCAGATGATCGCGCACGGATTGCATTTTGGATGTCGGACTCCGGATGGCTGCAACGTCTTAAGGGATAGAGGCCAGCGCATGGCTTGCCGAAACTTGAAACTTGCGCAGGTCGTTTCATATCCTGCCGGACGGAAGGAAGAAAACCAATGCTCCATAAAGGCAGCTGTCACTGCGGCAAGGTCGCGTTCGAATTCAAGGCGGAGCTGACGGGCGCCGTGCGGTGCAATTGTTCGATCTGCTCGCGCAAGGGCGCGCTTCTATGCGCCATACCGCATGACAGCCTGAGGCTGCTGGCCTGGGGCGACGATCTCGGCACCTATACATTCGGCAATCACGCGATGGCGCACCGCTTCTGCCGCACCTGCGGCATCCATCCCTTTGCCGAGGATGTTCGCCAAGGCGGTGAACGCAGCGCCTACATCAACCTCAACTGCGTTACCGATATCGATCCTGCCAGCCTGCCGGTTTTCGACTTCGACGGCCGCGCCGTCTAAGCTTACCGGTAGCCGTTCACCACAAAAACAGCGACCCGAAACCCTTGATGGTTCTCGGGCCGCTTCGAAAGCCGCGGATGGTTGTTGGCTATTCGACGCTCTTCGGGCCGCGCGCAAACACCACGATCGCCGCCAGCAGGGTTGCCGCGCCACAATAAGCGAAGGCGCTGGCCACGCCGGCATTGTCGACCAGCAGGCCGCCGAAGACGGCGCCAAGCGCAATTGCTATCTGGAACGTCGCGACCATCAGCCCGCCGGCACTTTCAGCCTGGTCGGGCGCGGCGCGCACCAGCCAGCTCTGCAGCCCGACCGGAACCGCGCCGAAGGCAAAGCCCCAAACGGCAACCGAAGCAGCAGCGATCGTCGGCGAAGCGCCGAAGACCAGCATCGAAGCTGCCGCGACCGCAATCAGCAACGGCGCCAGCGCCACGGCCGCCTTGAGGCTGCGTTCGGCCACGATGCCGCCGACGATGTTGCCGAAGAAGCCGCCAATACCGTAGGCGAGCAGCACCAGCGAGATCGTCTCGATGTGCAAGAGAGGCACCTTCTCAAGGAAGGGGCGAACATAGGTGAAGCCGGCGAAATGGCCGGAAGCGACCAGCAGCACGACCAGCAGCGCCACACGGATCGACGGCCGCTCCAGCACCTCGAGCAAGGTGCGGAAGCTTGCCACGCCCACCGGCGGCAGCCGCGGAATGGTCGCCAGTTGCACCAGCAGCGCTAGCCCGCCGACGATGGTCGCAATCATGAACGCCGTGCGCCATCCCCAGATGTCGCCGACATAGGCGCCGACCGGCGCCGCGGTGACGGTGGCCAGCGAAACGCCGGTCAGGATGATCGACATGGCGCGCGGCATCAGCCGCATCGGCACCAGCCGCAACGCCATGGCTGCCGACATCGCCCAGAAGCCGCCAAGCGCAACACCGAGCACGACGCGAGCAAGCAAAAGCATGGGTAGCGACGAGGCAAAGGCTGCAAGAAGATTGGAGATGATCAGGAAGCTCGACAGCATCCACATCACCAGCCGGCGGTCCATGCGCCTGGTGATAATAGCCATGGTCGGGGCGGCAATGGCGCCGACAATTGCCGTCGCCGTCACCGCCTGTCCGGCAATGCCTTCGCTGACGCCAAGATCGCGCGCCATCGGCGTCAGCAGGCTGGCAGGCAGGAATTCCGCCGTCACCAGACCGAACACACCGAGCGCCAGCGAGACCACGGCGCCCCAGGCCGGTTCGGTTCGTTCATCGGATTCTGCAGGGTTTAAAACCGTGGCGTCGATGACGCCCGTCGAGGATTCGGCCATGGTCAGTCTCCGATCTGTTTGCAGCGCCACATAGGGAGCGACCGGATGGTGGCTCCACCCGTTACATGCCTTGCCGTCCTGGCTCGGCTATGAGGCCGTTCCCTGATTTGTTTGCGGCGCTGCACTGCAACATAGGGAGTGACGCCCTGGAGTTTCCATGTTAAAAACACCGAAATGAACTACAATTCGTCCAAAGCCGCTTTACCCGCGTCCGGCGACCCGCTGACCGACATGCTGCGCGGCCTGCGCCTCGACGGCGTCGACTATGGCCGCTGCGTGCTTGGCGAGCCCTGGGCCGTTTCCTTTCCCGCGCAGAAAGCGGCGCGGTTCCATTTCATTGGACAGCAAAACTGCTGGCTGTTCTCGCCGTCGAAGGAGTGGATCGAACTGTCGGTGGGCGACGCGCTGCTGATCCCGCGCGGCGACGAGCATATTCTGGCCAGCGCGCCAGGCGTGCCGCCCGTCCCGATCGGCCGCTACTCAATCGAACCGGTATGCGAGAACATCTACGACGTCTCCAACGGCTGCGATGGCTGCAAGACTTTGTTGTTCTGCGGCAGCATGCATTTCAACCTCGACGGCTCGCACCCGCTGCTCGACATGATGCCCAATCTGATGCAGGCGCATAGACTGATGACCAACGCGCCGGGCATCCAACATTTGCTCGATGCCATGGCGGGCGAAGTGACGATGGACCGGGTCGGCTCCGGCGGCATTCTGGCGCGTCTTGCCGACGTGCTCGCCGCCACCATCATCCGCTCCTGGGTGGAGAATGGCTGCGGCGATGCCTCCGGCTGGATTGCCGCCGTGCGCAATCCCGATGTCGGCAAGGTGCTCGCCGCCATTCACCTGCAGCCCGACCGTGACTGGACGGTCGAGGCGCTGGCCAGGGTGATGGGCGCTTCGCGCTCGGCCTTTGCCCAGCGCTTCGCCACCGTCGTCGGCGAGACGCCGGCCAAATACGTGCTGCGCGTGCGCATGCATCAGGCCCGGCAATGGCTTACCCGCGACGGTTTGAGGGTGTCGGTGGCGGCGGCGAAACTGGGGTACGATTCGGAAGCTTCCTTCAGCCGCGCCTTCAAGCGGGTGATGGGCGTGGCGCCGAGCCACCTGCGCAACACCGGCGACGGCGACATTCACCCCTGAGATCCTGGCACCCCTGAGATCCTGGCACCCCTGAGATTCGGGAACTCCTGAGATTCGCGACGTCCCGCCAGCCCCTCCGCGGGTTGGAGAAATTGCCAAATCTTTTGGACGGCATGTCATTGCACGCCAACCGAACCGCCATAGTCTGGCAGGCGGAGGAACCGCCATGACCAATCGTTCTGCGTTTCTAGCGCTCGCCATTCTGTGCGTCTTTCCCGCACGGGCCTTTGCCCTCGAGGACAGCTACTTGACGGCCGACAAGATCCCCTATGTCGCCGAGGTGCCCGACCAGCCGCATCGCCTTGGCCCACTATGGGGCGATCGCGCCAAGGGTCCGGCCGGCACCTTGCTGAAAGTTCCCGGCAACTGGCGCGCACCCGTCCATGCACACACCGCCGACTATCGCGCGGTCGTGATCAAGGGACTGTGGGCGCATTGGCAGATGGACGGCGGCAAGGCGACCAAGGT
Source organism: Mesorhizobium sp. P2_F5 (assembly GCF_056403715.1). NCBI lineage: Bacteria > Pseudomonadati > Pseudomonadota > Alphaproteobacteria > Hyphomicrobiales > Phyllobacteriaceae > Mesorhizobium > Mesorhizobium sp. P2_F5. Next base: position 56,060 of record NZ_JBFUEY010000019.1, on the reverse strand, counting down.
CGAATTACCACCGGGGTCTTACTGGACCCAGAAAGCCAATGAGATGCACGACGACGCCTGCCTGTCGGAGACGGAGTGCGTGATCCTGCTGATCAACGACACGCCCTACGAGACTTACTTCCAGAAATAGTCCGGCAGTACCCGTCGTTCGACCGCAAACTAGCTGGCGTGCCGTAAACTCACGCCGCTGCCCTTGTCGAACAGCACGACCTTGTCCGCATTCCATGCGAAGCGCACCGATTGCTCGATCGCCACATCGGTTCGCGCCGGCACCGTGGCGCGCAGCGTGGTGTCGCCGACCCGCAGAGTCAGGATCTTTTCGACGCCATGGTTCTCGACGTCATGGACGCGCGCCTCGACCGGCGCGCCGCTCTCGAGATAGACGTCCTCGGGACGGATGCCGAAGACGAGCGGGCGCCCCTCCGTCGCCGCGCCCGTCTTGGCTCCCCCAAAAGTCTTGGCCCCGATTGTAAGCGGCAGCTCGAAATTCATCGGCGCCATCACCGCGCGGTTGTTGACCAGCCGGCCGTCGATGAGGTTCATCGGCGGCGAGCCGACGAAGCTCGCCACATAGGTGTCGCGCGGATTGTTGTAGATCTCATGCGGCGTGCCGGTCTGCACGATGCGGCCATGGTTCAACACGCCGACCTTGTCGCCCATCGACATCGCCTCGATCTGGTCGTGGGTGACGAACAGAAAGGTGGCGCCAAGCTGGATCTGCAGGTTTTTCAGCTCGGTGCGCAGCGCCTCGCGCAATTTGGCGTCGAGCGCCGACAGCGGCTCATCCATCAGGAACACGCGCGGCTTGCGCACGATGGCGCGGCCGATCGAGACGCGCTGCATTTCGCCGCCTGAGAGGCGGTCGGTCTTGCGGTCGAGCAGATGCTCGATCCGCAGTGTCTTGGCGGCGCGCGCAACGCGGTCCTTGATCTCGGCATCCGGCAGCCGGCGAATCTTCGGCTTCAACGGGAATTCGAGATTTTCGCGCACCGTATAGCGCGGGTAGAGCGAATACTGTTGCAGCACCAGCGCCACGTCGCGCTCGGCCGCGCCCCAGTCGGCGACATCGACGCCGTCGATAAAGACCTGGCCCTCGGTCGGCTTTTCGAGACCCGCGATCATGCGCAGTGTCGTCGTCTTGCCCGCGCCCGTCTCGCCGAGCAGCACGAAGAACTCGCCATCGCCGATCTCGAGATTGAGCCCGGTCAGTGCGGTGTGGTTGCCGAAGCTCTTGGAAATATTCTTGAGCTGGATATGAGCCATCAGAGCCTCACTTCGAGCGACTTGCCGCTTGCCGTGTCGAAGAAATGCGCCTGCGTCGGATCGATCCTGGCGAAGACCTTTTCGCCCGGGCCGCCGACGAAGCCGCTCTTGGTGCGGGCGCGCAGCATCTTGGAGCCGACCTTGAGGTCGACAATGTCGAAGGAGCCGAGCGGCTCGACGATCTGCGTCTCGACCGGCAGGAAGCCTTCAGCCGCTTCATGGCGCACCAGCACACCTTCGGGCCGGATGCCGAGCGCCAGCTGGCCGCCGGCATGGCCGTTGAGCTTGGACAAAAGCGCGCGCGGGAATTCGAAGCCGGCGGCAGCACCACCGACGGTGACCGACGCCGTATTGGCTTTCTCGGCCACCGTTGCGTCGGCGACATTCATCACCGGACTGCCGACGAACTGGGCGACGAACAGATTGGCCGGATGCGAATAGACCTCGTCCGGCGAGCCGACCTGCTGCAGCACGCCCTCATGCATGATGACGATGCGGTCAGCGAGGCTCATCGCCTCGATCTGATCGTGGGTGACATAGATTGTGGTCGAGCCTTGCTTGATATGCAGCCGCTTGATCTCCGCCCGCATTTCCTCGCGCAGCTTGGCGTCGAGCGCACCGATCGGTTCGTCCATCAGCATCGCCTTCGGACGCCGCACCAGCGCCCGGCCGATGGCGACGCGCTGCATGTCGCCACCCGACAGCGCCGACGGCTTCTTGCCCAGCAGATCGGTGATCTGCAGCGTCTTGGCGACCGAGCGCACTTCCTGATCGATCTCGGCCTTGCTCTTGCGCGTGGCGCGCAGTGGGAAAGCAACATTCTCGTAGACGCTCATATGCGGATAGAGCGAGAACGACTGGAACACCATGGCGATGTCGCGGTCGGCGGCCTTGAGATGTTGGACCGGCTTGCCGTCGATGAGGATGTCGCCGCCGTCGATCGTCTCCAGCCCGGCAATGGCCCGCAACGTCGTGGTCTTGCCGCAGCCTGACTGGCCGAGCAGCACGATGAACTCGTTGTCGTCGATCTTGAGATTGAGGTCCTTGATGACCTGGACGGCGCCGAAATATTTCTGCACGCCGCGAAGCTCGATCTGGGTCAATGCTGTGCTCCCGGATTTCCGGCCCCAGGATTTGCTCCTTGCCCGGTGCCGGCCTTCTCCTCCGGCGCGATCTTCGACGTGATGTTGAAGCCGATCAGGCCGATCAGGATGATGGTCACGCCGTAGCTGTGCAGCAGCATGTTCCAGGGCTGGCAGAGCGCGATGATGCCCAGCACCATCAGGATCTGCGAGCCCGGTTCCAGATATTTCTGGTTGATGGCGCGAAAGCTCATTTGCGGATCGCTCCGAAGGACATGCCGCGCAGCAGATGATTGCGGAGCAGAAAGGTGAAGATGGCGACCGGCAGCAGGAATAGGAAGGTTCCGGCGGCGATCACCGTCCAGTCCGGCAGGCCGGAGCCGATCTGGCTTGGGATGAAGGGCGGCGCCGTCTGGGCACGGCGGCTGGTCATGATCAGTGCGAAGGCATATTCGTTCCACGCCGTGATGAAGCAGAAGACGGCGGTGGCGGCGATGCCGGTGGCGGCCTCGGGCAGCACGATCTTGAAGAAGGCCTCCATGCGCGTATAGCCATCGACGAGCGCCGCCTCCTCATATTCCTTCGGGATCTCGTCCATGAAGCCTTTCATCAGCCAGACCGAGAAGGACAGGTTGAAGGCGGTGTAGAGGATGATCAGTCCGACATGGGAATCGTTGAGCCCGACCGCCCGGTACATCAGGAACATCGGGATGGCGACCACCACCGGCGGCAGCATGCGCGTCGACAGGATGAAGAAGAGCAGGTCTGCCTCTCCCTTCACCCTGAAGCGCGAGAAGCCGTAGGCGGTGAAGGTGCCCATGCCGACCGCCAGTACCGTCGAGGTGATGGCCACGATCAGCGAGTTCATGAAGCGGTTCGGATAGCCGGACCATTGCACCTGGCCCTTGCCGTCACGCACGATCTTTTCGCCGCCGTCGAAGACGACGCGCTCCCACCAGGGAGCGGCTGCATACTCCTCCGGCGACGCCGGGTTGCGCATCTGCGAGCGCTTGGCGAACAGCTTGACGAAGGGCGATATTTCCGGCTGGAAGACGACCGTCGGCGGGATGGTGGTGGCGAGATTGCGCGGCTTGAACGCCGTCGAGGCGATCCAGTAGATCGGCGCCAGGAAGATGATCGTCACCAAAAGGACGGCGACGATAGCGACGCGGTTGAAGCCGATTTCGGAAGAAGTGCGGACTGCGGCCATATCAGCGCTCCTTCACCTTGTTGAGGTATTTGACGTAGATGTTGGTGATGGCCAGCACCATGATCAGCACGATGTAGGCGAGCGCGCAGGAGCGCCCGGTCTGCCATTCCTGGAATGCCATCTTGTAAAGCCGGATCGAGATCAGTTCGGCCGTCGGCTGGCTGGTCAGGATGTATGCGAGATCGAAGGTCTTGAATGCCTCCATGGTGCGGAAGATGATCGCGATCATCAGGATCGGCGCGACCAGCGGCAGCGTGATGCGGAAGAAGGTGTAGAACGGCCCGGCGCGGTCGATCGCCGCCGCCTCGTAGAGATGCTTCGGCACTGCCGAGAGGCCGGCCAGCGACAACAGCATGACGAAGGGCGACCACATCCAGATGTCGGTCAGCGCAACCGCATAGAGCGCCATTTTCGGATCCGACAACCATTCGAAGGTGCCGAGACCGAGCGCATAGTTGATGATGCCGAAAGACGGATCGTAGAGCAGTTTCCAGAACAGGCCGACGACCGCCATCGACAGCATCATCGGCAGCAGCAAAAGCGTCGTCAGCAAGCCCTTCAACGGGATGTCGCGATTGAGCAGCATGGCGACGCCGAAGCCGACGAACAGCTGGCCGGCGACCGAGATGATGACGTATTTCGCGGTGATGGCGAAGTTGGACCAGACATAGGGGTCGTTGAGCAGGTCGCGATAGTTCTGCAGCCCGACAAAATTCGCCGGCGCATTGGTCGACGCACGGAAATCGGTGAAGGAATAGCCCAGCGAATAAATCAGCGGGAAAATGTTGAAGACGATCAGGAACAGGATCGTCGGAATGATGAAGAGGTTGCGGATCGAAATGTCGCTGAGACCGCGTGCAGCGGCCCGCGAGGACGTGTCCAGCGTGGTGATCATCGTGGTCGCCAAGACCCTGCTCCCGTTTCGGAAAAAAGAGCGGAGGAGGCACGGATGCCCCCTCCGCGAGAAATGCTGCTTATTGGCCGCGGCCGTATTTCTTGAAGGTCGCGTTCCAGTCGGCTGCAAGTGCGTCCAGCGTTTCCTTGGCGGTGCCTTCGCCGCCGATCATGTAGGGATAGACGCGCTGGTTGAGCTGCTGCAGCAGTTCGGCATATTCCGGCACCGCCCAGAAATCCTTCACCTTGAACATGGTCTCATAGAAGGCCTTGTTGTACGGCGTGGCGTTCTGGAATTCGGGCGATTTGAGCACGGCGGCGCTGCAGGTGTAGCCGCCGAGTGCCGCCCACTTCTTCTGGGTCTCGTCCTTGATGAACCATTCAAGGAACTTCGTCGCCTCTTCCTGCTTCTTGGAGTAGGAAACGATGGAGATGCCCTGACCGCCGAGGGCTGCGAACTGGTCGCCGCCGGGGCCGGGAGGATTGGCGAAGAAGCCGGTGTTCTTGGCGTTCGGGTTCGACGCCTCGTTGATCAGCGAGGGGAAGAACGCGAAATAGTTCATGCTCATCGCGGCCAGGTTTTCAGTGATCGCCTGGTTGTCCTCGACGAAGAACGACTTGGCCCAGCCTGGAGGCGTGAACTTGTAGAGTTCCTTGTAGGCGTCGAGCGCCGCGATCGCCTTGTCGGAGTTGACGAAACCATCGACCTTGTAGGTCGAATAGTCACCCAGTTCGCCGCCATAGGAAAACAGCGCGTTCTCGAAACCCATCGCCATCGCATCATAGGAATTGTCGGTGTAGATGGCGATGCCGTATTTCTTCTGATCAGGCCGGTAGAAGAATTCGGCGATGTCGCGCAGCGCCTTGAAATCCTTCGGCACGTCGAGATCGTAACCATACTTGGCCTTGAAGGCTTCCTTTTCCTTGGGGTCTTCGAACCAGTCCTTGCGATAGGACCAGCCGACGGCGTCGCCTTCGAGCGGAATGGCCCAGTACTTGCCGCTGCCGCCCGGATATTCGGCATAGTATTTCACCGTCGCCGGTGCCATCACGTCGCCGACCTTGTGCTTGTTGAAGAAGTCGGTCAGGTCGACATAGTGGCCACCGGTCGAGCCGGCGCCGAGCCATTGCGAGTCGCCGACGACCATATCATAGGCGTCGCCATGGGCGTTGAACTCGGTGAAGGCCTTGGTCTGGAAGTCGGGCCACGGTGTGGTTTCCACCGTGATCTTGACGCCGGTTTCCTTCTCGTACTCGTTGCCGAGTTCCTGCAGGTAGTTGGCCGGATCCCATTCCGCCCAGAAGATGGTGAGTTCCTTGTCCTGCGCGTAAACGGACGTTCCGCAGGCAAGCACTAAGCCGATACCAGCAAGCAGGCTGGTCATTGTCTTGCGCATAATGATTTCCTCCCTTGTGCGCATTCTACCTTGTCATGCGAGCCGGCGGTGAAGCCGGCCCTGGTAGTTCCTCCCGAGATCGCGCCTTTCCGGTTCCGGGCCTCCTCGCCCTGCCGGAAAATGGATCGCAGCTCTCACTTTCGATCCGCTTTTTCTGTCCTGATCTGGTATTACCAATTTTGGATAGCCGTCAAGCTCTTTCTTGGACCGCTACCGGAGCTTGTATAACCGGATTCTTCATGTATCTGACTGTTTTCCCTTAATTTTCCTACTCCTTGATATAGGATAGCCTTGTTTTGGCACCTACATCCTGGTTAACATCAGTAGTGGTCGCTCAAATCTGGTCGAACCAGATTGGCGCTATTTCGCCGCTGCCGCCGGCCGAACCGCATCCGATTCCGCCATCGCCGTGCGCACCAGGGCGCCCGCCGCCCATTGCGCGACCGACCGCATGCCGCGGCTATCGAGCCCCCATATGTCCTTCAGCACGATCAGCAATTCGACGCCGAACATCATCGACAGCGCCTGCGCCAGGCGCTTGAATTCGCGCGGCGGCAGTTGCCCCTTGAGCGGCGCAATGGCATCCTTCAACAGCTGGACGCGATGACCGCGCGTGAACTGCGGCTCACCGCCCAGCGTGCCCGCCTGGCGCTGTGCCCACTGGTCGAGCGACAGTTTCAGCGCCGCCTTGAAGGTCGCCTCGAAAGCCTCGATGCGCGGCATGGCGGTGTCGAACAGTTCGGCGACGCGGCGTTGCGGATCTTTCGAGGCCGATTGCCAGGTGAGGATCGGCCCGAGCCCCTCGTCGACCACCGCTTGCACCAAGGCTGCCTGGCTTGGGAAATAGCGATAGGCGGTGGCGCGCGAAACTTCAGCCGCTTCCGCGACTTCGCTGACCGAGGGCGTGACGCCCGCCTGCATCAGCCTTGTCGCCGTCTCCAGCATCAGCCGTTTTGTGCGGGCACGGGGGCCGCGTTCGGCAGCCTCATTGGCTTCGTCGTTCACTGCGGCTTGTTGACGTGAGACATTCATATCAATACGATACGCGCGTCTCAAAAAATTGCAATGGCCTCCCTAGTTTCGGAGTGGTTATGTTGACACTCTACGGCGCCCCCCTCTGTCCTGCCGGACATCTCCCCCACTTGGGGGGAGATCGAACTTCGTCTCCGCTTTCGCCAATCACCAACTTTGCAGAACAAGTGTTGTGGTCCGCGCCAGCCAATCTCCCCCCACGTGGGGGAGATGTCCGGCAGGACAGAGGGGGGCGCCGTAGAGCGCTGCATTCTCATGTGCCAGCCAGCACCGGGAGGCGCAGATGAAGCGCATCTACGTGGTGGGCACGGCCGACACCAAGGGCGAAGAGCTTGCCTTCCTGGCCGATGCGATTGCTGCCACCGACAGTTCGGTCGCCCGCGTCGACATCGGAACGCGCGGCGCCACCGTGCCGGTCGATATTCCCGCCGGCGAGGTCGCGGCACATCATCCCGGCGGAGCCAGCGGCGTGCTCGGCATCGACGATCGCGGCACGGCGGTGGCCGGCATGGGCGCCGCCTTCACCAGCTTCATCCAGTCGCGCGACGACATATCCGGCATCATCGGCATCGGTGGTGGCGGCGGCACATCGATCATCACTGCCGGCATGCGCGCGCTTCCGCTCGGCCTGCCCAAGATCATGGTCTCGACGCTCGCCTCCGGCGACACAGCACCCTATGTCGACGTCTCTGACATCATCATGATGCCCTCGGTGACCGACATGGCCGGCCTCAACCGGCTGTCGCGTGTCGTGCTGCACAATGCGGCGCAGGCGATCGCCGGAATGGCTGCCAAGCCGGCGCCCGCCGCAACCGGCAAGCCGGCGCTCGGGCTCACCATGTTCGGTGTTACCACCCCTTGCGTGACGGCCATCGCCGACCAGTTGCGCGCAAACTACGACTGCATGGTCTTCCACGCCACCGGCACCGGCGGCCGCTCGATGGAAAAGCTGGCCGACAGCGGCCTGCTCGCCGGCGTCATCGACATCACCACGACGGAGGTCTGCGACCTGCTGTTCGGCGGCGTGCTGCCGGCAACCGAGGATCGCTTTGGCGCCATTGCTCGCACGAAGCTGCCCTATGTCGGTTCTGTCGGCGCGCTCGACATGGTCAATTTCTGGGCGCCACCGACCATTCCCGAGAAAGATCGCGGCCGGCTGTTTTACGAGCACAATCCCAACGTCACGCTGATGCGCACAACAGCCGACGAATGCCGCAGCATCGGCGAATGGATCGGCGGCCGGCTCGCCCGCTGCGACGGTCCTGTGCATTTTCTGATCCCGGAAAAAGGCGTCTCGGCGCTCGACATCGAAGGCGGCGCGTTTTTCGATCCGGAAGCCGACGCTATCCTGTTCGACGCCATCGAGCGCACGATCAAGCCGAACGCCACTCGCCGCGTGACACGGCTGCCGCTGCACATCAACGATCCAGAATTTGCTAGGGCCGCAACGGCGGCCTTCCTCGACATCGCCAGACAGTGAGAGCCCAGACATGGCCGCCATACCGCGCAAGGACATACTGAAGAAGTTTAAGGCGATGATCGCCGACGGCGTGCCGATCGTCGGCGGCGGCGCCGGCACCGGCCTGTCGGCCAAGGCCGAGGAGGCCGGCGGCATCGACCTGATCATCATCTACAATTCCGGCCGCTACCGCATGGCCGGACGCGGCTCGGCCGCCGGGCTGCTCGCCTATGGCAATGCCAACGAGATCGTCAAGGAAATGGCTTATGAGGTGCTGCCGGTGGTGAAGAAGACGCCGGTGCTGGCCGGCGTCAACGGCACCGATCCGTTCGTCATCATGCCGCTGCTTCTCGCCGAGCTGAAGACGATGGGCTTTTCCGGCGTGCAAAATTTTCCGACCATCGGTCTGTTCGACGGCAGCATGCGCCAAAGCTTCGAGGAGACCGGCATGGGCTTCGGGCTCGAGGTTGACATGATCGCCGAGGCGCACAAGCTCGACCTTCTGACCACGCCCTATGTCTTTAACCCGGACGAGGCCCGCGCCATGACCAAAGCCGGCGCCGACATCGTCGTCGCCCATATGGGAGTGACGACCGGCGGCTCGATCGGCGCCACGTCGGCCAAGTCGCTCGACGACTGCGTGGTCCAAATCGACGCCATCGCCAATGCCGCCCGCTCGGTGCGCAAGGACGTGATCCTGCTTTGCCATGGCGGACCGATCTCGATGCCGGACGACGCCCGCTACATTCTCGATCGCTGCAAAGGCCTGCATGGCTTCTATGGCGCCAGCTCGATGGAACGGCTACCGGCCGAAGCCGCGATCGCCAGGCAGACGGCGGATTTCAAAGCCGTCACGCTTCACGACCAGAAGAAAAAGAAGGGATGAGACCATGACCGACAAGAGCAAGGTGTTTGTCTACCCGAAGGACGTCAGTGCCTTCGGCTTTGACTGGGGCAAGCTGGCGCTGACAGTGGCGCCGGAAGTGAATGGCGCGACCCGCTTTTCCGGCGGCGTCGTCGACCTGCCCTCGGGCAAGGGCCACACCCGCCACAACCACCCCGGTGCCGAAGAGATCATCTTCGTCATCTCAGGCCATGGCGAGCAGATGGTTGAGGACGAGCAGGGCAACCCGGTTGTCGCCAAGGTCGGTCCCGGCTGCACCATCTATGTGCCGGAAAGCCGTTTCCACTCGACGCTAAACACCGGTGAAGGGCCGATGCAGCTCTTCGTCGTCTACTCGCCGGCCGGGCCGGAACTGATGCTGCGGGAACTGCCGGATTTCAGGCTGATCCCAGCGGGCGGGAAGTAATCGCGAAAGGCCCCCTCATTGGGTTTGGAATGGGGGGTGGGGGGGCTGCCCCCAGCTAGGCCGCCCCACCCCTATTCCATCCCCGCGCCCGATCCCCAAACATCACATAACCGTCGTCCGTCACCGCCAGCGTATCCTCCAGCTTGATGAACCCTCGCGTCGGATGAAGCATGGTCGTCTCCACCGACAGCACCATGTTCGTCTCCAGCGGCTTGGCCGCATAGGTGCCTTCATACGTGACCGGGTGGTTGGTCATCAGGAACGGCGCTTCATGCGTGATCAGGCCCATGCCGTGTGCGAAGAAATCCGTGTAGGGCGCGACCTTCGAGGCCTTCAGCACGCCCTCGGCATGCGAAATCATGTCACCGCCGATTGTGCCTGCCTTGACCTTCGAGAACGCCGCCTGCTGCACCGTCTCGACCTCGGCCAGCAGATCTTCCAGCTCGGCATCCGGCTCGCCCAGAATACCCATGCGGCAGAGGTCGCCGATGTAGCCGTGATAGTTGCCGCCGGAATCGATCGACAGCACTTCGCCCTTTTTCCACGCCTGTGGCGAAGCGGCGCGGTTGTGGCTGGCGCCGAGCGTCAGCAGGCAATATTCGAAATGCGCGCCGCGATTGGTTTCCTCCCGCCTGAGCTGCTCGATCATTTCGGCCTTGGTCGTGCCTTCGCAAGCCCACTGAATGGTGGCCAGCATGGAATCGGTGATCAGCTCGGAAGCGATGCGCAGCTTTTCCAGCTCGGCCTCTGTCTTGATGGCGCGCATGCGCTCCAGCATGTCGGTCGCGTCGATCAGCTTGGCGTCCGGCAGCGCCTTGCGGATCAGCGCATAGGCGTCCGAAGGCAGGAAGGCCGGCTCGATGCCGATGCGGGCGCCGGCCTTGCCGATCTTGCGCACATGCTCGACCGCGAGGTTGGCGGCGTCGAGTGTCCCCCAGCAGGCGGCATGCAGCGTCGGTGTCCAGAACGGGTTGTTCTGGTGTTCCGCACCTTCCATGCGATTGCCGATATAGGCGGCATGGTCCGGCCCGCCCTTCTCATAGACGACGACAGGCAGATAGCGGCTGTGGCCGATCGCATCCATGGCGGCAAAGAAGATGAACTTGTAGCCACCGAGCAGGTATTGCGTGTTGTGCTTGGAGGTCGCGAGCAGAACATCGATGCCGGCCTCTTCCATCAGCCGGTCGACCCTCGCCTGGTCGAACGGGATATTGCTGACGGCATTCTTGCCCGGGGCAATGTTCATCTCTCTCTCCCTGAATTGTCCGGGATCGCCGGGCGCGCTGCGCCCGATCCCTTGGCTGTGGGTCAAATCTGCACTATTTTGTCCACTCTGGTCCAGCCAGAAACAGGTCAAATTGCTTCAGCAGCCGGTCACCAAGTCGTCATTGCTGCACATCAAGGCAATCTGGTCCTACCAGAATATCAGAATGAAAGGTCACCTCTGAAACTGGTCCAGTGGACGAAAATTTCAAAGCCAAGCAAGGATGCGCCAAATCCGTCTCTGGCGAAACCCTTGGCAAGGGCCATAATCGCCGCAAGGATGCTGGCGGGGCCGCCGGCATCAAGGGGCGCGCCCAATTGGGTCGCGGAGAGGACGGAGTTCGATCATGTCAGATATTTCCAGACGCACGCTGCTTTCGGGATCCGCCTTGCTGCTGGCCTCCACCGCCATGCCGGCGATGGGCTGGGCGCAGACACCGAAGAAGGGCGGCCGCCTCGTGCTCGCCGCCGATTCCGAACCGCGCAACCTCAATCCGGCAATCGTCGCCTCCAACGGCGTCTTCTTCATCTCCAGCAAGATCGTCGAAACGCTGGCCGAAGCCTCGTTCGACGGCAAGGATGGGTTGGAGCCGCGTCTGGCGCTCTCCTGGGAAGGCGCCGCCGATGGGCTCTCAGTGACGTTCAAACTGCGCGACGGCGTCAAATGGCATGACGGCAAGCCGTTCACCTCGGCCGACGTCGCCTTCTCTGCGCTGCAGATCTGGAAGCCGCTGCAGAATCTCGGCCGCACCGTGTTCAAGGATCTGGCCAGCGTCGACACCCCTGACGATCTCACCGCCGTGTTCAAATTTGCCAAGCCGACGCCGTTCCAGCTGATCCGCAACGCGCTGCCGGCGCTGTCGAGCGTGGTGCCAAAGCACGTCTACGAGGTCGGCAAGATCGAGGACAACCCGGCCAACAATGCGCCCATCGGCACCGGGCCGTTCAAGTTCGGCGAGTACAAGGCCGGCCAATATTACAAGCTGACCAGGAATGCGGACTACTGGGGCAAGGACGAGCCCTATCTCGACGAGATCATCTATCAGGTGCTGCCCGACCGCACCTCGGCTGCAGCTGCGCTCGAGGCCGAAGAGATCCAGCTCGCCGCCTTCTCCGCCGTGCCGCTGGCCGATCTCGACCGCATCTCCAAAGTGCCGGGCCTGAAGGTGATTTCCAAGGGCTATGAAGGGCTCACCTATCAGCTCGTCGTCGAGATCAACCATCGCCGCAAGGAACTGGCCGACGTGAAGGTCCGCCAGGCGATCGCGCATGCCATCGACAAGGATTTCGTCGTCAAGACGGTATTCCTCGGCTATGCCGCCACCGCCACCGGACCGGTGCCGAAGAACGATCCGCAATTCTACACCGCCGATGTGCCGACGTATCCGTTCGATGTCGCCAAGGCCAACGCCTTGCTGGATGACGCCGGCTACATCAGGGCCGATGACGGCAAGCGTTTTGCACTGAGGCTTTTGCCGGCGCCCTATTTCAACGAGACCAAACAGTTCGGCGATTATCTGCGCCAGGCGCTGGCAGCCATCGGCATCGACGCCCAGATCGTCAACAACGACTCGGCCGCGCACATCAAGGCCGTCTACACCGACCACGCCTTCGACCTCGCCGTCGGCCCGCCGGTGTTCCGCGGCGACCCGGCGATCTCGACCACCATCCTGGTGCAGAGCGGCATTCCCGACGGCGTGCCGTTCTCCAACCAGGGCGGCTACAAGAACGAGGCGCTCGATGCGCTGATCGCCAAGGCATCGGAAACGCTCGACACCGCGGCGCGCACCGATCTCTACAAGGAGTTCCAGAAGGAGGTAGCCGCCGACCTGCCGCTGATCAATGTCGCCGAATGGAATTTCATCAGCGTCGCGCGCGACACGGTTGGGAACATCGCCAACAACCCGCGCTGGGCGGTTTCGAACTGGGCGGACACGTATCTGGCGAGTTAGCACGATCTGCACGGGATGCTTGCGCATCGTTTGGACGAATGCTCATCATCAGGGATGAGAGTTCCTTCGCGCCCCCCTCTGTCCTGCCGGACATCTCCCCCACGAGGGGGGAGATCGGCTGTCACCGCCGCCGCGGACAATCGTCACCGGTGCAGGACTGACGCGGGTGCCGAAGCTGTTGATCTCCCCCCTTGTGGGGGAGATGTCCGGCAGGACAGAGGGGGGCGCCGTAGAGCGCAACTTCAGATGCTTGCGGGCGTCGTCCTTTCCCTATGACCCGTGCCCTCACCCTCATCCGCCGTCGCCTCGTCGGCAGCATCTTCGTGCTATTGATCGTCGTCATCGGCACTTTCCTTTTGCTCGAAGCCGCGCCTGGCGACGCCGTCGATGCCTACATCGTCTCAACCGGCGGCGATGCCGGCATGATCGAATTGCTGCGTCACCGCTGGGGGCTCGACCAGTCGGAACTGACACGGCTCGCCAACTATCTCTGGGCGCTGCTGCATCTCGATCTCGGCCAGTCCGTCACCTTCTCCAGGCCAATCCGCGACGTCATCCTGGAACGCCTGCCGACAACGTTGCTCCTGATGGTCAGCGCCACCGCGCTCTCCTTCAGCTTGGGCTCGGCACTCGGCATCTATGCCGGCGCCAGACCCGGCAGCTTTCGCGACCGCTTCCTGTCGATCGGCTCGCTGGCGCTTTATGCCGTACCGGGCTTCTGGCTCGGCCTGGTGCTGATCGTCGTCTTTGCCGTTGGCCTGCGCTGGCTGCCGATCGGCGGCATCGAGACGCTGGCCTCGGACAAGACCGGTCTGGCCCGCGCCGCCGACATCGCCGTCCATCTCGTGCTGCCGGTTTCCGCCCTCGGCTTCATCTACCTCGCACTCTATCTGCGCATGATGCGCGCCGGCATGGCTGAAGCCTGGCGGCAGGATTTTGTCCTCGCCGCCCGCGCCAGGGGGCTGTCGCGCCGCCGCATCGTGCTTGCCCATGTCGCCCGCAACGCGCTCTTGCCGCTCATCACCATGCTCGGCCTGCAATCGGCGCAGATGCTGGGCGGCAGCGTCGTCATCGAAAGCGTCTTTGCCGTGCCCGGCCTCGGCCGGCTGGCGCAGGAAGCGGTGGCCTCGCGCGACACACCGCTGCTTCTCGGCATCATCCTCACCAGCGCCGTTCTGGTCATTACCATCAACCTTGCCGTCGACATCGCCTACGCCTTCCTCGACCCGCGCGTCGGCGCCAGCGAGGCCGGCGCGTGAGCGCGCTCAGCCGGTTCCTGCGCCGGCCGGAAGCGGTCGCCGGCGCAATCATCCTGGCGCTGCTGCTCGCGATGGCGCTGTTTGCGTCGCTGCTTTTCCCCGGCGACCCGCAGGCCATTGCCGGCCCCGCGCTGCTGCCGCCCTTCCAGGACTGGTCGCTGCCGCTCGGCACCGACCGGCTCGGCCGCGATGTGCTGGCCGAACTTTTCCACGGCGCCCGCACCTCGCTGGCGGTCGGGCTGGCAGCGGCAGCCGCTTCGCTCCTCATCGGCGCGGTCATTGGTACGCTGGCCGGCTTTGCCGGCGGCCTCATCGACGAGGTGCTGATGCGCATCACCGACGCCTTCCAGACCGTGCCGAGTTTCCTGCTGGCGCTGGCCTTCGTCAGCGTCGTCGGCCCGTCGCACGGCGTCGTCGTCACGGCCATCGCGCTTGGCGCCTGGACCGGACCGGCGCGTGTGGCGCGTGCCGAAGTGCTGTCGATCCGCGAGCGCGACTACGTCGCCGGCGCCCGCGTCATCGGCATGCATCCGCTTGCGATCGCTTTCCGCGAAGTGTTGCCCAACGCTCTGCCGCCGGTGCTGGCGCTATCCTCGGTGATCGTCGCCGCCGCGATCCTCACCGAAGCAGCACTTTCCTTCCTCGGCCTCGGCGACCCCAACCGCGTCACCTGGGGCGGCATGATCGCCGAGGGTCGCACTGTTCTGCGCACCGCGCCCTTCCTGTCGATCATCCCGGGCATCGCCTTGGTGCTGACCGTGCTCGGCGTCTATCTCGCCGGCGAAGGCGTGGTCGAGACGACGGCCGTGCGGAGGAGCCTGTCGTGACCGCGCTCGCTTCGATCCGCGATCTCTCGGTGCACTATCGCCGCGATGGGGCCGAGGTGACGGCGCTAAAGGGGATAAGTCTCGATGTTGTTGCCGGTGAGCGGCTGGCGATCATCGGCGAGAGCGGTTCGGGCAAGAGCACGCTGGCGCTGGCGATTGCGGGGTTGCTGCCGGCAAGCGCCAAGGTCGAAGGCCGCATCGACTGGTACATATCGGAATCGTCTCATTCCTTCGCGCCCCCCTCTGTCCTGCCGGACATCTCCCCCACAAGGGGGGAGATTGGCAGCTCCGCCGCCGGCTCTCGGTCTGCAACGTTGGAGATTGGCGAAAACGGAAGCGACAATGCAATCTCCCCCCTTGTGGGGGAGATGTCCGGCAGGACAGAGGGGGGCGCGACAGAACGCGCCCTATCCGGCGCAAGTCCCCTTCCCGGCCGCGACATCGGCTTCGTCTTCCAGGACCCCTCCGCCAGTCTCGACCCCGTCATGCCGGTCGGCAAACAAATCGCCGAAGTCGCCCGCACCCATCTCGGCCTCGACTGGCCGCAGGCCTATGCCAAGGCAAAAACCCTGCTCGAACGCGTCCGCCTGCCCGACCCGGACTCGGCCATGCGCGCCTTCCCGCATCAGCTCTCCGGCGGCCAGAAGCAGCGTGTCGCGATTGCCGCCGCGATTGCGGCCGGACCGAAACTGCTTATCGCCGACGAGGCGACCAGCGCGCTGGATACCATCGTCCAGGCCGAGATCGTCGCCCTGATCCGGCAATTGGTGGCAGAGGACGGCATGACGCTGCTGTTCATCAGCCACGACATCGCGCTGGCCGCCGAACTCGCCGAGCGCATAGCCGTCTTCCGGCACGGTGACCTTGTCGAACTCGGCCCGACGGAGCAAATGATAAACGCCCCGCGCCACGCCTATACACGCGTCCTGCTCGACGCCCATCTCGGCCTCGACGCCTCGCCGCTGCTGCGACAGGCGCCGGCATGAGCCTGCTCGCCGTCTCCGACCTCACCAAGCGATACCGCCGCGGCGGCAAGACCATCGCCGCCGTCGACCGCGTCTCCTTCGCCATCGAACCCGGCGAAACGATAGCGCTGGCCGGGCCTTCCGGTAGTGGCAAGTCGACAATCGCGCGGCTGGTGCTGCGACTGATCGAACCAGATGCCGGAAGCATCGAGTTCGAAGGCGGCGATTTCCTCGCTCTGAAGGGTGCCGCACTGCGTGCGCGCCGCGCTCGCTTGCAGATGGTGTTCCAGGATCCGCTTTCCGCCTTCAACCCGCGCGCCACCGTGGCGCGCGTGCTCGACGATCCCTTGCGCATCCATTCCATCGCCTCTCGCGCCCAGCGCCCCGCCCGCATTGCCGCCTTGCTTGAGCGCGTTGGGCTGGCAGTCGATCTCGCCCCGCGCGCCATCCACGAAATCTCAGGCGGCCAGCGTCAGCGTGTGGCGATTGCCCGCGCCATCGCCACAAACCCGTCGCTGATCGTGCTCGATGAGGCGGTGTCGGCGCTCGATGTTTCGGTGCGCGGACAGATTCTCGAGCTGCTGCTCGACCTGCAAGCCAGGGAACGGATCGCCTATCTCTTCATTTCGCATG
Organism: Mesorhizobium sp. P2_F5; assembly: GCF_056403715.1. Classification (NCBI taxonomy): domain Bacteria; kingdom Pseudomonadati; phylum Pseudomonadota; class Alphaproteobacteria; order Hyphomicrobiales; family Phyllobacteriaceae; genus Mesorhizobium; species Mesorhizobium sp. P2_F5. The sequence continues at coordinate 39,514 of NZ_JBFUEY010000019.1, read as the reverse complement.
ATCTCGGCGTTGTCAGAGCCATCGCCCACCGCGTCGTGCTTCTCGACGCCGGGCGGATCGCCGAGAGGGGCGACGCTCGCGCCGTCATCGACGCGCCGCAATCGGCAATCGGCAAGGCGCTAGTGGCGGCGGCACCAAGATTGAACAGAAGCAGCAGGCAGGTACCATGACCGACCCAGAAGCCAGGGCTGAAAAGCTTTCGCGAGAACTCGATTCCGCCTTCCGCAACCGCGCCGATCTCTATCGTCTGCTTCTCGACGAACTGACCGACGAACTCGGCGCGGAAAAAGCCGAGGCGATCATGATCCGCACCATTGAACAGCGCGGCAAGGAAGTGGCGACAGCGGCCTTTGGCCGCTTCGGACCCAACGACGCGCCAGCCATCGGCGAGGCGTTCCTGGCGGTCAGCCCGGATGGCGGCTTGATGTATCCGACCGATGTCGAGCGTGGGCCGGACCACATCGCCTTCAAGGTGAAGCGCTGTCCGCTGAAAGACGCCTGGGTCGAGGCCGGCGTCGGTGACGAAAAGCTTGCCACGCTCTGCCGCATCGCCGGCGCTTTCGACCGCGGCCTGTTCGAGGCGACGGGCGTGCGCTTCGACAATGTCACCTGGACGCCGGGTCACGGCTCCGGCTGCTGCCACATCGCGCTGACCAACCGGGATGCCGCCGGATAGGCCGCGGCAGTTGCTGATCAGTCGCCGGCAAACACATGCAGCTCCGTACCCGCTTGTTCGGCGGCAGTGCGCAGGTCGGCCTTCGGTTCGCTGTCGGTGACGATATCGGCAATGTCGTCAAGTCCGCAGATGCGTTCCAGGCTGGAGCGGCCGAACTTGTCGTGGGTCACCACCAGCACCGCGGACAGTGAACGCGATATCATCGCGCGCTTGACTGCCGCGGCGCCCGAGATCATGTCGCTCGGGCCGTCGGCACTTAGTCCCGACGCCCCGATGATGGCGACGTCGGCATTGTAGCGGCGCACGAACTCGACCGTGTCTTCGCCCAGCACGCTGCCTTCCCGGCTGTCATAGGTCCCGGGGCAAAGCAGCACGCGGAAGGTCGGATTGGCGCCGGCCACCGAGGCCACGCCGGTAGAATTGGTGATGATAGTCAGGTCGCGCTTCAACTGCGAAAGGTTGCGCGCCACTTCATAGGTAGTCGAACCGCCATCGATCATCACGATCTGGCCCTTCTGGACCAGGCCCGCCGCGCCGCGGCCGATGCGGGCGCGCTCCTCGACCAGTGTCAGGCCGCGCTCGGAAATCACCGGTTCGGACGTCACCAGCGAGATCGTCGCGCCGCCATAAGTGCGGTTGATCAGCCCGGCATCACCGAGTTCGATGAGATCGCGGCGGATGGTCTCGCCGGCGACGCCGATTCGCCGGGCGAGCTTGGAGATGCGTATGGACGCCGACCGACGCACTTCCGAAAGGATAAGCGCGTGCCGCTCCTTCTTCGTCAGTCGGCCTTGATCCATGACTATTCCATTCCCTTTGCAGCAATCAGCGCGTCGGCAAGCTCGGCAAATCCTTCCGCACCTCGCCCGCTTGTGACGAACGCGGGAGACGCAGGAAGTTCGCCGGCGAAGTCCAGCACATTAGCGACGCCGACGCTGTTGGGGAAGAAGCCGAACATTGGTGCATCGTTTGGACTATCGCCGACGAAGACAATGCTGTCCTTGTCGTGGTCTATGTCTATACCAAAACAGTCGCGCAAGAATAGCCGGCTTGTCGACAGTTTGTCGTATTTGCCGAACCAGCCATTGACATGGATCGACGAAATTTTCGCCGTCGCGCCACAGCGCTGGAAGATGCCGACGATCTTCAGCACCTCGGTTTTGGGCAGCGGCGCCACGTCCTCGCAGAAATCAATCGCCAGATCGGCCTCACGATATGCCTGGTCGGCGGCGACCGCCGCGCCCGGAATTTCCGCAAGCACGGTCTGCTCGATCTCCTTGAGGCGTGCGGCATCGGCCTGCCGTTCGGCAGCGCTTTTGGCGTGGTGGCGAACGATCCGCTTTTTGGCGTCGTCGTAGCGAAAATAAAAGGCGCCGTTCTCGCCGATCACGCCATCCACCGGCCATTGCCGCGCGATCAGGTCGCACCAGCCGGCAGGCCGGCCGGTGACAGGCGCGACGATGAATCCGGCCTGCTTCAGCCGCTCCAGCGCCGCATAGGCCTTTGCCGGCAGCCGTCCCTTGTCGGTCAAGGTGTCGTCTATATCGGTCAGCACGACGGCGATGTTGCGCCGGCCCAGGGCGGTGAAGTCGGCGAGCGGACGCAGCACCCCCTCAGGCTCCCGCCGCGACCGGTCCGAGCGAGGCGGCGGCGACATCGAGCATCGTGAACCTGTCGCGTATCAGCCGGGCATTGGCGACCGCCTCTTCGTAGAAGGCAGCGGGTATGGCGACCTCCTGCGGCGTCGTCGGCGCGCCGGCGGCACGCAGTGCTGCCGCGATCTCACGCGCCGGGCGGGCCACGCGGGAAAGCCTTTCGCGATACGAACGCCATTGCTCGGTCAGCATGGTGTTGATGGCAGTCGCCCGCTCATGGTCGAGCAGCTTGGGCTTGAACGCTGCCCAGCAGGAGCGTCCGAGGGTTTCGCCAAAGATCTCGATGAAACGGTCCGGTGTATCGGCGGACGGCGCAAGCTGCAGTTCCGGCAATGCCAGTACACGTTCCTGCAGCCGCGCCATCGTCAACGTCGTCACGGCTATGTGTTCACCGTGATGCGCCTCGGGCAGTCCCTGGCCGCGCATATCGATATAGTGGGCGATCAGATGTTCGCCCTGGCTGGCCGGATAAGAGCCGCCGCACAAAGTCATGCCGAGGCCGGACATGACCAGCGTGCGCACCAGCACTTCCATTGCCTCAAGGTCGCCTGTCCTGAGGTCGCCGGCCTTGGCGATGAGTGCCTTCTCGTCCTCGGTCAGAAGCATGAACGGCGCCTGTCTGTAGGGCGTGCCGATCAAAAGATGCGCCATCAGCCAATCGGTCTGGGCGGTCGGCCGCGCCATCGAATCGCCGAAGCCGGCGGCGATCAGCCGGTGCGGCGCCCGCGCCATCACATCGAGATCGAGGAATACGCCCACCGGCAGGCTCGCCGTCAGCGATTTCTTCAGACCTTCCTCGGTGATTGCCGCCGACACAGAGGTGTAGCCGTTCATAGACGGCGCGGTGCCGAACACCGCATAAGGTTTTTGGGTCAGATGCGCGGCATATTTGGCGATGTCGTTGATCGAGCCCGATCCGACCGCAACCAGGCCGCTGGCATTCTGCGTGCGGGCGATCACCGACCGCACGGCGTCCATGTCCGGATGCGGATGGCGCGGCAGGATGATCTTGTCGACATCGCTCGAGCCGCGCAGCGCAATCGACACCCTCTCGCCCAGTGCCAGGCGGGTGTCGGGATCCATCACCACGGCGAGCTTGCGGCCGAGCGGCAGCGGCTTGACCAGCGCATCGGCTTCGTCGCCGAGCCCGCGCCCGATGACGATGGTCTTCAGCGACACCGACAGCATTCCCTCACTATCCGGGTCGGGCAGGGTACCGGCAATGAGGCGATCGAGCATTTCCTTGGACATCGGGATGCGTCCAATCAATCAGCATGAAGCGGGGTCAAGGCGTCGAACAGGGTCCGATACCGGCGGTAACCTCTGTCGTAGGCGGCCTTGGCCGAAGGATTTGGGTCGATCGTCTCGATGCCACCGCCCAACCTTTCGGCCGCCTGCTGCACCGAGGAGGTAAGGCCGATGGCGGTGGCGGCAAGGATTGCCGCGCCGATCGGCGAGGCATCGGCGGCGTCGGCGATTTCCACCGGCCTGCCGCTGACATCGGCGCGGATTTGCGCCCACACCCGACTGCGGGCACCACCGCCGGAAAGCCTGATACGCCCCGTGGCGATGCCAAGCTCGTCCAGCCGGTCGACCACGTCGCGCATGGCGAAGGCGCAGCCTTCCAGCACTGCGCGGGCGCAAGCCGCTTTGCCGTGGAAGGATGTCAGCCCGTAGAAAGCGCCGCGAGCCTCGGCGATCCAGCGCGGTGCCATGGCGCCCGACAGCGCCGGCAGGAACAGCAGGTCATTGCTGCCGACAATGATGGTCGCCGCCAGCTCCGACATCGCCGCAGGCGAATCGACACCGAAGGTGGATAGAAACCACGTCACCGCGCCGCCTGAAAGCCATCCGGGATTGGAGACGAAATAACGGTCTCCGAGAAAACCATGCGTCTCGACCAGGCCGCCGGGGTCGAGGCGAAGCGTGTCGGACACTGCACCGACCACTTCGGCCGTGCCGAGATTGCAGGCAACGACACCGGGCACGACAACGCCGGTGCCGATGGCGGCGGAGAAATCATCACCGGTGCCGACTGCCAGCGGCGTGGCCACAGGCAGGCCTGTCAGATCGGCGCCGGCCGCGGTCAAGGCGCCAGCGACCGCCGATGCATCGTCGATGCCGGGCAATTTGTCGGCATCGATGTCGAAGGCGGCGAGCAGATCGCCGGCATAGTCGCGCTCCTTCAGCCCATAGAGCATGGTCGTCGAGGCCAGCGCATGGTCGATGACGGCACGACCGCACAGTGCCGCGACCACGAACGATACCGGCTGGTGCCAGAGCGCCACGCGGCGCGCTTCGGGCAGGTTGCGCGCTGCCCAGCGGACTTTCGCCGCCATATGGGTGGCGTCGAGGACGAGACCGGTGCGCTCGCGGATGAAGTCCGGATCGATGCCGGCGATCTCTCCCGACGCCCGCCGGTCCATCCAGATGATGCACGGCGCCAGCGCCTCACCGCTGCCGTCGACCGCGACGCAGCCGTCGAGCTGGCCGGCAATCGCCATGCCTTTGATGTCGGACGGTGCAAGCCCAGCCTTGTCGAGCGCGCCGGCGATAGCCGGCTTGAGCGCCGCCAGCCACAGCGCTGGGTTCTGTTCGGCCCAGCCCGGCGCCGGGAAGGCCGGCTGGTAAAGCACACTGGCCTCGCCACGTAGCCGCAATTCGTCATCGACGACGATCGCCTTCAGGCTTTGTGTGCCAAGATCGATGCCGATGACTGGCATTAGACACGCTCGCAATCCGCGAGAACATCCCGCAGTTGCGAGAGGATAGAACCTTTCGTCGGCGAATAGGAACCGTCGAAAACCGCTGTGCCAATGGTAAAAGCGTCTGCGCCGGCCTGCTTGATTGCCTTGATCCGATCGGCCGAGGCCACCGCGCCGGCGACGATCAGATGCCGTGTCGAACCAAGCCCGCGTCGGGCGGCGCGAACCAGTTCGGCAGGGTCGGCCTCGGTGGCGCGATAGGCGAGGACGTCGCATCCCGCACAGCCCTTCTCGGCAAAGGTGCGGCAGTCGGCCTCGACATCTTCCGGGGAGCCGCCGAGCTTGGTCGGATGTCCGACCGGCCGACCCGGAAAAGGGTAGTATTCGGTGTCGCTCCCTTCCAGCAGCGCCATGATCTCATCGACCTGGGTGCCGCCGAGCAGGCGTTGGATGCCGAGATCCCTGGCGATGCGCGCGGAATTGAGGCAGGCCTCAGCCGTCGTCGAGACAACTTCCATGTAGGTGGTGGCGCCTGTCCGCCCAATGGCGCCGGCGAGCTTTCGCAGCACATCCGGCGCGACGCCAACATCCTTGAAGCCGACATGCTTCAGGCCGACCGGCTCGATCAAATCGACCAGGTCGAGACAGTCCTCGACCGTGCGATCGTTTCGCGTCAGCATGAAGATGAAGTCCATCCGAAAGGTCCCTCGCCTGGTCGGGAAAGCCGGTTTACTGCCGGTCTGTTAACACCTCCCAACCATTTGTTGCAAGGTGCCACATTTTAATTTGCGGTACCACACATTTTGTGACAGAACGGGCGCCGGCCCGCCAGGCACGACTTTCTAGGGAGAAGGAAGAATGCTCAAGCCGCTGATACGTGGGAGTACCGCATCCGGGCTCCTCGTTCTCGCCGCCCTTATGTGGCAAATCACACAGGCTGCGGCGTGGGATCTGCAAGAGGCGTCGAAGCCCTATAGCGGTCAGACCATCCGCATGGTCGGCGAGGCGTTGCCGCCGCTCGAAGCGCTGAAGAAGATGGCGCCGGAGTTCGAAAAGCAGACCGGCATCCACGTCGAAGTCGAGATGTACGAGCACTCGGAAGCCGTCAACAAGGTGCAGCTCGATCTCAATTCGCACCGCGGCCGCTACGACGTCATCATCCAGCCGCATCGCGAACTCGGCAAATTCGCCACCAACAACCATCTGGTCGAAATCGCCAAGATGATGGCCGATCCGGCCCTGCGCGATCCGACCTTCGAGCCGGAGAAGCAGCTCTACCAGACGGCCTGGCACGAAATCTCCTGGTATGACGGCAAGGAGTACGGCTTCCCCTTCACCGTGCTCAACATGTTCATGTGGTATCGCTCGGACCTGCTCGCCGATCCCAAGGAGCAGGCAGGCTTCAAGGCCAAGTATGGCTACGACCTGGCTCCCGCCAAGGACTGGAAGCAGTATCGCGATATCGCCGAATGGTTCTATCGCCCCGACCAGGGCTTTTACGGCACCGCCCTGCAGGGCAAGCGCCATGAGGCGCTGTGGTATGAATGGCTCAACTTCCTCTATTCCTTCGGCGGTGACGTGCTCGATGTGAAGAGCGGCTCGGCCTGCGGCCCGGTCATCGTCAACAGCCCCAAGGCGGTCGCCTCGCTCGAATATTACAAGAGCCTGCTGCAATTCTCGCCGCCGGACAGCCTCAACTATTTCTGGGACGACGTCATGGCACTGATGCAGCAGGCCAAGGTCGCCGAGCTGATCATGTGGAACGACGCCACCTATGCCGTGTCGGTCGACACCACGGCCTCCACCGTCGTCGGCAAGGTCGGCTTCGACCTCGTGCCGCAAGGCGACGGCGGCAAGATCGGCCAGGTCGAGGGCTGGACCTATCTCATCCCGGTCTATTCGAAGAACCAGCAAGCGGCCTTCCTTTTCGTCCAGTGGATGATGGGCTATGACCGCCAGCTCGAGCAGCATCTCAATGGCGGCGCTTCCGGCCGGCCCGATGTCTATGCTTCGGCGGAGGTGCAGAAGCTGCCCTACGCCAAGGCATCGATGGAGGCCAACGAGCATGCGGTGCCGAAGGCGACATTGCCGCAATCGGCCGAGATGACCGACATATTGGTGCGCGAGCTGTCGTCCTACCTCGCCGGCGAGAAGGAAGCGCAGGCTGCCCTCGACACGGCCGCCACCGACATCTCGACATTGCTCGGTTCTTGCGCACCCATGACCTATCCGGCACGATAGGTCTCAGATGTCGCGCAGAGGCTACCCGCACAAGCGGGTAGCCGTTCTTGTCCGCAGGAAACGCCCGTGACGAACCGCACTCCATCGCCGCGCGGAATGCCGCTTCTCGACCGTGGGGTGGGACCGCTGCTGATGCTGCCGGCGACGCTGCTCGTCGTCGTCTTCCTGGTCGGCCCGTTCTACTACATGGTCTACACCGCGCTGACCGACCTCAGCTTCGCCGATGCCAGCCATGCCGGCGCCTTCGTCGGCTTCGACAATTTCCGCAAGCTGATGCGCAACGACCCGTTCTTCTGGGCGTCGTTTCTGCTGACGCTGAAATTCGTCATCATCGCCGTGGGGCTCGAATTCCTGCTCGGCTTTGCGCTGGCCTTCCTGATCTTCCGCTTCGTCGCCAGCCAGCGGCTTTTGACCACGCTGCTGCTCATCCCGATGATGATTGCGCCGATCGCCGTCGGGCTGATCTGGCGCCTGCTTTTGCAGGGCGATTTCGGCATGCTCACCTTCTACATGCGCAAGGTCGGCCTGCTGGCGCAGAACGCCGCGGTGCTTTCGGCGCCCGACCTTGTGTTTCCGACCATCGTTGCCATCGACGTCTGGCAGTGGACGCCTTTCGTCACCCTGATCATGCTGGCCGGGATGATGAGCCTGCCGCGCGCGCCGTTCGAGGCGGCAATGATGGATGGCGCCAAACCGTTCCAGATTTTTCGCGACGTCATGCTGCCGCTGCTGCGGCCCGTCATCGCGCTGGTGCTGCTGCTACGCGGCATCGACGCCTTCAAGGAATTCGACAAGGTGTTTTTGATGACCGGCGGCGGTCCGGGAACGCTGACCGAGCTGGTGTCAATCTACGCCTACCGCGTCAATTTCCGCAATTGGGACCTCGGCTACGGCGCCGCGGTCGCCTTCATGATCTATCTCGTCGTGCTGATCCTCTGCTCGGTCTTCTACAAGGCCGTCTACTGGTCGAGCCGCAAGCCGGCGGCGGCGTTTTGAGGGCGCCGCAATGATCGACCAATCCTCGAACCGCGCCTGGAAGAGCTTTGCCTGGGCGGTACTTCTGGTCGCCGTGGTGGTGGCGCTGACGCCATACGTCTGGATGGTGCTGGCGTCGTTCAAGAACCGTGTCGACCTTCTGTCGTCGGTGCCGAAATGGAGCTTCGCGCCGACGCTTGCCAATTACCCGGCCGTTTTCATCGACAAGGAATACTGGCCGCTGGCGATCAATTCGGTGCTGATCTCGGTGTCGTCGACGGTGCTGTGCATCGTCATCGGCGCGCCGGCAGCCTACGGCTTTGCCCGCTCGGATTTTCCGGGGAAGGAAGACCTGTTCTTCTTCTTCCTGACCACGCGCATGGCGCCGCCGATCTCGATCGCCGTGCCGCTGTTCCTGTTCTTCACTTCGCTGGGCCTGATCGACACCATCTATGCCGTGGTGATCGCCCACACCTCCTTCAACCTGTCGCTCGTCGTCTGGATGATGCGCGGCTTCTTTGCCGAAATCCCCAGGGAGATCGACGAAGCCGCGATGATGGACGGTCGCTCACGGCTCGGCGCGTTCTTGTTTGTCGTCGCACCGCTGGCCGCACCCGGCATCGGCGCGACAGCGGTGCTCTGCTTCATCCTGTCGTGGAACGAGTTCCTCTATGCCTTCATCCTCGTCGCCTTCGACGGGCGGCCGCTGACCGTTGGCATACCGGGGCTGGTAACGCCGCATGGCACGCTGTGGGGACAGGTCGCGGCGGTCGCTATCGTGGCGACGCTGCCGATCGTGCTTTTCACTTTCCTTGTCCAGAAACAGCTCGTCCGCGGCCTCACCTTCGGCGCGGTCAAGGGTTGAAGGGATCTTGCATGGCAATTGTTTTCGACGGCGTCACCAAGGCCTTCCCGGACGGGACGGTGGCGCTGCAGGCGCTGGACCTTGCTTTCGAGCCCGGCGAGTTCCTCGTCCTGCTCGGCCCGTCCGGCTCGGGCAAGACGACGGCCTGCCGGCTGCTCGCCGGCCTCGAACGTCCGACCGCCGGCCGCATCATGGTCGAAGGTCGCGATGTCACCGACCTGCCGCCGCGCCTGCGCGGCATGGGCATGGTGTTCCAGAACTACGCGCTCTACAGCCACAAGAGTGTCTACGAGAACATCGCCTATCCCTTGCGCATCCGAAAAATGCCGGCGGCCGAGCTCGACCGCTGCGTGCGCGCCATGGCGGAGCTGCTCGAAATCGGCCGTTACCTCGACCGGCGGCCCTCGCAACTGTCGGGCGGCCAGGCGCAGCGCGTCGCGGTGGCCCGCGCACTGGTCTGGCAGCCGAGCCTCTGCCTGATGGACGAGCCGCTGTCCAACCTAGATGCCTTGCTGCGCCTGCATATGCGCACCGAGTTGAAACGCCTGCATCGCGAGCTGAAGAAGACTTTCGTCTTCGTCACTCACGACCAGGAAGAGGCGATGACGCTGGCGACCAGGGTCGCGGTGCTGCGCGAAGGTGTGCTGATCCAGTATGACGATCCGCGCGAGATCTACAGGCGGCCGGCCAACCGCTTCATCGCCGAATTCATCGGCCGTCCGGCCATGAACACGTTCGACGGCGATGTCCGCGACGGCGTCTTTCACGCCACCGGCTTCGCCTGCCCGCTGCCGGGAAAACCGGATGGCCCCATCGTGCTAGGCATCCGCCCCGAGCAGATCCAGCTGGTCGACGCGTCCGCCGGCGATGCGATCCGGTTTGCCGTCGATGTCGTCGAACCGGTCGAGCCGGACGTGCTGATCTTCGCCAAGAGCCAGGCAAACGCACTGATCGTCAGGACAGTGAATGACGATCGCGCCTACAATCCCGGCCAGCCGTTGCACCTGCGCTTTCCGCCAGCGGCGCTCCACACGTTCAACACGGTGTCGGGAGCACGGCTGCCGTGAGCACGCTGCTCGCCTTGGTACCTCTGGCCGCCGCCGCAGTGGTCTGGCGGCTGTTCTACAGCTTCAACCGGTCGAGGCGCTGGTTCTCGACCGGTGAGCTCATCTTCTGGGACGCCATCGCACTGGTCATCCTGCAACTCGTCTGGCTGATCTGGTTCTAGGGCGGTTCAGTAGCCGAGCGCGCAGCCGTCCTTGCGCGGATCGGAGGCGCCGGTCAGCGTGCCCTTTTCCCAGTCGATCAGCACCAGTTGGCCGCCGCCATATGGCTCTTCTGCAATGGAAACCTGATGGCCACGCCGGCGCAAGCCGGCGATCGCATCGGCCGGAATGCCGCGCTCCGCCAGCACCGCATTGTCTTTGTAAAACACCCTTGGCGCATCCAGCGCCTGCTGTGGGTCCATGCCGAAATCGATCATGTTGGTGAGCAGATGGACATGGCCGAAAGGCTGGTAGCCGCCGCCCATCACCCCGAACGGCATCACCACCCGTCCGTTCTGCGTCGCCATGCCGGGCATGATGGTGTGCATCGGCCGCTTTCGCGGCGCGATGCGATTTGGATGGCCTTCCGTCAGCCGGAAGCTGCTGCCGCGGTTCTGCAGTATGACCCCGGTCTTGGGACCGACGACGCCGCTGCCGAACGAGCCGAAGGTCGAGTTGATGAAGCTGACCGCGTTGCGGTCGCGGTCGACCACCGAGATATAGACGGTGTCGCTGCGCGGAAGCTCAAGTCGCGGCAGATGCGTCATGGCGCGGGCCGGATCGATCGCGGCGCGCAGCCTGTCGGCATAGGCGCCGGACAGCAATTGCTCCACCGGCACATGGACGAAATTCCGATCGCCGATGAAGGTGTCGCGGTCCTGATAGGCAAGTCGGCCGGCTTCAATCTCGAGATGAAGCCGCTCGGCGCTGTTCGGCTGGAGCGAATTAAGCGCAAAGCCGGACAGGACATTGAGCATGATCAGCGCCGTCATCCCCTGATTGTTCGGCGGCATCTGATGGATGTCGTAGCCACGATAGGACGTATTCACCGCCTTGACGTAGTCGCCTTTCGTCTCGGCGAAATCGTCCAGCGCATGCAGCCCGCCGAGCGCGCGAAGACGCGCCACCAGATCGTCCGCGACTTCCCCCTCGTAGAAGCCGGCGCGGCCTTGGCTCCCGATGATGCGCAGGGTTTTCGCGAGTTCTGGTTGCCGATGCATATCGCCAGCTAGCGGCGCCTTTCCCTCCGGCAGGAACATGCGCGCGGCATGTTCGTCTGCAGCGAGCAGGGCGGCATCATCCGCCCAATCGAAGGCGACGCGATCGTGAACGACATAGCCCTGTTCGGCATAGCGAATGGCCGGTGCCAGCGCGGCGTCGATACCCTTCTTGCCGTGATCCTCGAGCAATCGGCACCAGGCATCGATAGCGCCTGGCACGGTGACTGCATGCGGTCCGGTTCCAGGCAGTTCCGCATATCCCCTGACGAGATACCAATCCGCTGTCGCGGCAGCGGGCGAGCGCCCTGAGCCATTGAAGGCCAGAACCTCGCCTTCACCCTTGGGACTGTAGAGGACAAAGCAGTCGCCGCCGATGCCGGTCGATTGCGGCTCGACCACCCCTTGCACCGCCGCCGCGCAGACGGCGGCGTCCATGGCGTTGCCGCCGGAGCGCAGCATGTCGATGGCTGCCAGTGTCGCCAGCGGATGCGATGTCGCCGCCATAGCTTCCGTGGCACGAACCGGCGAGCGGCCGGGGAACTGAAAATCACGCATGCACTGTCCAATCTACCGAGGAAAATTCCGAGCCTGTGCCACCCCGATGGAATTGGGATGGGCCTCTACTTTCTGTTTGAGCATGATCTTTTCCGAAAACCGGATTCCACTTTTTTGCGTCATGCTCTAACGCTTGCGGCCAAAAAGCTGTGCTGCCGAAAGCAGGACCACCGACAGCACGATCAGGCATGTCGAAATCGCGGCGATCGTCGGATCGATCTGATCGCGCAGCGCGCTGAACATGCGACGCGTCAGGGTTGTCGTCTCGCCGCCTGATATGAATAGCGACACCACCACCTCGTCGAATGAGGTTATGAAGGCAAACAATGCGCCGGACACGATGGAAAACCGGATCTGCGGCACGGTCACTTGCCAGAAGGCCGCCAGGCGCCCGGCACCCAGGCTGCGTGCGACGCGCTCCTGGTTCATGTCGTAGGACCGAAAGCCCGAAAGGACCGTCAGCACGACCAGCGGCAGCGCTTGCACCGTGTGCGCCAGCACCAGGCCGGTCAGCGTGTTGTTGAGGCCGATGCGCGCATAAAGAAAGAACGTGCCGATGCCGATCAGGATAACCGGAATGATCAGCGAGGCGGTCAGCACCGCATTGATGAAACCGGCGAGGCGCAGCGCCCCCGAATTGAGCGCATAGGCGGCGGCGACACCGATCGGTGTCGCGATCATGGTCGTCAACACCGCCGCCTTCAGCGAGACAATCGTCGCGTCGCGCCATTCGACCGACTGGAAATAGGCTTCGTACCATCGCAGCGACCAGCTTTCCGGCGGGAATTGCAACAGCGTCGAGCCGGAGAATGACATCGGCACGATGATCAGCGACGGCACGATCAGGAACAACAGCACAAGGGCGCCAACTGTATAGAGCCAAAGCCGTCGCCCGTGCGAAATCGGCAGGCCGAGATCGTCGTTCATCGCGCACCCCACGCGCTGGTCGCCCGCGCGCCCAACAGCCACCGGAACACGCCGAGCAAGCCGAGCGTGACGGCGAGCAAAACGACACCCAGCGCACTGCCGGCGCCCCAGTTGGAATAGAGGCTGGTGGTCTGCTCCATGCGCATCGCCCACATGATGACCTTGCCGCCGCCCATCAAGGCGGGGGTAACGAAGAACCCGAGGCACAGGATGAAGACGATGACCACGCCGGCGGCGAGCCCCGGAAGCGAAAGCGGAAAGAATATCTGCCAGAAAGTCGCCGTTGGCGGTGCGCCGAGGTTCATCGCCGCGCGCAGATAGTCGGCATCGATCGCCTTCATCGAAGCGTAGAGCGGCAGCACCGGGAACGGCAGCAATATATGCGTCATGCCGATGACGACGCCGGTGAAGTTATGCGCGAGCGGCAGCGGCTGGCTGATCACGCCAAGGTCCATGAGCCAGGTGTTCAACAGGCCCTTGCGCTGCAGGATCACCAGCCAAGCGTAGGTGCGCACCAGCACCGATGTCCAGAACGGCAGGATGACGAAGATCAGGCAGATGGAGGCGGCGCGCCGTGGCAGCTGCGACGGCATATAGGCCAGCGGATAACCGAGGAGAACGCACAGACCGGTGACGATGAACGCCACCTCGAATGTCGTGATGAAGGTCCTGACATAGGAAGCCTGCTCGACGAAGCGGGCGTAGTTCGCGCCGCTCAGCATTCCGGTCTCGTCGAACAGCGAGAGCCAGAACAGCCATCCGATCGGCAGGACGATGATGATGCCCACCAGGACGATACCGGGAGAGCACAGGCCAAGCAGAGCCAAAGACTCACGCCGGGCGTCGGCGCTCAGCACGTCCGCGTTCAGGCCGCCGCGGTCTGGAAGGTCTGCGGGGGCTGCGCTCATATCTCGTCCGCCAACAGGATCGCATCCTCCGGCTCGATGCGAAGCCGCACCGGTTGGCCGGCGCCCGGCAGACGGGTCAGCACGTCGCCACGGCAGTAATCGCGCAGCGCGATCTGCTGGCCATCCGCCAGCGTGGCGTAACAGATGAAGCTGTCGCCTTGATAGACGACATCGCGCACCGTGGCGTCGAGCAGGTTGGCATTGGCGTCTGGTTCGGCATTGGCGGCGAGCCGCACCCTTTCCGGCCTCACAACCAGCCAGTGCCGCCCCGGCGAGGGCAAGGGCGAAGCGGTGTAAACACGCTTTGCCGCATACCAGACACTGTCGTTGCGGCATTCGACGGGAATGAAGTTCGATTCGCCGATGAAGCCGGCGACGAACCTGGTGCGGGGCCTGGCGTAGAGCGTTTCGGGCCGGTCGAGCTGCTCGATGCGGCCTTTGTTCATGACCGCGATGCGGTCCGACATGGTGATCGCTTCGCGCTGGTCGTGGGTCACATAGACAGTGGTCATGCCGAGCCGGCGGTGCAGGCCGCGCAGCTCGATCTGCATATGTTCGCGCAACCCCTTGTCGAGCGCCGAAAGCGGCTCGTCCATCAGCACGATGCGCGGCTCGAACACGATCGCCCGCGCCAGCGCGACGCGCTGACGCTGTCCGCCCGACAATTGGTCGACGCGACGGTCGGCCAGACCCTGCAACTGCACCAGATCAAGCGCCTTCTCCACGCGCTCGGCCGTTTCCGCCGCGGGCGTGCGGCGCTGCTTCAACGGAAAGGCGATGTTGTGGAAGACGTTCATATGCGGGAAAAGCGCATAGTTCTGGAACACCATGCCGATGTTGCGCTTGTGCGGCGGCTTGGCGATGACTTCCTCGCCGCCAATGCCGATGCTTCCGGCATTGGCGCGGACAAACCCGGCCAAGATCATCAGCAGCGTGGTCTTGCCCGATCCCGACGGACCCAGAAGCGTCAGGAATTCGCCGGGAGCCACATCGAGGTTGAGGTCGCTGAGGACTGGCACGCTGCCAAAACGCTTGGCGATCCCTCGGATGTTGATCGGCGGCGCCGAACGCGCAATGGACAATTTCAGTGCTCCTTCGGATACTTGCGGCGCGAAGCGGATAGCGGGCCGATCGAACCTGCGTCGGCCCGCTGGATCAGCCAATCATCGATTGGCCTGCTCACTGCTGGATCAAATTGTCGAATTTCTCCGTGGCCTCCACGAGGTTGTCGCGCCAGAATTCCGCATCCTGCAGAACTTGTTTCTTGACGTTCTCGGGAGCGGAATTGATGTCCTTGATCCTCTCCTGCGGAATCTTGCCGGTTTCGAAAGCCTTCTCGTTCACTGGCCCATTGTCGACATACAATGGCAGATTGGCCTGGAGTTGCGGGCTCACGAACATGGCAAGCGCCTTCATAGCGATGTCCTTGTTTTTCGAACCTTTGGGAATGACCATGCAGTCTGCTGTCAGCACACCCTGATCGAACGAGAAGCTGACCGGAGCCCCTTCTTTCTTCAAGGTGCCGGCGCGTCCGTTCCAGATGCTTGCCATGTCGACTTCGCCGTCCTTGACCAGCTGCATGGCCTGGGCGCCGGAGGTCCACCAGGCATCGATATGCCCGCGGATCTTGTCGACGGATTTCAGCGCGCCGTCGACGTCTACGGGATAGACCTTGTCGATGGGAATGCCTTTCGCAAGCGCTGCAACGCTGAGCGTTTCTGTCGCCTGGCTTCCGCTCAGTGCACGCCGGCCGGGAAACTTCTCGACGTTCCAGAAATCGGCCCAGGTCTTCGGTCCTTTTTCGCCGAAGACATCGGTCCTGTAGATCAGCACGACCGAGGTATAGGAGATGCCAACCCAGTCATCATGCACAAGCTTCGGATTGATCCCGCTCTTGTCGATGACATTGTAGTCAAGCTTCTCGAACAGGCCTTCTTTGGAGCCCCGCGCGCATTCATCCGCGCCAAGCTCGGTGATGTCCCATTTGACGGCATTGCCGGTTACCTGAAGCCGGACGTCGTCGAGACCGTTGGTGGTGTCTTCCTTGATCGTAATGCCGAGCGCATCGGCGGTCGGCTTGAAGAACGCCTTGGCCTGCGCTTCCTGATAAGTACCGCCCCAGGAAGCCACCGCAATCGTATCTGCGGCAAGCGCCTGTGCAACAGGTATGGTTATCCCAATCACAGCTAACGCGCTGACAACTCTTGATTTTCTCATCGTCGTGTTCCCCTGAAGCCATTTGTTGATCTGGCATTCTATTTTGTATACAATTTCGAATGTAACTTGCTCAGAAAACGGATGTCAACTTGAAAGATCGCGCTTTTTCCAACAGGCTTGCCGCGCCATGGCGGAAGATGCACCTTGGTCTTCGCAGGGTTCGCAGCCACGCCGTCCGGGCGTGACTTCGTCAGCGCAAGGCCTTTTGGATCAGGCCTCGACGACCGGTACGGGAGACGGAACATCGCAATGCCCACGAGAAAAAAGAACACGCTTCGCGAATCCGTTTACGGATCGATGAAAGCGATGATCGTCACCGGACAGCTACCTCCCGGAGCGCGCGTCACCGAGAACGACCTGGCGATCAGGTTAAAGGTCAGCCGCACGCCGGTGCGCGAGGCGCTCAACCGGCTTGAACAGGACGGCCTGGTTGTCGGCCGCCCGCGCCAGGGCTACCTCGTCAAGGAATTCGACATCCATATGTTCCGCGAGGCATTCGAGATCAGGGAATTGCTGGACGGCTATGCGACCGAGCTGGCGACCGCCAAGGTCACGGCCGCGGACAAGGAGCGCCTTCGCGAAATGGTGCGGGAATGCGAGCGGCTGGCCGCGCTGCCGACACGCAGTTCGGATGACATGTTCCAGGAACTGCAGATCGGCATGGACATCCACCGCACCATTGCTCAAATCAGCGGCAATGTGATGCTAAGTGGCTTGCTGAACGGCATCCTCGACAAATGCCAGCACTATGTCTGGATGGAACTGCTCAGGCTGGACGAATGGGGAATAGCCCGCGACGAGCACTTCGAGATCGTCGAGGCCATCTGCGCTGGCGACGCGGCGCGGGCCGTCGAGTTGACCCGCGCGCACATCCGCGGATCACGCAACAACATCCTTCGTTTGCTGCAGGCAAAATCCGACTACCAGACCTTTCTTGCCCGCGCATCGTAGCGCGGCGCAAAACCTCTCCATCGTCTCTCCGCAGCCTCAATGCTTGATGCGGTCGCGCATGGCGTACCACAACATGCCCAGCACATAGAGCGGGCCGCGCAATGCAGTGCCGCCCGGGAACGGCATCGGGGTCAGCGTCGAGAACAGGTCGAGCCGTGAGGCGTCACCCGTGATCGCTTCGGCGAGCAGCTTGCCCGACAGGGTCGACAGGATGACACCTTTACCGGAATAGCCATGCGCGAAATAGACCTCGCCATAGTGCCCGACATGCGGCAGCCTGGAGGTCGTCACCGACACCAGCCCACCCCAGGCATGGTCGATGCGGCAACCCTTCAGTTGCGGGAACGTGGCTTCCATGTGCGGCCGCACGAAGCCGGCAATGTCGGCCGGCGGCGACGGCGTGTAGCGCTCGCCGCCACCGAACAGCAGGCGTCCGTCCGCCGACATGCGGTAATAGTTGACGACGAAGCGTGTGTCGGACACCGCGACATTGGCCGGGATGACATTGCGCTTGCCCTCCAGCGGCTCGGTGGCGACGATATAGTTGCCAACCGGCATGATGCGGCTGTTGACGCGCGGCTCCAGCCCGTGAAGCAGCGCATCGCCCGCCAGCACCACATGCTTGGCCCTGACCGAACCCTTTGAGGTCGAGACCCGGATCGAAGGCTCGCGCTCGAGCTTCGTTGCCACCGAATTCTCATGGATGACGACGCCGGCAGCCACGGCCGCGCGGGCCAGGCCGAGCGTGTAGTTCAGCGGATGCATGTGGCCGCCAAGCGGCTCATACATCGCGCCATGGTAAGGTGTGTCGACCTTGCCGCGTGCCTGCGCCGCCGACAGGATCTCGACGTCGCGGAACTTCATCACGCTTTCGAGGCATTTGGCCTCCTCTTCGAGATCCTTGAGATCGGAGCCGTTGACCGCACCGACAAGATGGCCGGTCAGCCTGAGATCGCAATCGATGGCATGGCGCTCGATGATGTCGAGCACCAGGCCGCGCGCCTCGAAGGCAAGGTCGAACAGCACCTTCGCCCGCTCGGGGCCGTAGAGCTTGACCAGCCCCTTGGCGCCCTTGCGCAGGCCGGGGATCATCTGGCCGCCATTGCGGCCCGATGCGCCCCAGCCGATCTTACCGCCTTCGAGCAGCACCACCTTCAGGCCGCGCTCGGCGGCGTGAAGGGCGGCCGACAGGCCGGTGCAGCCGCCGCCGACCACCACCAGGTCGGCGTCGACATCGCCCACCAGCGTCGGATGATCCGGCGCCGGATTGGCAGTGGCGACATAATAGGATTTGCCGATATCGAGACCGGAATTGAAACCCGTTGAACTGGAGCCCATGATCACACCTTCAAGAGCAGGTGGTCGCGTTCCCAGCTCGTCACCACGCTCTGGAACAAGTCGAGTTCGACGCTTTTCACGCGCAGATAGGTCTGGAAGAAATCCTCGCCGAGCAACGCCCGCACGGGCTCGCAAGCGGTGAAGCGGTCGAGCGCCTCTTCCATGGTTTTCGGCAACGTGCTCTTGATCTTGTAGGCATTGCCCGAGGCCTCGGCCGAGCGCGCCAGCTTCTGCTTGACGCCGAGATAGCCGGCAAGCAGCGAACCGGCGATTGCCAGATAGGGATTGCAATCCGCACCCGGCAACCGGTTTTCCACCCGCCTTGCGGCACGGCCGCCAGCCGGCACGCGCAGACCGCAGGAGCGGTTGTCATGCGACCATTCGATGTTGGCCGGCGCGCTGTGGTTTGGCCTGATGCGGCGGAACGAGTTCACGTTGGGCGCAAACAGCGGCATGATCTCGGGCACATACTTCTGCAGGCCGCCGATGAAATGGCCGAACATCTCGGTGTCGGCATCGTCGCGGTCGGCAAACAGTGCAGCGCCCGTCTTCTCATCGATGACGGACATGTGCAGGTGCATCGAGCTGCCCGCCTGCGCCGCGATCGGCTTGGCCATGAAGGTGGCGTGCATGCCGCTCTGTTGCGCCGCCTGGCGCGTCAGCCGCTTGAACAGCAGCACCTGGTCGGCCAGCGGCACCGCGTCGCCATGCAGCAGATTGATCTCCAGCTGCGCCGTGCCGGATTCATGGATCAGCGTGTCGAGCGGCAGGCCGGCCGCCGCGGCATAGTCATAGACGCGGCGGATCACCGGTTCGAATTCTTCCAGCGCCACCATGTCATAGGGATGCTGTGAACCCTCGGCGCGGCCATTGGCGCCGACCGGTGCAGTCAACGGTTGATCCGGGTTTGGGTTGGGCGCGGTCAGATAGAATTCAACCTCGGGCGCCACCACAGCGCGCCAGCCGCGCTGGCGGTAGAGATCGAGTACGGCGCGCAAGACATGACGTGGCGAGGCCATCCATGGCCTGCCGTCCATGTGGAAGGCATCGGCGAAGACATAGGCTTTGCCGGCACCGCCGCCCGGCGCCAGGCAGAGCGTCGAGACGTCAGGCACCATGCGCATATCCGGGTCCTGATAGGCAAAGCCCTCGTCGATCGAGCCGGAATAGCGGCCGTCAATGCTGACCAGGAAAGCGCTGCTTGGTAGATAGAGAGCGCGATCTTCGAGCGCCTTGAGGAATTTTGCTGTCGGCAGCGCCTTGCCGCGCAGCACGCCATTCATATCGGGAACCAGGCACTCGACTTCGTTTATCCCGTGCTGGGCGAGCCAGCTCTTGGGATCATTGCCGGTGAAGAGAGCGGTATTTGTATTTTTGTCCTGCATTTTTGTTCACGTCCGTATCAGAGAGAGTATGGCTTGCGCGGCCACATCCGTTCCAGGGGTCAGCGCCATCTTGGCAGCATTGTCCCTGAGGCGGGCGCGCATGGCGTCGTCGGCCAGCAGGCCGAGAATGGCTCTCTCCAATCCCCCTTCGGTCCAGGCGTCGCGGCCGATATGGTCGCCGACGCCCGTCTCTCCCGCGCGTTGCGCATTGTCGTGACCGTCCCAACAATAGGGCATGATCAGCGACGGCACGCCGAACCGCAGCGCCTCGCAAAAGCTGTTGTTTCCTCCGTGATGAATAAACAGGTCCGACTTCGCCACCACTGAAGGCTGCGGAAACCAGGCGTCGAGATAGACATTGTCCGGCACCGCGCGATAGGCGTCGCGCAGCCCGCCGGCATTGACGATGAAGCGAGCCGGCAATTTGTCGAAGACGGCGAGCATGCGCTCGATCAGCCCGACATCCATGGCGCCGAGGCTGCCGAAGCTGACATAAACCAGCGGCCCGCCATTGCGCGGAAACACCGGCACTTCGAACGGTCCTTCCGAACGCACGCAGCCTTCGAGATACACGAAGCGTGTGGGGTCGAGCGGCCCGGCGCGCTCACGCCGCACGATCGTTGGCGTCAGCAGCAGATTGAGGTCGGGCGATGTCTCCAGGAACAGGCCCTTGGGCAAAGGCGCCAGGCCGGCATCCGCGCGAAAACGGTTGAAGCGGTCATGCGCCGGCGCCGATGCCGAGAGATAGCGCGCTTCGAACGCCCCACGTTGCGGGTCATCGGCAGCCATCCCTGAGAGGTAAGGTGGCACCTCGGCATCCGGGAGTTCCGTTTCCGCGCAGGAGACGACACGCACCCACGGACAGCCGGCAGAGGCGATCGCAGGAAACATGATGACATTATCGAGCACCACCGCATCCGGCTTCAGCCGCGCCAGCAATTGCCGCAGCGGCGCCTCGGCGTTGACGGCGGTGTCGACGATCGCCTGCCAGGTCGGCGCGACATAGGTTTCGAGCTGGTCGATCGGGCTCAGCCGGAAATGCGGCAGATGCCGGCGCACAAATGCCTGCCAGTAGCTCTGGCGCTCGCTGTCGCTCAGCGGCTCGTCGGTCGGCAGTTGGTATTCCTGGAAACCGTAGTCGGCAAAGACGCCGGAGAAACCGGCATGGCAGATGAAGACGGGCCGGGCGCCCCGTGCGCGCAATGCCTGTGCGATACCGACGCAATTCAATGCGGCGCCGAAACTGGCTTCGGGAAACAGCGCGATGGTCGGGCTGGCTTTACGCGTCAATTATTCCTCTTCAGTCCGGCCGGCTGATCATGCCGAACAGTGCGGGAGCTCCGCGGCTGGCCGCTTGCGGTCGCTGGTTGCGGGAGAGCCGCAGGTGGATGCGAAGCAGATCGGCAGCCACCTCATACTGCCGGCTTTCAAGATAGTCGAGTATGCTCAGATGCTCGCGCAGCGATTGCCGCAGCCGGAAGACGTTGACGCCGGCATAGATGCCGGGCAACCGGCGCAGGCGGAGATGATCGGCCAGAGCATCCGACACAAAGCGGTTGGCGCAGCCCTCGGCGATCATTCCATGGAAATCCATGTCCACCCGCTGGAACTCGCGCGTGTCGAAGGAGGCGTCCGGCAATGCCGACAGCGCTTCCATGCCCTGGCGCAAGGCTGCCGCCCGCGTGCCGTCAAGCCGAAAGCCGGGTGTTAGGATCGCCGCCGGCTCCAGCAGCAGCCGAAACTCGTAGCTTTCGCCTTGCGCCTCCGGATCGTCGGGCGCGCGGCGGAACAGCCAGGACTGGCCAGGTGCGCGGTCCAGAAGATTCTCATCGGTCAGTTTGTTAAGCGCTTTTAGTACCGTCTTGCGCTCGGCATCATACCGCCGCATCAGCCCCGCGACGGTCACCGTCTGGTCCAGCCGGCGCGCCGAGCGGTCGCGCAGGATGGCTTCGGCGAGTTCGTCTTCCTCGGCGTTGGGAAGCTCGGCGGCGATGGCCGGCTGCGCAGCGAGGTCGATCGCCAGATGATAACCGGTATCGGCCTCCCAGCGTACCACGCCCCGCTCCGCGAGCAGGCTGAGTGCGGCCCGCACCGGTGTACGCGAGACATTACACAGCGAGGCGATCTGCTGTTCGGGCAGGCGGGCGCCGGGCTCGAAGCCGCGCTGGCGCGCCACATCCAGGATGCGCTGCGCCAGATCGAGGTGGTTGGTGCGAGGTCGTCGGGCTACGGCTTGCATGACAATTCTCGAATACGAATGTGACCGCATTGGTTTGGCCGACTGCCGGAACGGGCGCAATCGGCCAGATTCCTCGGTCGGTTGGCAAATTATGGATTGACGTACTTTTTTCTGCAATAGTACTGTCAGCACAATCGGCGAGAAAAGACCGAGGGAACAGGATCGAGGCAGCGGCACGGGTCGCCGGCTTTGGTCCGGCAAATGATTTCGACGATCAAACCGAATGGGAGTCTGCCATGACCGCTACCAGCCTGCGGCGCCGTGCGCTCAATATATCTTCAATCGCTCTCGGCTTCGCTCTGACGCTCTCGGCGCCGGCGATGGCCGCCGACCTCGTCATTTCCAACTGGGACGGCTACATGGCGCCCGACGCCATGGCCGCCTTCAAGACCGCGACCGGCGTCTCCGGCGAAGTGGTGGTGCACGCCACCAATGAAGAGATCATGGGCAAGCTGATTGCCGCCGGCGGCAAGGGCTATGACGTGGTCTTCGTCTCCTCGCCCTTCGCCGAGGTGCTGAACAAGCTCGGCCTGACCGAGCCGGTCGATCACGCCAAGATCCCCAACCTTGCCAACCTCTACCCCGAAGCGACCAAGCTGCCGCACGATGTCGGCAACAATTTCTCCGTGCCCTACACCTGGGGCACGACGGGCCTCTGCTACCGCTCGGACCTGGTCAAGACAGCGCCCACCAGCTGGAGTGACCTGCTGGCGCCCTCCGACGACCTCAAGGGCAAGACCACCATGTTGGCAACCGACCGCTGGCTGCTGGCCGCCGGGCAGCTCGACAAGGGCTATTCCGTCAACGAGACCGACCCGGCCAAGATGGCCGAGGTCAAGGACCTGCTGATCTCGGCCAAGAAGACGCTGCTCGCCTATGACGACACCACCTTCTATTCGAAGCTGGTCTCCGGCGAGGCGCTGATGGTGCAGGCCTGGGACGGCTGGTGCAATTACGGCATCGCCGACAAGCCCGAGATCAAATACGTCATCCCGAAAGAGGGCTCGGATCTCTGGGTCGACACGATGGTGGTGATGAAGGCGTCCGAGCACAAGGACGACGCCTTCAAGTTCATCAACTTCATGCTCGACGCCAAGAACCATGCCTGGGCGGCGCAGAACATCGACTACAAAGTGCCGAACAAGCCGGCGATGGAAAGCCTGCCGGCCGACTTCCTGGCCAAATTCCCCAACATGGCGATGCCGGTGGCCGACCTCGTCAAGTTCGAACAGCTGCGTGACGTCGGCGAAGCCCAGCGCGACTATTCCAAGATCGTCAGCGAGATCAAGGCCGCGCAGTAAGATCGATTGCTGGAAGCAAGCTTGCGTTCCTTCGCGCCCCCCTCTGGCCTGCCGGCCATCTCCCCCTCAAGGGGGGAGATTGGCTGTGGCACCGCTTTCGCTAACCTCCAGCGCCTTAAGGTGAGCGGAACGTCAAGGCTGCTAATCTCCCCCCTTGAGGGGGAGATGCCCGGCAGGGCAGAGGGGGGTGCCTCGTGAAGCATCTACCCTCCCGCTCCTCCCTGCTGATGGCCCCGGCGCTGGTCTGGCTGACCGCGCTGATGGTGGTGCCGTGCGCGCTGGTGCTGGCGCTCGCCTTCTTCCGGCGCGGCATCTATGGCGGCATCGACTACACTTTCACGCTGGAGAATTTCGGGTTGGTCTTCGACCCGCTCTATGCCGGCATCTTCCTCAAATCGGCGCGCATCGCCGGCACGGCGACGCTGATCGCGGTGGTGATCGGCTATGCCGCCGCCTATGCGATCGCCGCCGCACCGCGCCGGTGGCAGCCGGTGTTCCTGTTCTTCGCCGTGCTGCCGTTCTGGTCGAACTATCTGATCCGCACCTACGCCTGGATCGTGCTGCTCAACCGCGAAGGCCTGATTACGCAGCTCTTGCGCTGGTTCGGTTACACAGGCGAGCCGCCGTCGATGCTCTACACCGAAGGCGCCGTCATCGCCGGCCTCGTCTACAATTACCTGCCCTTCGTCATCCTCGCCTGCTACGCGCCGCTGTCGCGCCTCAACCCCGAGTTGGCCGAAGCCTCGCGCGATCTCGGTGCTTCCGCCGCCACCACATTTCGCCGTGTCATCCTGCCGCTGACGGTGCCCGGCATCGCCGCCGGCGCGGTCTTCGTCTTCGTGCTGTCGATCGGCAATTTCGTCACCCCGGCGCTGCTTGGCGGCGGCCGCTTCCAGATGATCGGCAACCTCGTCTACGACCAGTTCCTGACCGCCAATGACTGGCCCTTCGGCGCAGCGCTCGCCATGGCGCTGATCGCCATCATGCTGCTGGTGCTGATGGCACAGGCGCTCGCCGCCGACCGCGCCGCGGGACGGGCGGCAGAGGCGAAGGGTGACGCCGATGGCTGAGCGCGGCGCGATCCTTACCTTCTCCCCGTTCACGGGGAGAAGGTGCCCCGAAGGGGCGGATGAGGGGCMGCGTCAACCTTTGCGACGCTCAGCGCTGCCCCTCATCTGCCTGCCGGCATCTTCTCCCCGTGAACGGGGAGAAGGACTCTGGTCGTTCGCTTGCCTCCCAATTGTCGGAGGCCAGCGATGACCCATTCCTTCACCCGTACGCTCGGCATGCGGACGATCCTGATTCTCGTCTTCGCCTTCCTCTACATCCCGATCGCCGTGCTGGTGGCGCTGTCCTTCAACGAGGGCGGGCTGCCGACGGCGTGGTCCGGCTTTTCGCTGAAATGGTATGCCTCGCTGGCGGGCAATTCCGCCATCCTGTCCGCAGCGCTCAACACGCTGATTGTGGCACTGGTGTCGACGGCAATCGCCACGCTGCTCGGCACGCTGCTGGCCATCGGCGTCGAGATGCGCCGGCACTACGGCAAGGGTCTCGAAGCGCTGATCTTCGCGCCGATGATCATCCCCGACATCGTGTTGGCCATCGCGCTGCTGTCGTTCTTTTCCATGCTCAATTTGACCATGGGCCTGCACACCATCATCCTCGCCCATGTCGTCTTCAACCTCGCCTTCGTCTGTTCGGTGGTGCGCGCCCGTCTGAAGAGTTTTGATTGGTCGATCGTCGAAGCCTCCGCCGATCTCGGCGCCTCGGCCGTCACCACCTTCCGGCGCGTGACCTTGCCGGTCATCCTGCCGGCGGTGATCGCCGGCGCACTACTTGCCTTCACGCTCTCGGTCGACGAGTTCATCATCGCCTTCTTCACCGCCGGCGCCGGTCGCGCCTCGACCACGCTGCCGATGCAGATCTATGCCATGATCCGCTTCGGCATCACGCCGGAGATCAACGCACTGGCGACCATCGTCATGGCGGTTTCGATCACCGCGCTCACCCTGTCGCAGCGGCTCAACCGTGGGATCATCGGCCAATGAGCGAACCGCGCACGCTGCTGGCCATCGATCATGTGTCGAAGAATTTCGGCCGGGTCACCGCCGTCGACGGCATCTCGCTCGACATCAGGGAGAATGAGTTCTTCGCGCTGCTCGGCCCTTCCGGCTGTGGCAAGACCACGCTGCTGCGCATGCTTGCCGGTTTCGAGACGCCCACGGACGGCCGTATCCTGCTCGACGGCCGTGACATCGCGAGAATTCCGCCCAACAAGCGGCCGGTCAATTTGATGTTCCAGTCCTACGCCTTGTTCCCGCATATGAGCGTCCGCGCCAATGTCTCCTATGGCCTCGAAATGGAGCGCTTGCCAGCAGCCGAAATACGCTCCCGCGTCGATGCCATCCTGGCCACCACCGAACTCGTCCCATTCGCCGACCGCAAGCCGGAGCAATTGTCCGGCGGCCAGAAGCAGCGCGTCGCGCTCGCCCGCGCGCTGGTCAAGCGGCCCCGCCTGCTGCTGCTCGACGAGCCGCTCGGCGCGCTCGACAAGAAGCTGCGCGGCGCCATGCAGCTGGAGCTGAAGCGCCTCCAGCACGAGGTCGGCATCACCTTTGTCATCGTCACCCATGACCAGGAGGAATCGCTGGTCATGGCCGACCGCATGGCGGTGCTGAAGGACGGCAGACTGCTGCAATGCGACACCCCGCACGCGATCTACGAACATCCCGCCGACCGTTTCGTCGCCGACTTCATCGGGGTGATGAATTTCGTGCCGGGCAAGGTATCAGCCGATGGCGTGATCGCCACGAACGGCGCGCGCATTGCAGGCAAGGTACCCGCCACGCTTGCACCAAGCGCATCAGCGGTAGCCTCGGTCCGGCCCGAACGCATCCGGTTGTTCCCGTCACCCGAGACCGCCAACCGCACCACCGGCACGGTCGAGGCGCTGGCCTATCATGGGCTCGACCTGCAGTTGCATGTCCGCACGCCGTTGTCGCCAAAACCGTTCCTGGTGCGCGTCACCGCCGATGCCGCCGACCGCCGGCCGGTGTCGTCGGGCGACCAGGTCGAACTCGGCTGGGACGCCGCCGATGTCAGAATTTTTGAGGAATAGGAGAAGCTTGATGGCGCAGAAGACGATCGCCTTTTTTCCCGAAGCGGCCTACGGCCCGGCGCTCAATTCCGTCGGCATCGCCCAGGCGGTCGAGGCGCGCGGCCACAAGGCTGTGTTCCTGTCCGACCCCGGCTTTGTCGATGTCTACAAGGGCTACGGCTTCGAGGCGCACCCGGTGAACCTGTCGGAGCCGATGCCGCCCGAGCAGATGGCCAAATTCTGGGAGGACTTCATCAACGGCCACATCCCGAACTTCCGCAAATCGCCCTACGACCAGGTCGACAACTATGTGAAGGATTGCTGGACCGCGATCGTCGACAGCGCCAAATGGGCGCAGAAGGATCTGCCGCGCGTGCTGGCCGCCATCAAGCCGGATGTGATCTGCGTCGACAACGTCATCCTGTTTCCGGCCATAAAACAGTTCGGCAAGCCGTGGGTGCGCGTCATCTCCTGCTCCGAAAACGAGATCGAGGATGACGACATCCCGCCGCATCTGTCGGGCTGCGGCGAGAACGACCATGTCGGCCATCAGCGCTACCGCGACCATTTCAACGCGGTGATCAAGCCGATCCATGACGACTTCAACGCTTTCCTCACCGCCAACAATGAGGCGCCCTATCCGGTCGGCCAGTTCTTCGAGGCCTCGCCCTATCTCAATCTGCTGCTCTACCCCGAAGCGGCAAAATTCAAGCGCCGACACCCGCTCGACCCGGCGAAGTTCCAGTATCTCGAGGGCTGCGTCCGGCAGGAGAAACCCTACACGGTACCGACCTTCGCCGAGAACAATGACGGGCCGCTGCTCTATGTCTCCTTCGGCAGCCTCGGCGCCGGCGATGTCGATTTGTTGAAGCGCATCATCGCGACGCTGGGCAAGACCCGCTACCGCGCGCTGGTCAATGTCGGCGGCTACAGGGACCAGTATACCGATGTGCCCGGCAACGTCATCGTCGACAGCTGGTTTCCGCAGCCGTCGGTCATCCCGCAGGTCGATGCCGTCATCCACCATGGCGGCAACAACTCGTTCACCGAGTGCCTCTATTTCGGCAAGCCGGCCATCATCATGCCGTATGTCTGGGACGGCCACGACAACGCCACAAGGGTCCAGGAAACCGGCCACGGCTTCGGCATGCCGCGCTATGACTGGAGCGATGCCCAGCTGATCAGCAGGATCGAGACCTGCCTGACCGATCCGAAGATGAGGGCCAAGCTGGCGAAGACCTCGGCGCAGATGCAGGCGCAGAACGGTCCGCAGAAGGCTGCCGGGCTGCTGGAGAAGTTGCTGTGACCTCGTCGGCTCCGCACCTCTATCAGGCTTCCTCCCGCACCGACCTCGTCGACTGGGGCGTCCAACCGGATGCGCTGGACGGTGCTTCGTACTCGACGGGCAAGCTCGTTCACAAGGGGCCGAACAACCAGCCCGAATCCGGCATCTGGGTCTGCACGCCCGGCCGCTGGCGCCTCTCGATCCCGCGCGATGAATTGTGCCATTTCGTCGCCGGCCGCGCGACCTACCGATCGGATGTCGGCGAAGTGATAGAAGTCTCCGCCGGGACCGTGGTCATGTTCCCCGCCGGCTGGACGGGCGAGTGCACCGTGCATGAGACCATGCGCAACGTCTACATGCTGGCCTGAGCATGATCCCGAAAGGTGGGAACCGGTTTCGGACGAGATCATGCTCAAGCAAGGACCTGCAGCAACGGAGCTTCACAACATGCCGACACCGCATTTGCCAAAGGCCTCAACCGTGCAACTGGAGGATTGGGGCGCCGGCAGCAACACACTTGCCGGCTCACCGCGCGCCTCGGGCAAGATCCTGTCGCAGAACCCGGACGGATCGAGTGAATGTGGTCTGTGGTCGTGCACGCCGGGCTCGCGAAAAGTCACCTTTGCCGCCGACGAGTTCTGCCATTTCCTGTCCGGCCATGGGACTTATGTCCACGAGAATGGCGAGGAGGTCCCAGTCGAGGCCGGCACGCTTGTTTTCTTCCCCGCCGGCTGGACCGGCATCTCCGTCATCATTGAAACGCTGACCAAGGCCTTCATGTGCCGCTGAGCTCTTTTTCAAGGAAATCGCTATGACCACGCCCATCATGAAATCGCCGCTCGCCATCACCGACCTCGTCGACTGGGGCGTCATCCCGACCATGATCGAAGGAGAGTCCCACACTTCGGGCAAGCTGCTCTACAAGGGTCCGGAAGGCCGCTCCGAATGCGGCCTCTGGGTCTGCACCCCCGGCAAGTGGCACTGCCATGTCACCCGCGACGAGTTCTGCCACTTCCTCGAGGGCCGCTGCACCTATGTCCATGAGTCCGGCGAGGTCATCGAGATCGAGCCGGACACGGCGGCGTTCTTTCCGCAGGACTGGAAAGGCGTCTGCACCGTCCATGAGACGATCAAGAAGGTCTACATGATCCGCTGAGCGGACCTGAAAGGAAGACCATGGATTTCTCCGCTGACCGGCCGACCTTCTTCGTCAATCCGGACTACCGGCCGATGACCGGCGCGGCAAAACCGGTGATCAACCCCGCGACGCTGGAAACCGTTGGCGCGATTTCTGCGGCCAGCGACAGCGAGATCGACGCCGTACTCACCGCAGCGACCAAGGCGCAAGCCGCCTGGAAAAAACTCGACGCCAAGAGTCGGGCAAAGCATCTGCATGCGGTCGCCAACGCCATCGAGGCGGCCGATTTCACCCGCTGCGCCGAGCTGATGGTGCGCGAGATGGGGAAACCTTACCCAGAGGCGATCGGCGAGATCGCCAATTGCGCGCCGATCTTCCGCTACTATGCCGAAATGGCGCGCGACGATGCAGGCAAGGTCGCCGGCACGACTCAGGCCGGCTCGTTCCAGTATGCGCGCTACGAGCCGTATGGTGTCTCCGTCCACATCATGCCCTACAATTTCCCGATCCTGTTGATGTGTTGGACGGTCGCGGCCTCGCTTGCCGCCGGCAATGCCTGCGTCATCAAGCCGGCCGAGGCGACGACGCTGTCCACGCTCGACTACATGATGGTGTTCCGCTCGCTGCCGCAGGGACTTGTCTCCTGCCTGCCCGGCGCAGCCGCCACCGCGCAGGCATTGATCGCTTCCGACCGCACCCACGCCGTTGCCTTCACCGGCTCGGTCGCCGCCGGCAAGGCGGTGGCCGTCGCCTGCGCCGAACGCATGAAGCCTTGCGTCATCGAGGCCGGCGGCAGCGATCCGCTGATCATCAGCAAGCACGCCCCGTTGGACGTCGCGGCAGCCGGTTCTGTCACCGCCGCCTTCCACCTCAGCGGCCAGGTGTGCACTTCGGCCGAGCGCTTCTTCGTTGTCGATTCGGTGCATGATCGCTTCGTCGAACTGTTCGCCGAAAGAACGCTAGCGCTGCGCATCGGCAACGGCATGGAAAAGACCGAGATCGGCCCGCTGGTCAGCGAGGCCGCCCGGGCCAAGGTCATGCGCCTGGTCGACGACGCCATTCGCAACGGCGCCAAAGCAGTCACCGGAGGCCGCATCCCGCCAGCGCACAATGTGGGCTGGTTCTACGAGCCGACGATCTTGACCGGCGTCACCCCCGACATGGCGATCGTGCGCGAGGAGTGTTTCGGGCCGGTCGCCGCGATCTGCCGCGTGAAGGATTTCGACGAGGCGATCCGGCTTGCCAATGACAGTCCTTTCGGGCTCGGCGCCTCGGTGTTCACTACCGATCTCGCCGAGGCGCATGAGGCGGCCGAACGGCTCGAAGCCGGGATGGTCTGGGTCAACAATCCGCTGATCGACAATGACGCCCTGCCCTTCGGCGGCTGGAAGGCCTCAGGCCTTGGCCGCGAGCTCGGCCGGCAGGGGCTCGATGCCTTCCGCCGCTCGAAGATGGTGATCATCGACCACAAGCCGGCAATCCAGGACTGGTGGTATCCCTACCCCGACAGCTGGTTCCGCGAGAGCGGCGGCCGCAAGCACGTGTGAGGTGATGCGGCAGGGCTTTGCGTCAGCCGATGCCGTGCCGCTCGCTCGCCTTGAATTGCCTGCCTTGCCCGCAAATGTCGCCGCTCGGCGACAAGCTGCCCATAGGCGCTGGCAGCACATTGCACCCTAGCCGCTGCGGGCCTAAACCCGGGTTGGGCGCAAGAGGAGAGCAACGACGATGACCGATGCGAAACAGGAGACGGCCCCGGCCCCGGCGGTCAACGCGTTGCCATTGTTCTACGCAAAGCCCGAGGCACTCAATCCGCTGCGGCACGGTTCGCTTGGCTTGGCCGCGCGGGCCGATTTCTCCTTTGCCCGCACCGCGCACGCAATACCCGTGGTCGCCTCTGAAATGCCGGCGGCGATGCGCTCCTACCCCATCGTCTTCATTGGCGCCGCCAAGGCGCCTGTCATCATCACCGGCCTGCGCCAGGACCAGAACCTGTTCGTCGGCGCCAACGGCAAATGGGCGGAGCCGCATTACATTCCCGCCTATGTCCGCCGCTATCCCTTCATCCTCGCCGATGAATCGAAGACGACAGGCCGCCTGACACTGTGCATAGACCGCACCAGCGATCGCGTCGTTGATCAGGCATCATCGCGCGCAGACGGCGACAAGGTCGCGCCCTTCTTCGACGGCAATGAGCCGGCCGAGGCCTCGAAACAGGCGCTCGCCTTCTGCAGCCAGTTCCAGACCGACTTCAATGCGACGCGGGCCATGATCGACAAGATCGACGCGCACGGCCTGTTCGCACCGCGCCAGAGCAAGGTGACGCTGGAGGGCGGCGAGACCCTCAACCTCACCGACTTCCAGGTGATCGACGAGCCGGCCTTCAACAAATTGAGCGACGACGCATTTCTCGATCTGAGGAAATCCGGCGCGCTGGCGCTGCTCTATTGCCACCTCGCGTCGAGCAATAGCTGGACCTCGCTGGTCTATCAGGCATCGTTGCGGAATTGAGTGGCAACGGCCACAAACGAAAACGGCCCGCACAGAGCGGGCCGTTTTGGATCTGAGCCAGGATCAGAAAGTAAGCCAAGCCTTACTGATAACGCTGGTTGGCGCTATGCGGTCGAGGCGGATTTCCTGCCATGCTGCAGGGATGAAGCCGCTCCGACCAGATCGGCGACGTCTTCGGTCGTGGTAGAAGTGAAACCCGAGGTCGAGCAGACCGCTGACAAGCGGCTTCGGCAGGCGGCAGAAAAGGATGTTCGCTTCAGGCGACTTTGGCGGCTTGACGCGTCCTCACTTAGCCCTAGGAGTCGATGACCGCGATCGCATCGACCTCTATCAGGTAGCCAGGAGACATCACAGCTATGCCGACCACCACGTTTGCTGGCTTGTGCTCCCCGAACAGCTCGATCTGGGCCTGTTCGATGACCGGCACGTGTTCGTCGCGTTTGTAATCGACGATGTAAATTGTGATCTTGCAGACGTGCTCAGGCCGCGCGCCGACGGCGGCAAGCGCACGGCCAAGGTTCCCGAACGCCAGGCGCGCCTGGACTGCGAAATCACCATGGCCAACGAGCTTGCCGTGTATGTCTTCCGGCTGTTGGCCCGAGACGAACACCAGCTTGCTTCCTGTCGCGATGACGACCTGGCTGTAGATTTCCGGCACCGGCAGATCACACCGCCAAATACAAAAAGGCCCGCACGAGGCGGGCCTTTTGATTTGGTTGCGGGGACAGGATTTGAACCTGTGACCTTCAGGTTATGAGCCTGACGAGCTACCGGGCTGCTCCACCCCGCGTCAACCTTATAAGTAAGCCGGAGCCTACCGGATTAGAAGAGCCGCCAAATGAAAGGGCCGCTTGCGCGGCCCGAACTCCCGTTTGGCGGGCCTATCGTAAAAGAGAAGATTCCACTCCATCCAATTTCTGGATGTGAGTTCAACGTGCGTTTGGCAGACCTGGCAGCGACCTACTCTCCCGCGTCTTGAGACGAAGTACCATCAGCGCTGGAGCGTTTCACGGCCGAGTTCGGAATGGGATCGGGTGCAGCCGCTCCGCCATAACCACCAGGTCGGCAAAACGCACGTTGTTCGAGAAGCTTTTTGAGCGAATAGCGATGAGGGAGTAGCGAATAGGGAAGTCCCTACTCTTGCTCTCTCGGAGCTGTTCGCTGGTCTTTGTGTGCCTTGGACGTTCTTTGATCTTGGCGCCTTTCGAAGCGAAGCTCCGCAAGGTCGACCGACCGCCGGCGCTGATGCGCCGCACCCACGTAGCGCCGCCCGCAGGGCGGAACAAGCGTGAGTGAGAACAAACCATTTGACTTCGTCAAATGAGCATAAGGAATGAGAACGATCAAGCCGATCGAACTATTAGTACCGGTAAGCTTCAAGCGTTGCCGCTCTTCCACACCCGGCCTATCAACGTGGTCGTCTTCCACGGTTCTCAGGGAATACTCGTTTTAAGGTGGGTTTCCCGCTTAGATGCCTTCAGCGGTTATCCCGTCCGGATATAGCTACCCTGCTATGCGGCTGGCGCCACAACAGGTCCACCAGAGATCCGTCCATCCCGGTCCTCTCGTACTAGGGACAGATCCTTTCAATATTCCTACACCCACGGCAGATAGGGACCGAACTGTCTCACGACGTTCTGAACCCAACTCACGTACCGCTTTAAATGGCGAACAGCCATACCCTTGGGACCTGCTCCAGCCCCAGGATGCGATGAGTCGACATCGAGGTGCCAAACAACCCCGTCGATATGGACTCTTGGGGGTCATCAGCCTGTTATCCCCGGCGTACCTTTTATCCGTTGAGCGATGGCCCTTCCACGCGGGACCACCGGATCACTATGACCGACTTTCGTCTCTGCTCGACTTGTCAGTCTCGCAGTCAGGCAGGCTTATGCCATTGCACTCAGCGAACGATTTCCGACCGTTCTGAGCCCACCATCGCGCGCCTCCGTTACTCTTTAGGAGGCGACCGCCCCAGTCAAACTACCCACCATACATTGTCCCGGACCCGGATAACGGGCCGCGGTTAGACATCCATAGTAATAAGGGTGGTATTTCAAGGGTGGCTCCACCTGAGCTGGCGCCCAGGTTTCAAAGCCTACCACCTATCCTACACATGCCACTACGAATGCCAATGTAAAGCTATAGTAAAGGTGCACGGGGTCTTTCCGTCTAACCGCAGGAACCCCGCATCTTCACGGGGAATTCAATTTCACTGAGTCTATGCTGGAGACAGCGGGGAAGTCGTTACGCCATTCGTGCAGGTCGGAACTTACCCGACAAGGAATTTCGCTACCTTAGGACCGTTATAGTTACGGCCGCCGTTTACTGGGGCTTCGATTCAGAGCTTGCACCCCTCCTCTTAACCTTCCAGCACCGGGCAGGCGTCAGACCCTATACGTCGTCTTGCGACTTCGCAGAGCCCTGTGTTTTTGATAAACAGTCGCTACCCCCTGGTCTGTGCCACCCTCCTCTACTTGCGTAGAAAAGGGTCACGCTTCTTCCGAAGTTACGCGTGCAATTTGCCGAGTTCCTTCAGCATAGTTCTCTCAAGCGCCTTGGTATACTCTACCTGACCACCAGTGTCGGTTTCGGGTACGGTTTATAAGGAGGAGCTATTTCCTGGAACCGCTCCGCTGCCCGTTCAATCCGATAAGATTGGACAACTTGTGCGATCCGTCACTACCTCCAAGCCCACGAATATTAACGTGGTTCCCATCGACTACGCGTTTCCGCCTCGTCTTAGGGGCCGGCTAACCCTGCTCAGATTAGCTTTAAGCAGGAACCCTTGGTCTTTCGGCGGGGGAGTCTCTCACTCCCCTTACGTTACTCATGTCAGCATTCGCACTTCTGATACCTCCACCACCCCTCACGGGTATGGCTTCATCAGCTTACAGAACGCTCCGCTACCGCTTGGCCCTTGCGGACCAAACCCTAAGCTTCGGTGTATGGCTTTAGCCCCGTTACATTTTCGGCGCAAAGACCCTTATTTAGACCAGTGAGCTGTTACGCTTTCTTTAAATGATGGCTGCTTCTAAGCCAACATCCTGGTTGTTTTGGGATCCTCACATCCTTTCCCACTTAGCCATAACTTGGGGACCTTAGCTGTAGGTCAGGGTTGTTTCCCTTTTCACGACGGACGTTAGCACCCGCCGTGTGTCTGCCGACTAGTACTCCCAGGTATTCGGAGTTTGGTTAGGTTTGGTAATCCGGTGAGGACCCCTAGCCCATCCAGTGCTCTACCCCCTGGGGTATTCGGTCGACGCTCTACCTAAATAGATTTCGCGGAGAACCAGCTATTTCCGAGTTTGATTGGCCTTTCACCCCTAGCCACAAGTCATCCCGAACTATTGCAACAGTTATGGGTTCGGTCCTCCAGTAAGTGTTACCTTACCTTCAACCTGCTCATGGCTAGATCACTCGGTTTCGGGTCTAATGCGACGAACTGAACGCCCTGTTCAGACTCGCTTTCGCTGCGCCTACACCTATCGGTTTAAGCTTGCTCGTCACACTAAGTCGCTGACCCATTATACAAAAGGTACGTGGTGACCCTTGCGGGCTCCCACTGTTTGTAGGCAATCGGTTTCAGGTACTCTTTCACTCCCCTTGTCGGGGTGCTTTTCACCTTTCCCTCACGGTACTAGTTCGCTATCGGTCATGCACGAGTACTTAGGCTTGGAAGGTGGTCCTCCCAATTTCAGACAGGATTTCACGTGTCCCGCCTTACTCGAGGACGATTGATTGCATTACGCGTACGGGGCTGTCACCCACTATGGCCCTACTTTCCAGAAGGTTCCGCTTGTCTCTCAATCGCCACTGGCCTGGTCCGGGTTCGCTCGCCACTACTTCCGGAGTCTCGGTTGATGTCCTTTCCTACGGGTACTTAGATGTTTCAGTTCCCCGCGTTCGCCACTTTATCCCTATGTATTCAGGATAAGTTACCTATTATCGATACTTGGAAACCACAGCAGCAAGTCTGCGCGATCTCAAAGAGATCGTCGCTTAACACTCAATCCTTTTGGGATTTCGCGTCACCCTGCAGCTCTGATTTTCCAAGTACCTTAGGTGGGTTTCCCCATTCGGAAATCTACGGATCAAAGGGTATTCGCACCTCCCCGTAGCTTATCGCAGCGTATCACGTCCTTCATCGCCTGTGCATGCCAAGGCATCCACCAATTGCCCTTAAGACACTTGATCGTTCTCATTGCCAATGCCCACCCGCGCAATCCCGAAGGGATTGTCGCTTCAGCCTTCCCCTTGCGAGGTTAGCGTCCGCGCAATTCCGAAGGAATTGTCGCCTGAACCAGATCCTGTGCGGGATCCAATTCGATGTCATTGGCACAAAAAGACCAGCTTCTCGAGATCGGTTCGAGGGCGCGGTTAGGCAAACCCATCATATGCGGGAGATTGAGCGTCTCCCGCGACAAATCACGAACCTTTCGGCTCATGAAGTTCGAACAAATCTTCTCTTTACGATGTCAAAACAGAACAGGCGGAGAGCTAGTTGCTCGCCGCAAACCTTTTTTACGAATGACTTTTGTCTCATCTCTACTCGACACCTCTTCCGAAGAAGACGCGACAATCCTTGCGGATTGCGCGCTAGCCAAACCGCGACGTGGCGGCTGGAAGCGACAATCCTGCGGATTGCGCGAGTGGTGGAGCCGGACGGGATCGAACCGACGACATCCTGCTTGCAAAGCAGGCGCTCTCCCAGCTGAGCTACGGCCCCTGATTGTTTTCCCGATAGAACCATCAAGAAGATGGCAGAGATCGAGGAGATGGTGGGCCTGGGAGGACTTGAACCTCCGACCTCACGCTTATCAAGCGCGCGCTCTAACCAACTGAGCTACAAGCCCTTAGACTGCGCCGTAGATCGGCTTTCGCCAACGAGACGCACGTCTCGCAAGGCCAACCGGCCGTCGCGGCTCGTGCCGCGCCCTCGCGGAGCGCCAGGCCGAAGGCCGGTACGGCGCGCGAGCGCAAGTCAAAGTCATTCGCTGAAGAAAGAGAAACGAAGGCGGCAGACCCGCTTAAGGTATGCGCGACGGTCAAAGTGACTCTTTGCCGTCTTGTTCCAAGAGAACCGAAAGGCAGAGGCTCAACGAGTGAGCGTTTCCATTAAGGTTCTTCCTTAGAAAGGAGGTGATCCAGCCGCAGGTTCCCCTACGGCTACCTTGTTACGACTTCACCCCAGTCGCTGACCCTACCGTGGTCGCCTGCCTCCTTGCGGTTAGCACAGCGCCTTCGGGTAAAACCAACTCCCATGGTGTGACGGGCGGTGTGTACAAGGCCCGGGAACGTATTCACCGCGGCATGCTGATCCGCGATTACTAGCGATTCCAACTTCATGCACTCGAGTTGCAGAGTGCAATCCGAACTGAGATGGCTTTTGGAGATTAGCTCGACCTCGCGGTCTCGCTGCCCACTGTCACCACCATTGTAGCACGTGTGTAGCCCAGCCCGTAAGGGCCATGAGGACTTGACGTCATCCCCACCTTCCTCTCGGCTTATCACCGGCAGTCCCCTTAGAGTGCCCAACTTAATGCTGGCAACTAAGGGCGAGGGTTGCGCTCGTTGCGGGACTTAACCCAACATCTCACGACACGAGCTGACGACRGCCATGCAGCACCTGTCACCGGTCCAGCCGAACTGAAGGTTCCCATCTCTGGAAACCGCGACCGGGATGTCAAGGGCTGGTAAGGTTCTGCGCGTTGCTTCGAATTAAACCACATGCTCCACCGCTTGTGCGGGCCCCCGTCAATTCCTTTGAGTTTTAATCTTGCGACCGTACTCCCCAGGCGGGAAGCTTAATGCGTTAGCTGCGCCACCGACAAGTAAACTTGCCAACGGCTAGCTTCCATCGTTTACAGCGTGGACTACCAGGGTATCTAATCCTGTTTGCTCCCCACGCTTTCGCACCTCAGCGTCAGTACCGAGCCAGTGAGCCGCCTTCGCCACTGGTGTTCCTCCGAATATCTACGAATTTCACCTCTACACTCGGAATTCCACTCACCTCTCTCGGACTCGAGATACCCAGTATCAAAGGCAGTTCCGGGGTTGAGCCCCGGGATTTCACCCCTGACTTAAATATCCGCCTACGTGCGCTTTACGCCCAGTAATTCCGAACAACGCTAGCCCCCTTCGTATTACCGCGGCTGCTGGCACGAAGTTAGCCGGGGCTTCTTCTACGGTTACCGTCATTATCTTCACCGTTGAAAGAGCTTTACAACCCTAGGGCCTTCATCACTCACGCGGCATGGCTGGATCAGGCTTTCGCCCATTGTCCAATATTCCCCACTGCTGCCTCCCGTAGGAGTTTGGGCCGTGTCTCAGTCCCAATGTGGCTGATCATCCTCTCAGACCAGCTATGGATCGTCGCCTTGGTAGGCCATTACCCCACCAACTAGCTAATCCAACGCGGGCTCATCCATCTCCGATAAATCTTTCTCCCGAAGGACGTATACGGTATTAGCTCCAGTTTCCCGGAGTTGTTCCGTAGAGATGGGTAGATTCCCACGCGTTACTCACCCGTCTGCCGCTCCTCTTGCGAGGCGCTCGACTTGCATGTGTTAAGCCTGCCGCCAGCGTTCGTTCTGAGCCAGGATCAAACTCTCAAGTTTTGAAACTTTGATTGGCTTTTATCTGGTCACGCTTTGAATTGACGAGAACATTCACACCTAGACACTTGCGTGCCTTGGTAGACTTTATTCTCTCAAAACGTGTCCGCCAAAGTCTCGTTCGAACCTCTTATCCCTGGCGGAATAAGAGGTTCAGCCCGAGTGTCGCTTACGCGGCTCTCTTGAATTCTCACAAGGGCTTATTCAGAAGCAAACTGCTTCGCCGCCAGCGGCGCACCGCCCTCGTTCGTGAGGCGTATATAGTCGCCACCCACTCAAACTGTCAACTCCATTCCACGATGTTTTTTCGATTTCTCGCGGAGATATCCACGGGGCTGAAATTCGTGAGTTGGCTTGGCTGAAATTATGAGTGGTGCTGCGCTACGGAGGCTCCCCCCTTCGGCGGCGGACGTGTGCCATCAGCGTCAAAATCACCTGCCCTGCTTTGGCGAATGTCGCCGGCCACGCCAACCTGAGCAGCGCTTCAGAGCCGGCCTTCCAGCAATTCCGCCATGATGTTCCGGCCGGCGGGAAAGCCGCCCGGGATCAACGCATCATCACCATCGAATGCGAGCGACGCTGACGGCGCGCCGGTAGCCGACAATCCGCGGGCCAGACTTGAACCCACTGTGCCGCGGTGCGGAGAAGTCGAGAAGCCGAAGCAATGATCGCGGATGCCGACAATGAAATTCGAAGCGATCACCGGCGACGCGCGGTCAGCTATGTCGTCATAGAGCTGTCCGAGTTCAGCCTTACGCCCTGGGTGGAAGACGATCCGATACTTAGCTTTCAACTGCTTCGCGCGATGCCGCGCCTCAAGTCGCGAAAAACTGTCTCGGCAGGAATACCCTTCGACGGATCCTGTTGGAGCTCGGTCAGGCGCGCCGGGATTTCCTCGCGCAGCCATCTCTCCCGCTCCGCCTCGAAATCCTCAAGCATACGCAGGCCGGCGCGAACAACCTCACTGGCATTGTTGTAACGCCCTGATTCGAGCTGCTTCCTGATGAAGCCCTCGTAATGGTCGTTCAGAGCGTCGTAGGGCATGGCGACCTCCTGGAGATTCTGATGGCGACCAGGACCAATAGAAATAGATGGCGATAATTAGCGGCACGCTCGCATTCCTACGATCTCCCGGCGAGATAACCATCCGCCGCCTGGTTCCGCGACATCGAAATGCTGCCGGTCACAATCGCGCCGGCGCGGATCGAAGATTCACGCCTGGTCACCAGCCGCCATTCTCGTCGCAAACAACGGTCGCGGTTGCCGTGTCGGGCAGAGCCGGGAGCCAATCGGGTTCACTGCGATCTAATTTTCGCTTGGGTGTGATGGCGACTGCGAACATCAGCCTGGACCCATTCCAACTACGCGCCGGACTGCAAGGGCCACCGACAAGGAAGTTCGTTTCGAGAAATTCGGCGCCGGAAGACTTGGGGAACGGGGGAGTTTTTGTTGTGGAGCGTTTTAGCGGCGTTGGCTCCCCGTCCTTGTGGACCTTGGCGAGGACTCAAGTCGGCCGACCGCCAAATACAAAAAGGCCCGCACGAGGCGGGCCTTTTGATTTGGTTGCGGGGACAGGATTTGAACCTGTGACCTTCAGGTTATGAGCCTGACGAGCTACCGGGCTGCTCCACCCCGCGTCAACCTTATAAGTAAGCCGGAGCCTAC